>NZ_CP046455.1:2487348-2798267 GCF_009734425.1 Corynebacterium occultum
TGTCATGAGCTGTGTAAACCTATTGGCTTAATCAGTGCCGAATCCCTCAACCTATCGACGGATCAGGGTCCCTAAAACTCTGATAAACCCCAAGGTCAGCGGGGCAGTGAGGACATTTCGGCCCACAACAGCTATTCTGTCTACAGGAATACACAAACATGAAAAGCCGATGGAGCATCCGAATTCCCTGGATAGCTCCGTTTACTCCAAGGGGGTCAGGCCATGGGTCGCGGTCGCGCGAAGGCAAAACAGACCAAGGTTGCTCGTCAGTTGAAATACAGTACTCACGAGATGGATCTAGACTCGCTTCAGCGCGAGTTGGCCAGCCAATCTCCTCAACCACGTTCCTATGAGGAGGACCCCGAAGATGATTATGAAGACAGCTACGAAGACTACGCTGACCGGTACGCGGAATACGTGGACCTGGACGACGAAGACGATGTAGCTGGCGCCCCTCCGGGACGTCGCTGATCTTCGCCCATCATTCTGGGTGGTTCCAGGCGGACGCCCGCTGATTCCCTCACTGCGGTGAGAGCATCAGCGGGCGTCCGTCATTTTCATAATCTACCGGGGAAGACTGCTCCCCGAATCTTTTTTCGGGAACATTCCCCTCCCCAGCCGCTGCTCCCCTTCTCAGAGAAGCAGCGCGGGGGGTGGTGGCTGATCAGTAGTCGCGGTGGCTGCCCTCGAGGATGACCTTGGCGGCCTCCCCGTCCTGGGCGGTGCGGACGGTGCCCAGTTCCCAGGCGTTGATGTGGCGGGCGGTGAGCATCGCCAGGGCGCGGTCCCGGTCCTGTGCGGACACCACGGCAACCATGCCGACACCCATGTTGAAGGTCTTCTCCATCTCTTCCTGGGACACCTTGCCCAGGGACTGGATGGTGCGGAAGATCTGGTTGGGGGTCCAGGTGGCGCGGGAGATCTCGGCGACGAGGCCTTCCGGCATGACGCGCTCCAGGTTGCCTGCCAGGCCACCACCGGTGACGTGGCAGAAGGTGTGGACCTCGCACTCCGCGGCCAGAGCCAGGCAGTCCTTGGCGTAGATACGGGTCGGCTCGAGCATTTCCTCACCGAGGGTGCGTCCCAGTTCCTCCATGTAGCCGTCGAGCGGCAGGCCGGCCTTCTCCAGGAGGACGTGGCGAGCCAGGGAGTAACCGTTGGAGTGCAGGCCGGAGGAGGCCATCGCGATGACGACATCACCGGAGCGGACACGGTCCGGGCCCAGCAGCTCATCTGCCTCGACAACGCCGACGGCGGTGGCGGAGACATCATAGTCACCGGGCTTCATCACACCGGGGTGCTCAGCGGTCTCGCCACCGAGCAGTGCGGCACCGGCCTGGATGCAGCCTTCGGCGATGCCGGCGACGATCTGGGCGACATGCTCCGGCACAACCTTGCCCACGGCGATGTAGTCCTGGAGGAAGAGCGGCTCAGCACCACAGACCACCAGGTCATCCACGCACATGGCGACCAGGTCGATGCCGATGGTGTCATGCTTGTCCATCTGCTGGGCGATGACCAGCTTGGTGCCCACCCCATCAGAACCGGCTGCCAACAGCGGCTCCTTGTACTTTCCCAGGGCAAACAGCCCGGCGAAACCACCCAGACCACCACGGACCTCCGGACGGGTGGCCTTCTTGGCGAGCGGGGCAAACAGCTCGACGGCGCGGTCACCGGCCTCGATGTCGACACCTGCGGCGGCGTAGGAAGCGGACTCTTCGTGTTCGCTCATGAGTTAAATTCTCCTGCTCGTCTAGTTCTTCTCGGAAGTGTTGGCTGCCTGAATCTTGGCGACCAATTCCGCGTTGGGGTTACCCGCGGGCAGTCCCAGCGGGTAGTGGCCATCGAAGCAGGCAGTGCACAGATCCTCCGGTACCTGCTCGGTGGCCTCGATCATCTGCTCGATCGAGACGTAGCCCAGGCTGTCGGCGCCGATGGCGCTGCAGACCGACTTCACGATCGAATCCTCGTCCTGGCCGTCACCGGAGTTCGCGATCAGCTCACCCGGGGTGGCGAAGTCGATGCCGTAGAAGCACGGCCACTTCACCGGCGGGGAGGCGATCCGGACATGGACCTCCGCGGCACCGGCCTCCCGCAGCATCCGGATCAGGGCGCGCTGCGTATTACCGCGGACGATGGAGTCATCCACGACGATCAGACGCTTACCGGCAATCACCGAACGCAACGGGTTCAGCTTGAGACGGATACCCAGCTGGCGCAGGGTCTGCGAAGGCTGGATGAAGGTGCGGCCCACATAGGCGTTCTTGACCAGGCCCTGGGCGAAGGGGATGCCCGACTCCTGGGCATAACCCACTGCCGCGGGGTTGCCGGATTCCGGCACCGGGATCACCAGGTCACCATCGGCCGGGTATTCCCGGGCCAGACGACGGCCGATCTCCAAGCGGACAGCATTGACGGAACGCTTCCGGATGGTGGAGTCGGGGCGGGCGAGATAGACATACTCGAAGACACAACCCTTGTGGTTGGTCTCCGCGAAACGTTCGGTGTGCACCCCGGCAGCGTCGATGGCGATCAGCTCACCCGGCTCGATCTCACGGACGAAGGAGGCGCCGACGATGTCGAGGGCACAGGTCTCGGAGGCGATGACCCAGCCCCGCTCAAGACGACCCAGGGCCAGGGGGCGCACACCCTGGGGGTCGCGGGCGGCGTAGAGGGTCTGACCATCAGTGAAGGTCAGACAGAAAGCACCCTTCATCTGCGGCAGCAGGGCGCGGGCCGACTCCAGGACGGTCTTGCCCTGGCTGACCTCATCTGCCAGCAACGCGGTCATCACCGCGGTGTCAGATGCCTGTTCGATATCGGTGATCAGCTTCTTTTCCAGGGCGCGGTCCAGCAGCTCCCGGTAGTTGACGAGGTTTCCGTTATGGCCGAGCGCGATATCGGTGCCGTCCTTGGTGGAACGGAACATCGGCTGGACATTCTCCCAGTGAGTGCCACCTGCGGTGGAGTAGCGGGTGTGGCCGATGGCCACATCACCCTGCAAGGAGGCCAGACTGGTTTCATCAAAGACCTGGGACACCAGCCCCATGTCCTTGAACACCAGTGTGCTGTCGCCATCGCCCACTGCGATGCCAGCGGCTTCCTGGCCGCGGTGCTGGAGTGCGAAGAGCCCGAAATAGGTGAGCTTGGATACTTCCTCACCGGGCGCCCAGACTCCGAATACACCGCATTCCTCGCGGGGCGCGGTTTCACCGTGATCATCCAGATCAACGGTTCGATTCGATTGTGCGGCCTGGATTTGGTCAATTGATACCACGTCTCCTGATCTTAGTCGCTAGATACCCGGCAAACTAATGAGAGGTAACCACTGCCCCACCTCCACCGCTCTGGTTCCCGAGGATTCCACCCCTTCAGCACTGCCCAGATCCACCAGACCGACCACCAGACGCAGCCAGGTCAAGGGGTCGGTCTCCACCACATTGGGTGGAGTTCCCCGGGTGTGCCGGGGGCCTTCGATGCACTGCACCGCCACGAATGGGGGTACCCGCACTTCCACGGAATGCCCCGGCGCGAGATCTTCCAGGGTGCGGGCGGTGAGCCGCACCGCCGCGGCAAGTTGCGTGCGGCCTGGTTTTTCGTGGTTTTCCGGGTCCCTGATCCAGTCCTGTACCGCCAGTACAGCGGCGCGTGCCTCGGCAGGGTCAATCTTCTTTCTCATGCATTTCACTCTAGGCACCCTGTTCTCCTGCCACGCTAAGGTGATCAACAACATCACTTAGCTTTCGCCCCCAGAGGAAAGACCTTTAATTTCAATGACGATTACGAAGAAGTCTCCGAGCATCACCCTCCGTTTCATGGCCGCGCCCACTGATGTGTTGTTGGCGGGTAGTCACGGCATCGGCGGTGGCCGTGTCCTGGAGTGGATCGATAAGGCGGCTTATGCCTGCGCCACCCAGTGGTCCGGCACTTATTGTGTGACCGCCTACGTCGGCCACATCCACTTCACCCGGCCGATCCCCTCCGGCCACATGGTGGAGGTCCGTTCCCGGATCGCGCTGACGGGTCGTTCCTCGATGCACATCGTCAATGAGGTGTTCTCCGCCGATCCCCGGGAGGGTGTGTTCACCCGGGCCTGTGACTGCCTGGTTATTTTCGTGGCCAAGGACACCGCCACGGGTAAGGCCCAGGAGGTGCCTTCCTTCGTTCCCGAAAATGAGGAGCAGGCCCGGGTGGAGAACGCCGCGCAGAGCCGTATCGCGCTGCGCAAGGCCATTGAGCAGGAGATGGAGAAGCAGACCTATGAAGGTCCTTCCCAGGCTCCCCGCCTGATCACCCGTTTCCTGGCGAAACCGACCGATGTGAACTGGGGCGGCAAGGTCCATGGTGGTACCGCCATGGAGTGGATCGATGAGGCCGGCACCGCCTGCACCATGGAATGGTCCGGGGAGCACACCGTCGCGGTCTACGCCGGTGGCATCCGTTTCTACCGCCCCATCGCCATCGGTGACCTGATCGAGGTTGATGCGCGGATGATGCGTACCGATTCCCGCTCCATGCAGATGTCCATCCACGTCCGTTCCGGCGCCCCCCGTGGTGGCCGCGAGCATCTGCAGACCGCGATCCACGCCACCGTCTCCTATATCGGCATGGACATCGACGGCACCCCCTTGCCGGCCCGGCAGTTTACCCCGGTGACGGATGAGGATCTGCAATTGGCGGAACACGCCAATATCCTGCGTGAACTGCGCGCCGAATACACTCCCCTGCCGCTGATCTCCCCGGCCGCGCCGGGGCATGTGGATTAGCCCCACCCCACCTGAAACCCGCTTGACGACGTCGAGATCCTCGGCGTCGTCAAGCGGGTCCGGTGTTTTCCGGGGTCCCTGGGGGTACTACCCGACGGCCGAATCCTCTTCCAGCCACTCGGTGGCGATGGTGTCGGCATTCGCCTGCTCATTAACGCTCCGGGAGTTCAGGAAGACCAGTTCTTCGGCGCTCAGCGCGGCGCTGACCTGGTTGATGATCTCCCGGGCTTCCTCATCCACCGCATCACTGGCCACCGGCACCACATGAGAGGCCAGGAAGAGGCCGGCCGGATCCTCCAGCACCACCAGGTCCTCATCCTGGATGGCAGGGTCAGCGGTGTAGATGATGGCGATCTGGACGTCATTGTCCTTCAGTGCCTTCACCGTCAGCGGGCCACCCCCGTCCTCGATCGGGGTGAAGCCCACCTCGACGCCATAGGCTGTGGCCAGTCCCTCGGGACCATTGGGGCGGCTCTCCGCCTCCGAGTTGGCCCCCAGGGTCATCGGCTCATTGACCTTCGCCAGATCCTCGATGGTGCTGATCCCGTGTTCCTCGGCGAATTCCCGGGTGATCACATAAGCATCCTGGTCGGTGGCCTTCGCCTGGTCGAGGATGTTGAGTCCCTCCGGTGCCGCCGCCACAAGTGCCTCATGGACTTCCTCGCTCTGACGTTCTGCGGCGTCCGGCTGCCAGTACTGCAGCAGTGGGCCGGTGTACTCCGGGAAGAGGTCCACCTCACCATTCTCGATCTCACTCATGTAGACCTCGCGCTGCCCGATCCGGAGATCCCGCTGCACCTGGTAGCCATTGTTTTCCAGGGCCTGGGCGTAGATCTCCGCGATGATCTCATTGGAGTAGTAGTCCTGGGAGCCGACCACGATGACCTGGTCCTCGCTCTCCTCATCGGAGAGGGTCCCGGCGCTGCCGCAGGCACTGAGTATCGCAGCGGAAAGGGTGATGCCCAGGGCTGCCTTCAGGGGAGATAAACGGGTTTTCATGATCGGGTCCTTTCAAGGGTTCGGGTGCGACGGTTACCGCTCCCGGGAATGAGATGAGCCAGGCTGAACAGGGCCTCCACCAGCAGTGCCAGGGCGATGACCAGTAGCGCGCCACCGATCATCTCCCCGTAGTCGCGGGTCTTCAGGCCGGCGAAGATGAAACGGCCGAGCCCGGCGTCAGCGGTATAGGCGGCCAGGGTGGCGGTGGCGATGACCTGTATCACCGCTGAACGTACCCCACCGATCACCACCGGCGCGGCCAACGGCAGCTCCACCTGGAAGATGAGCTGTGATTCTTTCATCCCCATCGCCCGGGCAGCCTTGACCGTCTGCCCATCCACCGCCGCCACCCCGGCATAGGCACCGGCCAGCAGGGGTGGGATCGCCAGCACCACCAGGGCGATGCCCGGCGCGAGCAGTCCGATCCCCAGGGCCAGGCCCAGCAGGGTCAGCAGGCCCAGGGTGGGCACCGCCCGGGCAGCCCCCGCCAGAGCCGTGACCACCCCGCCGCCGCGACGTTGATGGCCGATCCAGACACCTAGGGGCAGGGCCAGTGCTGCGGCGATGAGGACCACCACAAGGGAAATCAGGAGGTGTTCGACCATTCGCGTCGGGATGGCCCCCGCCCCACTCCAATTGGCGGGGTCAGTGAACCAGTTCAGGGTGAGGGTGGTGACATTCACCGAAGCACCTCCCTGCGGTAGGTGTCAGCGCGTTGCCAGGGCAGGAGGATCCGGCCGGCCAGGAGGCAGAGGGCGTCGAGCAGCAGGGCCAGGGCCACGGTGAGCACCAGGCCGGTGAGCACGGAGGCGAAGATGCCGCGCTGGAAACCATCGGTGAATAAGGTGCCCAGGCTCTGGATGCCGACCACCGCGCCGACGGTGACCAGGCTGACGGTGCTGACCACCACCACCCTTAACCCGGCGAGGATGACCGGGGCGGCCAGGGGCAGGTCCACGGTGAAGAAGCGTCGGGTGTCGCTGTAGCCGATGCCGGTGGCTGCCCGTCTGGTTTCCCCGGGGACGGAGGCGAAGGCATCTGCCACAGTGCGGGAGAGCAGGGCCACCCCATAGGCGGTGAGCACGATGATCATGGTCGCGTTGGAGCGCAGACCGATGCCCAGGACTGAGGGGACGATGATGAACATGGGCAGGGAGGGGATGGCGTAGATGACCCCGACCAGGACCAGGATCAGTCCCCCACCCAGCTGCCAGCGGTGCGCCAGCCAACCGATGGGCAGTGCGATCAGCAGGCTCAGCAGGACCGCCGGCACGGTGAGCAGCAGGTGGGTCAGGGTCAGCTCCCCGATATTGTCGAGGTTCTGGGAGAGCCAGTTCATCCCTCAATCACCCCGAGGAGACGGCCGGAAGCGTCCATGACCAGCCGGGATCCTGCGTCCTCCACCACATGCAGGCGCTTGGCCCCGGATTTGAGGCCGATGAACTCCGCCACGAAATCATCGACGGGGTGGGCGAGCAGGTGTTCCGGGGTGTCACGTTGGGCGATCTGGCCGCCGGGGCGGAGCACCACGATCTCATCGGCCAGGCTGAAGGCCTCATCAATGTCATGGGTGACAAAGAGCACCGTCTTACCCAGTTCCTGCTGCAGGCGCCGGACCTCCCGCTGCAGTTCCAGTCGCACGATGGGGTCCACCGCCCCGAAGGGTTCATCCATGAGCAGGATGTCCGGGTCGGCGGCGAGTGCCCGGGCCACTCCGACGCGTTGCTGTTGGCCGCCGGAGAGCTGCGCTGGGTAACGCCGGGCCAGGGAGAGGTCCAGGCCCACGGTTTCCAATAACTCGGTGGCCCGGATCCGGGCGTCGCGGCGGGACTGTCCCTGCAGGACGGGGACGGTGGCGATATTGTCCACCACGCTGCGGTGCGGCAACAGTCCACCGGCCTGCAGCACATAGCCGATGGATCGACGTAGCTGCACCGGATCCCGGCCGGCGATGTCCTCATCGTTGATCAGTACCCGGCCTGAGCTCGGGGTGACCATGCGGTTGACCATGCCCAGCAGGGTGGATTTTCCGGAACCGCTGGAACCCAGCAGCACCACGGTGGTGTGGGCGGGGACGGTGAAGGAGACCTCGTCTACCGCGGTGGTGCCATCGGGATAGACCTTTGAAACCTTTTCAAACTCGATCATTCCGATCATCCACCTTCCAGGGGGGAGCTTCCTGGAATTTTAGCGGAATCGGGTGAATGATTCAGGGGAAGTTCAGGGCGGGAAGCAGTTTAGCGCCCTGCAGCAAATGCTGACCGTTGTTCAGGAGTAGGGATCCTTGATCCCCAGGTACTGCAACCGGGTGTAGTCATCGAGGCCGTCAACCCCACCTTCCCGCCCCATTCCAGACTGTTTGACCCCGCCGAAGGGTGCGGCGGCATTGGAGATCACCCCGGTGTTGATCCCGACCATGCCGAACTCCAGCTGGCTGGAGACCCGCTGGATTCGGGAGTGGTCCGGGGTGAACAGGTAGGAGGCCAGACCGAATTCGGTGTCATTGGCCAAGGCAATCGCCTCCTGCTCCGTGCGGAAGGTTGTGATCGGGGCTAGCGGCCCGAAGATCTCCTCCCGGAATACTCTGGCCTGGGGCGGTACATTCTTCAGCACCGTCGGGGCAAAGAAGTTGCCCGTACCTTCGCCGCGGGTCCCGCCGGTAACCGCGGTGGCACCGTGGACCACCGCATCCTCGACGAGTGCCACCATATTGGCCACTGCATGTGCGTCGATCAGCGGACCACAGGTGACCCCCTCTTCAAGCCCATTACCCAGAACCAGATCCTCCATCGCCGCCGCAAATTTTTCAGTGAATTCCGCCGCGATCGATTCCTGCACCAGAAAGCGGTTGGCGGCGGTGCAGGCCTCCCCGATATTACGTAGTTTGGCGGCCATCGCACCCTGAACCGCTTCATCGATGTCTGCATCCTCAAAGACCAGGAAGGGAGCGTTGCCACCCAGTTCCATGGAGGTGCGCAGCACATTATCTGCAGCCGACTTCAGCAGGGATTTCCCCACTTCGGTGGAACCGGTGAAGGAGATCTTCCGCAGCCGGGGATCCGCCATGATCGGGGCGGAGATCGCCGCGGCACTCCTGCCGCAGACCACATTAAGCACACCCTGCGGCAGGCCCGCATCAATCAATGTCTGTGCCAGGTAAAGCGAGGTCAGCGGGGTCTGCTTGGCGGGTTTGAGCACCATGACGCAGCCAGCAGCCAAGGCTGGTGCGATCTTGCGGGTGGCCATGGCCAGCGGGAAGTTCCAGGGAGTTACCAGGAAGCAGGGGCCCACCGGGTGGCGCACCGTCTGCATGTGCAGGGAGCCTTCGGGGGTTGTTCCGGAAATCCCGTAGTGGCGGACAGCTTCCTCCGAGAACCAGCGGAGGAATTCTCCGCCATAGGTGACTTCCCCGTAGGCCTCAGCCAGTGGTTTGCCCATTTCCAGGGTCATCAGGATCGCGAAGTCCTCTGCCCGTTCCATCACCAGGTCAAAGGCGCGACGAAGAATCTCTGAGCGTTCCCGGGCCGGGGTTCTTGCCCAGCTCTCCTGCGCCCGACAGGCTGCCGCAAAGGCCCGGTGGGCGTCTTCCTCGGTGGCGGAGGCAACGCTGGTGATCACCTCATTCGTGGCCGGATTGAGCACCTCCAGGGTCTCGCCGGTGGAACCTGGAACCCATTCCCCGTCGATGAGCAGGTCGGTGTTGAGTTTGGCCAACAGTGTCGAGATCTTGTCATTCATCTGAGTGCTTTCCCGGGTTGGAACCCGTATATGTCAATTGAGAAACCGCCGCCTCGAGGGAGATCCTCGGGGCGGCGGTGAAGGTTCAGCTGGGCATCGGAATGCTTATCGACACCGCGATCGACTAGGTCGAAGCGACCTGCCTCGGTGTTTCCACTCCGCCGCTGGAGCTGGGGATCTCACCGTGGCGGATCTCCTGGTAAACCCGGGCACGCAGTTCCGCGAACTCACGGGTGGACTTGGTGCTCACCTGGTCTCTTTCGAGACCCAGATTCGTCTCGATCATGTCCACCACCTGGGTGGGCTTACGCCCCAGGACCAGCACCCGGTCGGCAAGATAGACGGCCTCATCGATGTCGTGGGTGACTAAGGCGATGGTGATGCCGAGGCGGTTCTTCACTCCGAGGATCAGGTCCTCCAGATCAGCCCGGGTCTGGGCATCGACCGAGGCGAAAGGCTCATCCATGAGCACGATCGCCGGGGAGTAGGCCAATGCCCGGGCAATGGCCACCCGCTGCTGCATACCACCGGAAAGCTGCCAGGGATACTTAGTCGTATGGTCTTTCAGACCCACCTCAGCCAGTGCCTCCATGGCACGTTCCTGACGCTTGGTCTTGTCCTTGACGGAGGTCCGCAACGGCAGCATCACATTGTCGAGGATAGACATCCACGGCATGAGGGAGCGGGAGTAATCCTGGAAGACGATGGCCATCTCGGCTGGCGGTTCGGTGACCACCTTGTCACGGAGGGAAACCGAGCCACCACTGGGGGAGATCAGCCCGGAGAGGCACTGCAGCAGGGTGGTCTTGCCGGCACCGGAGGGTCCGACGATGCACATGAATTCACCGGAACGGACATTGAAGTTGAGATTACCGAGGACCTGGTTCGGGCCGTAGCTCTTCGAGAGCCCTTCTACGACCAGGAGATTTTCGGACATGATTGCGGGTTCCTGTCTGCTTGGAGGATGTGGTTGGCCAGACACCTGGGAAGGAGATCAGGCGTTCTTTTCGTTGTGCCAGGACAGCACCCGCATCTCGACGAGACGGAAGGCGAGGTTGAGTCCGTAGCCCAGGAGACCGAGCATCAAGATGCCGGTCCACATGTTGAGGATGCCGAAGGTGCGCTGCGAGTCGAGGATGAAGTAACCGATACCGCCCGGGGAACCGATCATCTCGGTGACCACCAGGACCACGGCTGCGATGGCGATGGACAGACGTGCCCCGGAGAAGATCTGGGGAGCGGCATTGGGCATGTAGATGAAGCGGATCCGGTCAGCGAGCGGAATCCGGTAGCTTCTGGCGGCAGCCAGCAGAACCGGTTCCACGGAACGGATACCGTCGATGGTGTTGAGCAGGACCGGCCACATCGCGGCCAGGGCGATCATGAAGATCTTCATGCCGTCGCCGATACCGAGGAAGATCACCGCGATGGGCAGCAGGGCCACACCCGGGGTGGAGCGCAGCAGCTCAAGCAGGGGGCGGAGGGCAGATTCAAACTTCGGGAGGAGTCCGAGAATGATGCCGCCGATCACACCCACGAGCATCGCCAGGAGGAATCCGGCGAGGATACGTCCCAGGCTGGGAAGCAGGTTCTCGATGATGCCGTCCATGAACCAGAGGTTCACGGTCTGGGAGAGGATCTCGCTCAGCGGCGGGAAGTAGAAGTTGGTGCTGTTGGCGGATGCCCCCAGCCACAGGAGGATCAGGACTACCGGGAGCCACAGCTCCCAGGTGAGGTTCTTTAGACGTGTCATCAGGAACGCTCTCCTCGGATGATCGGGTGCCACCACAGGAAGCGTCGCTGCAACTGGACAAGGAAGAGGTTGATCAGGACACCGATCATGCCGGCGGTGAGTGCGTAAGCAAACACTTCCGGACGTCGGAAAGCGAGTTCATTCAGAGATAGCTGCAGCCCCAGTCCGGGAGCACCTCCCAGATACTCCGCGGCGATGGTCATCAGCAACGCCATGGTGGCCGCTAGCCGCATGCCGGTGGAGACGAAGAGCGCGACACTGGGCGCCCAGAGGAACTTCAGCCGGTCGATCAGGCTGATCCGGAAGACCGCCATGACCCACTTATGGAGGGGTTCCACCTGCTTGGCCGCATACATCGACTGGATGAGCAGCGGCCAGACCGCGGAGAGCACGATCATCGTGATGGACATTTTCATGGTCGCACCGAAGAGCAACAACACCAGAGGGAGCAGCGCGATCGTTGGGATGGTGCGGAAGAAGTCCACCACCCAGCGGGTGCTCTGGGTGGCCCGCAACGAGGCACCGATCAGCAGTCCGGTGGGAATGCCGATCAGGGCGCTGAGTCCGAGGCCAAGTGCCCACACCAGCAGGGTGTTTCCCAGGGAGGACCAGTAGATCGCAGATCCCCACAGGCCGAGGAGTGCACTGAAGATCATGCTCGGGCTGGGCAGACTGTCCGTGTCCACCAGTGGTGTCATGGTGAGCAGCTGCCAACCCACCACGAGGATCAGGATGGCGAGGATCCGGGGACCCATGACTTTCTGACTGGAGGTCTTATCCCGCTTTGCTTTTGGTTTGGTACCCGGATATTTCCGGGATTCGGTCGTCGGCTTTGAAGCCGGGGCCAGGACACTCATCAGTTCTCCTCACCCGGAGCAGCGAATGCGCCCTCCAGCTCAGGGGCAGCTTCCAGGATCTCGTATCGGACGGCCAGCTCAATCACCATGTTGAGTTCTTCCGCCGTGGGGTGATCGGTGGCCAGGGCAGGCACAAACATGGTTTCCAGCTGTTCCGGCTTCAGGTTCAGCTGCTTCTCACCGATCTCCTTGGCCAGATCCGGGTTATCCCGGATCTCAGCGGCGGCGGTGTACACCGAGTCTGCGAAATTCTCCACGGTCTCCGGGTTCTTCGTCACGAAATCCTCGCTGGCCACGAACACCGAGGAGGGTGCTCCCTTGAGGCCGGGAACATCGGTGGAGTGAACCAGCTTGACCTTATTCTGGGCGATGGAGGATGACTGCAGCGGCTCGGAGGGGGTGGAAGCATCCACCTGACCACGATTGACCAGGTCAATGGTCTGGGCGGAGGGAACCTCCACGAAATCAATCTGGGAGGAGTCGCCGCCTGCTTCATCCACGATTGCCCGGATATTCATCCAGGTCTGGGTCTTGATGGCCGGCACACCGACCGTGCGTCCGACCAGATCCAAGGCACCCTCGATATCACTGTCGGGGTTGGCAACCACACCTGCGCCGGAGATCTCTCCTTCCACACCATCCGTGGACTGCTCACCTGCACCTGCCACAATCTGGATGGGCAGCCCCTCGTTACGGGCCTTGAGGAAGGTGATCATGTCCATCTGGGCGATATCTATACCGCCATTGAGGAGCTGTGGCACCGCATCATTGGCGGACTTGTTGGGTACCACCTCCACAGTGAGCCCATCTTCTCCGAAGTGACCGTTGGCGATCGCACCCTGTAGCGAGAGAGATGCCAGGGAGGGGGAAGAACCAATCTTCAGCTCGCTCTTGTTTTCAGCGTTCCCACCACCTTCGTTCCCCTCAGCGGAAGAACAGGAAACCAGGCCCAGAGCAAGCACACCAACGGATGCCAGTGCGCCGACCTGAGCCAGCAGGGAACGGTTGCGGGAGAGGTTTTTCATGATGGGCTCCAAATCTGAGTTTTTGGGAAAGCTTCTGTGTTTTGACCGGGCGTTTGAGTTGCGCTGCATCACTGATACTGCTAGTCAGTGTTGTGGATCACTTTTGTAGCGCTTGGTCCACACTTTATGGGTTGTGATCAGAGCCACCAACGGAGCTTTCCACATGGCGCAATACTTTTTGAATGTTGCAGGCAGTGAGGAAATAAAGAAGATCTAGAGAACCAGGGAGCGCTCAAGCTGCCGCGCTGCACTGGCGAGCGCCCCGATGGAGCGGGAGAGGTTCGGATCATTGGGACGGGCACTGAGGCTGATCGCAGCGACAGCTCGCCCCTCCTGAATGATCGGTGAAGCCACGCATACCTGGCCGATCATCGCCTCCTCCGAGCCATAGCTCAGGCGGGAGGCCCTGATCTCATCAAACTGACGCTCCAGCAGTTCGCGGCTATTAATGGAATATCGCGTCAACCGTGGAAGCTGCGAAGAGTCCAGCAGCAAGGAATTCTCCCCGAAAGCCAACAGCGCCTTGCCCATGCTGGTGCAGTTTGCCGGCAATCTCCCACCAACCGCAGTGGGCGCCGGGGCGGTCCGAAGACCAGCCACCTTGTCCAGGATGATCACCTCGAGCCCTTCCAGAATTCCCAGCTTCACCGTCAGGCCGGTAGCGGCATAAAGCTCACCAAGATGGGGAGAAACCTGCTCCCTCAACCCTTTCGGCTGGCAAAGCGGCACCTGATTACCGAGGGCGAAGAGACGATTTCCGAGCCGATACTTCGACCCGTCCTTAACCACGAAGCCACCCTCCACCAGGTACGCCAGCAGGCGGTAGGCCGTGGAAGTGGGCACCTCAACGCGACGAGCAATCTCTGTCACCCCAAGTGTGGAATCTCCGCTCCGGAACACCTCAAGCAGCTTCAGTGCCTTGAGCACCGAGGCAGTACCCCCCGAATCGCCCTCAGCACCCCGCTGCCCTGATCGACCCCGCTTCACATCGGACGAAACCATGGTCATGGCCATTTCCTCTCCAGTCATTCATATAAGTGCAAAATTTCTCAACAGTGAGAGATTTGTGACATGCACCTCTTCTGTAGTGGATGGTACACTAAATGTATCGATCGTTCCAGAGCTGATCTATATTCTTGATCCCTTCTGGTCAAGCACCACTTTCAAATGAAATGACACATCTACCTCTGCTCAGGCAGTGTTCAAGGAGTCCATGATGAGCCGCAGCAATCGAAATGCCCGGGGGGAAGCCAGCCGGAGGAAGATCCTCGAAATCACCTCCGAACTAGTGGGCCGCTACGGCTACGACAGCACGACGATTTCCCGGATTGTCAAGGAAACCGGCCTTCCCGCGAGCTCCATCTACTGGATGTTCAAGAACAAGGATGAGCTGATCACCACCGCCCTGGAAGGGACCTATACTGCTGCTCCCGCCGCAGAAACCGGCGGTAGCCCCCGATGGCATGGTTTCCAATCAGATCAACCCCTGGTAGATCAGCTACTCAGCGAACTTATTCCGGCCCTACGCACCACCCCCTCCGAAGCACCGCTCCGTGTGGGCATCATGTTGGCGCTGGAGGGAGCCGCCTCAGATTCACAGGTACAGATTCCTTTCCGCCGCCGGCGTGAAGCAGCCCAGGCCCGCATTGAAAAGTGGTGGCAACAGGCGCTCCGCGAACAGGCTCCCAGCGCCCACCCTGATAAAGCTGCACGGTTAGCCCTTCTGACCATGGCGTTCCTTGACGGGCATTATGTTTCCGACCTTGAAACTGATGACCGGGTGGTGGAAAAGCGGGCCCTGTTGCTCAGCAATATCCTCTGGGGCTCTTTCTGGCACGACACCTCAACCTGCCTGCACTGCAACAACCCTGGCATCCCCCCTGAGCCGGGGAAAGTCCCGTTGGAAACAGAGCCGGGGGAAAGGGACTCAACCTCCGAGGCCCTGCTGAAATCCACCAGATACCTGATGGCGCAACGAGGTTATGAAGGTGCAACCGTTGCCCGGATCTGCGCCCATTCCGGAGTCAAGCGAAGCTCCCTCTACTGGCGATACAAGGACAAGGATGCGCTGGTCAAGGCCGCCGTGGCTGATCCCTATCTGAAACTGCTACGTTCCCACGAGTGGCTGCGCGGTGAGAGCTCGGCATGGATCGAAATCCTGGCCACCGAGCTAGATTCCTTCACCTATCGCATCCGAGAGAATCCGGACCTCGTCAAGGCGGGTCTCCTGCTGGCGCTGCAACACTGGGATTCCCCGGAGAGCGCTGGCGCCGCGGTGACCCAAGGAGTCCATCAGATCGAGAAAGAGATCGCGCTTTTCCTTGATCAACAACAGGGTGTTGAAGCAGGCAGGGGAGAGTATCTGGCGTGGATGTTCATGCGACTGCAGGAGGGGATGATGTTGGACTTCGTACTCTGGAACCAGGGCCTTTCCCTCAACAACAGCACCTGCCTGCATTCAACCCTCTCCTTTGTACTTCCCCAGTGGGAGGAACAACTGCGTGGGATAGCTTCTGCATGCTGAAATAACTCAGCAGGACTGTTCCTTGATCAATCCCGGAAACTTGCGAGCAGTTCATCAGCAGCCCGGGTGAGCAGGATGGTGTCCACTCCAACCCCGGCGAAGCTGATGCCCTTGGTGTACCACTCACGGACAGCCTCCGGATTTATCATCATGATGCCGCAGCGAACACCCAGGGACAGGGCGGTGGCAAGTGCCTCATCAATCGCCGCAGTAACCTCGGGGTGCCCTGGTTGACCTGCGAGACCGAAATCTGCGGCCAGGTCAGAAGGCCCGAAGAACACCCCGTCCACACCTGGGGTGGCGGCAATCTCCGCCAGATTTTCCAGACTCTTGCGGGACTCTATCTGCACGATCAGGGTGATGTTCTGCGAGGCCTTCGCCAGGTAATCCTGGTAGCGGCCCCATTGAGAAGCCCTCCCCAGGGTGGCCCCGACCCCCCGGGCACCATCCTGGGGGTAATGAATCGCCTTCACCAACCCAGCGGCCTGCTCAGCACTTTCCACCATGGGAACCAGAAGGTTACGCACCCCGATTTCCAGGTACTGCTTGATCAACACCGGATCACCATGAGGGATGCGGAGCACCGGCTGAGACACCTCATTGGCGTGCTCCCCCAGATATTCCCGCGAGGCGGCTATCCCCTGCAACTGCTGTAACACCGAACGCAGGTCATTGGGCGCGTGTTCCGCGTCAATGAGCAGCCAGTCATAACCACAGCCACCGAGTAATTCTGCGGCATAACCATCTCCCAGCACCGTCCACAACCCATGGAGCTGCTCCCCTGCGAGTAACCGCTGCTTGAAGCGGTTAGGGGGCAGGGAGCGCGAAAGGCTGGTCATCTGGAAGTCCAATCTATTAGGGATAAAGCGGATGGTTCAGGTGGGCGGTGTAAGGATTTAAGTGAGAGCGAAGCTGAGCGAGCCGAGCGTGCCATATTCGGCATGCACCACATCACCGGGAGATATCGACACCGGACGGGTGAAGGATCCCGCCAGCACGGTCTCCCCCGCTTCGAGCCGCTCACCGATGCTGTGAAGTCGACGCGCCAGCCAGGCGATCCCGATCGCAGGATTCCCCAACACCCCGGCGGCCAACCCACTTTCCTCAATCACGCCATTTTTGTGAAGCAGGGAACCCACCCAACGAAGGTCAATTGAATCCACCTTCACCGGTGCCGCCCCCAGCACGATGCCGGCATTCGCCGCATTATCGGAGATGGTGTCAAAAACCCGACGGGGAGCACCGGTCTCACGGTCATGCTGCTCAATGCGGGCATCGATGATTTCCAGTGCCGGGGTGACATATTCGGTGGCCCGGTAGACATCAGCCACCGAGACTCTGGGACCTTCCAGGGGTTTATCCAGGATGAAGGCCAGCTCCACCTCCACCCTGGGCAGAATGAAACGGGTGCTGTCGATACTCTGGCCGGACTCATAGAGCATCTCATCGAAGAGGGTTCCGAAGTCTGGTTCATCGATCTGGCTGCTCATCTGCATGGCACGTGAGGTCAAGCCGATCTTGTGGCCGATGATCTGCTGGCCCTCTTCTTTCTTGATCTCAGCCCAGGCCTGCGAGATCCGGTAGGAATCCTCAAAGCCCATCTCCGGAAAACGACTGGAGAAGTGACGCAGCTGGGTTCGCTGCTGTTCCGCCCGATGAAGTTCCCAGGCCAGGTCAGCATGGATCTGGCTGCTGAGCGCAGGAATCTGATCTGCGGTGGAGGTACTGCTCAGAACGGTGGTCATCAGACTCGCTCCTCAACCACATTCACGGCAGCCCCAGCGGAGACCGAGGACAGGAAATCCAGGGCCGCCCGGTGGAAGGCCTCGGGTTGTTCAAACTGGGCCCAGTGATCACAACCGCTTAATTCCACCAGCGTGGGACGAGGCAGTACCTCTGCCAGTGCATAGGCATTGTCCAGGAACATATTGGGTGCCTCTACTGCGGCAATCACCAGCACCGGCAGAGTCAGTTCCTGCCACTCCTCCAGGCTCAGGTGCTGATCTCCACGGGTGAAGGCCAGCAGGTTACCCATGGCGGTGGCCATCTCGGGTTGCTGGTAGATCCGCAGCCGGACCGAAACCAGATCATCGATGAGATCGGCGGGATTGAGCATGAGACGCCCCATCGCGGTGGTCACGGATTCCCAGGAGGGTGCCTGCGCCGCGTTCTGACGCCGGTTGCGGACATCCGCCCCCACTGCCTTCTCCTTCTCAACATCAACCACGATGCCGGCTGGGGCCACCATGGTCAGACTGGTGATTCTCCCCGGTTCCAGATGCGCCATGCGGGCTCCGACCCAGGAACCCAGGGACACCCCGATGACAGCAGCTTTCTCGATACCGAGTGCATCCAGGCAGGCCAGGGCATGTTCAGCATAATCAGCGATCAGGTAGGGCCGGTCCGGCTTAGCGGTGTAACCACAGCCGAGCATGTCGATACCGATCACCCGGTAGTGCTCCCCCAGCGGGCCATAATTGGCGCAGAAGTTCTCGAGGCTTCCGGCAGTGCCGTGGAGCAACAGAAGTACCTCTCCCTCCGGATCGCCGGATTCCAGGTACCTGGTGGAAACCTGATTCGCCTCCACCCAGCCGAGTCGGTGGGGCACGGTGTTCAGGTAAGTCCAAATGCTGCGGGGCTCGCAGGGCTCCGGGATTGTCGTCATGGTCTCGTCCTTTTAGGGTTCAGCGGCTCCCTGCTCGGCGATGTGTCATCCACAACACCTCAGGGAAGGTTCATTAAAACTAGATTAAGGGTTCGAAACCGCTGGTGAAACCATCTTTGCCGCCCGCTGGAAAGCACCCCGAAATTCCCGGTGTCCTACCTGGGGAACCAAATGCACCGGGGGCCGACGCGATGGCGTCGGCCCCCGGTGCACTGCGGTGGGGAGGGTCGTCGATAAGCTACCCCGGTTATTGGAGTCGGAGGGAATAAGGCTCGGCGGGCCCGGTCTCCAAATCAATATTGAAGGTGTTCATCACCCTGGAAACCATCATGTAGAAACCGATCAACAGAACCAGTTCCACCAGTTGGCTGTTATCCAGCCGAACCTGAACCCTGCTAAACACCTCATCACCGGGTGTGGTCTCCTTGACTACTGCGTCCGTGAAGTGCAGATAGTCCAGATGTTCCTGGGTGAAGGGGAAACAACTGTCGGGATACTCCCCGATAGCGGCGATCATCTCATCACTGAGCCCGACCCGGCGCGCCACCGCGGTGTGCTGTTTGAGTTCATAGGCGGCATCGGAGAGGTACCCGACCCGGAGGATCACCACTTCCCGGATCTCATGCGGCAGGGAGCTGCCGACGCTGAGTTTTTTACCCAGCTCCAGAACTTCCGGCCCGACGTTTTCAGAGTTGGCGATCATCCGGAAGATGCCCAACTTCTTTTTGCCACCCATGGCACGGATGATGTGCTCCGGGGCGCTCTCCGGGTCGAAGTAGTCGATCCGTGCCATCACGCCAACTGGAAGTTCAGCTTGGGGCGGGCTGCCTCAATCTTCGCAGCCTGTTCCGCCATCCATTCTGCGCGGGGACGCGCCTTCGGGTCGCTGGCGACGAGCTCTTCGGTCTGCTGGAGGATCTCCTCCTCGCTGTCATCCAGGTTCAGTGGCTCACCCAGCGGCTGGGAGACGTAGTAGTCAGCATGGGCGTAGATCTCCAACATGTTGCCGTCCGGGTCTTCAATGTAAATGCTCCAGGCGTTGCCATGGTTTTTGACCACCTGGACCGGGATACCGGTCTCCTTGACATGCACCCAGAAGGCACGCAGCTCACTCAACGAAGGAATGACAAAGGAGATCTGGGCGGTGGTGGGCGGAGTACCCGGTTCGCGGCCCTCGATCAGTGCTAGCTGGTGGTGCTCACCGGGGTCTGCGGTGAGGAAGGCCCCCCGACGCTGAATTCCGGCTTTTCCGGACTTACCCAGGCCGGCATCACTGATGATCATGCCGAACTCACGGGTGTAGAAGTCGATCATGGCATCCAGATCCTTGCAGAAGATACCGAGATGGGCGAGCTTGGGGTTGAAGAAAGTGGTCATGCTATTACTCCTTGTTGAATTTCAGGTTCAATGTGTCTTGTTGGCGGTCAAAAGGGGTGTGATGATCGCGACATCTCGGATCTGCTCCAGGTTGCGGAGCATGTCCAGGGCTCGGGCGGCATCCTCACGGTTCACCATTCCGGCGAAGTCCAGGTTGCGCCAGTACTTCTCCACCACCTGTTCCATGGTGACCGGGTCATCGAGCCATCCTGTGGGGTTCTCCCGGTAGGTTTCATACTCGGCTCCGTCCTTGAGTTTGACCCGCAGATGAACAGACTGGTTCTTACCCAGCGGAAGGGTGGCCTCCAGCCGGACCCGGGTCACCAGGTCCAGAACCTCCGGGTCATACACCTGGGGTTGGGTGTAATGCACCAATTCTGGTCTGCCCCGATACAGGGCATTGGCCACACCGTAGGGGATGGTGAAGAGGAACTTCGGTTGTTCATCCTCGACGGTGGCAACCTGGTTGAGGAAGTGGTCCAGGCGATTCGGGGGTACCCCGATGACCACCTCGGCGACATCTGCACCATTGAAGTCATGTTCCTCCCGCAGGAACAGTGCTGCTTCGATCGGATTATGGTTGCCGTAGCAGGAGGGGTGCATCTTGTGCTGCCCCTTCACGTAGTACACCTCCCCCAGATCAGCGAGCATGTTCTCCGGGTGGGGATCCTTGCAGTAGAGGTGGAAGAAACCGAGACGACTTTCCAGTGCATCATCAACACCCTTGAAGCCGTTCAGGGACATCTGGCAGCTGATGACACCGTTGTAGGCGGCCTGCGCGCCAGGCAGTTTGAAGGAGTGTGCCCCATCCCAGATGCCCTGGTAGGAACCAGCCATGAGGTTGAGGGCAATGCCGAAGGCGTTGCGTAGCTGTTCGTGGCTCAGCCCCATGAGTCGGCCGACGACCGCGGTGGCTCCGAAGGTGTTGGAGGTGCCGCAGACCTCAAAATCGGCATCAAAGTTGAAGGTGTTCGACACCGAGATCCGGGCGGCCACATCCCCACCCAGAATTACCGCAGCCAGGAGTTCTTTACCATCGGCATGGGTGTACTCGCCGACATTGAGGGCGGTGGGTTCGGTGGTGCTGGCAACGTGGCCGACCATCTTTCCACGGTTGATGCCCTCGGGTTCCGGACCACAGACCTCAAAGTCGAAGGAGCGGGTCTGCAGAGAGTTGATCATCGCAGCCTGTGCCAGGGGAAGTTTTAATCCGGAACCGAGCACCGTTGCCTGGGGTGCCCCACCCCATTCCTGGAACAGGGAGGTGAGGGCATCGTTCTGGGCGACCCCGGAACCGGAGACCGTGCACCCCAGGGCGTCCACGAGGCGCATCTTCGCCGCTTCAATGGTTTCTTCACTGAATGCCTCAAAAGGAGTATCCAGCACATGGTTGACCAGCTGGTCAATGATGGTGGTAGTGGTGTCCCTCTTGGCATCGGTGGTGGTCGGTGCGCTCACTTGTTCTCACTTTCAGAATTGAACTCGCGGTTGATCAGGGTGCGCAGCACCCGTTGTGCTGCCGCTAGATCTTCGACAGGGATGTCTCTGAGTTGCTGGGCATTGAATTCTGCGGCGCTGCGACGTAAGGCAGCTTGGACTTCCAGGCCCGGCGCGGTGATGGCCCACTTTCCTTCTGCCTGTGGGGCGACCAGATTCTGGCCAGCCAATTCAATCAGGGCATCTTCGACGGTGTTCTCACCAAGGAACGCCACCCGGCCGAGATCCTCCACGTTGTCCGCCCGAACTGTCAGTTGGTTGAGGACTCTGCCGGTGGCCACAGTAACTCCGACCTGGTGGCGATGTTCCTGGAAGAGTTGGGACATCTGCTGATTGGCAGCCTTGAGCAGGGACATGAAGATCGTCTGCTCATTATCCAGATCCAGTCTTGGATCACCCGCTGCTGGTGCTGGTTGGGGTGATTCGAGGAAAGCGGTTGGCACCCCGAACTGTCCCTGGGAAAAGAGCAGTGGCTTTCCCTCGAAACGGGCGTAGTTGTCTACCCTGCCGATGAGAATGTGATGATCACCGGCATCAATGACCTCATGGGTCTCGCATTCCAGATGGGCGATGGAACCGGGGAACAGGGGTGCCCCGAATTTTCCGGGAATCCACTCCACCTGGGAGAACTGTTCATCACGGGGTCGACCGAAGATCTCGGATACCGTGTTCTGGTTCTCAGCGAGGATATTGATGCTGAAATGACCGGATTCCAGGAAAGCTGCCAAACTACCGGATTCCTTGCGGATGGACCAGAGCACCAGGGGCGGATCCAGGGAGACCGCGGTGAAGGAGTTTGCGGTCATTCCGGTCAGTTTCTCACCGGTGTTGGTGGTGATCACCGTGATGCCGGTGGCAAATTGTCCGAGAGTTCTACGGAAAGCCCGGACATCATCGGATGGAGCGCCGTTTTCAATCGGCTGAAGTGTCAATGTCTGTGGGTGGGAAATTACCATGGGAACTCCTTTCAGGGTGGAGGGAAGAAGCGGAATGTCATGGAGGGTGACTGATTAACATGGGCAGATTGGCGGGGAAGGTGCCTGATTTTCGGCTGCGCCCCTACTTGTAGAAGGCCAGGGTGCCGAAATCGGAGAAAGGGGCCGGTTCCAGGCCGAAGATGGCCTTGACATACTGGCCAGCAGCCAGTTCCTTGCCGGCAGAACCATGGTTACGCGCAGCCATGAGATCACGCAGTTTCTGCTGCAGGGGGTTGAAGCTGGCGGAGGCGGCTGCGCCGGCGATCGGCCAGAGGTGGGTGAGGGATTCGAAGCTGATGGCGATCGCCTCAGCGGTCTCATAGCGCAGGCGCATCCGGTCGATGCTCGGGACTTCTTTGCCTTCACAGGCGATATCGAAGAACTCACGCCAGGTGTTCAGCTGACGCTGCTTGACGGTGCGTACTCCACTGAGTGATTCCGCGACCTTCAGATGCAGGAAGGGATTCTGGGCGGCAGGGGCGCCGGTTCCCTGGCGGGTCAGTCGTACCCTGGACTGCTCGATGAAGATGTTGATTCCGTCCAGAGCGGTACCGATGGCGGTGTTCACCGGGGTGGAGTTGAACAGGGACAGCCAGGACATCCAGTAGAGCGGCCGGTTATTGACCTCCCATCCCAGGTTCTGATCATTGTAGGTATCAATCAGATGGTGGGTGCGGTAGCGCGGCACGAAGACATCCGTGAGTGTGACGGCCTTGCTACCGGTGCCCTTGAGGCCCTGCACATCCCAGCTGTTGTGGTCAATGATGACGTCCTCGATCGGCACTACGAAGTTACGATCCCGACCTCCCAGAATCACCCAGCTCGCATGATCCACACCGCTGGAGAATGTCCAGGTGCCATTGAGTCGGTAACCGCCCTCAACCTCCTCCCACTTGCCGATCGGAGCGTAGGAGCTTGAGGCACGGGTGTCCGGTCCATCAACCCAGAATTCATCCTGCATCCGCTTGTCCATCAGGGCGATCTCATAAGCGTGGATATTGAGCTGCCCGGCGATCCAGGCTGCTGAGCTGTCAGCCTCAGCGATGCGCATGACCCCCTCGTAGAAAGCAGCCGGAGCCATTTCCAGTCCGCCGTACTGCAGTGGAGTGAAGGAGCGGAAGAGGCCGGTGCTGATCATCGCCTCTACGGTGGAGTCAGCAACCTTGCCGTCCTCCTCAGAATGGTGGGCGTTCTCCCGGACCAGCTCGAGGATGCCGTCGATTGCAGCCAGGTACTTCTCACCTTCAGCCAGAGCACGGACACGGTAGTCACTCCAGTCATCAGCACGAGGTGCCAGGTACTCCTCGGCGGATCTCGGCTGATCGGTGTAGATGGTTTTCATGAGGTTCTCCCATTCCAGATGTTTTCGTTACCTGGATCATATGGAACAGCATTTAGTGACGCGACATCCGATTCCACCATGCGGCAAAGAAGCTTTTCCACATCCTAAAATCCCAGCTCAGGGACACAATGAGGCTCTTAGCGTGGTTTCCACACAACCGGCTCCCTCCGCACGCGAGCCCCATCAACACCCTTTCCGCCCCGATGGGACAGATCCCCCACGCTCCCGCCAAGTCACGCCCCAGCCGAAATGTCGAGCACCCCCGGGGTCAGCGAGGGGCGCCGGGACGGCCCCTGAGGTGATTCCCGGGGAGGTGCGAGGGAAATCTTCCGGTTCCTTCCAGATGCCGGAAATTTCACTGGTCGCCACTTCTCGGCAGATCTAGCGTCCTAGCTAACAACTTCCCCTCATCCAGTGGTGCATCACACCGCCTGGGCGCTTGAACAAGGAAAGACAGATGACCATAAGCACGCAGACACGACTCATCCAGGGTGCGGTTCTTGAGCGCTCCGGTGCAGAACTCCCCTATTCCCAGTCTCAGCCCCTCCGGGTCTCGCACCTAGAGCTGGATCCTCCCGAAGCCGGGGAACTGTTGATCCGGATAACTGCCGCCGGCATCTGCCATTCTGATCTCTCGGTGGTCAATAATGACCGTCCCCGTCCCCTCCCGATGTTGCTGGGCCATGAGGCCGCCGGTGTGGTGGAGGAACTCGGTGAAGGTGTCACCGATCTGGCGGTCGGTGACACCGTGGTCATGACCTTCCTACCGCGTTGCGGGGACTGCAAAGGCTGCAACTCCAACGGCAAGATCCCCTGCAGGAATGGTTCTGCTTCCAATGAGGCTGGCACCTTACTCGGTGGCGGACGTCGCCTCCGTAGAGAAGGCGAGGAGATCAAGCACCATATCGGGGTATCCGGCTTCGCCACCCATGCTGTGGTCTCCCGTAAATCCGTGGTCCCGATCGGGGCAGATATTCCCCCCGAGATCGCCGCCATCTTCGGCTGCGCCATTCTCACTGGCGGTGGCGCTGTACTCAACGTGGCTAAGCCAGGTCCCGAGGACCGCATTGCCGTGGTCGGCCTGGGCGGTGTCGGGATGGCAGCTGTCATCACTGCCGCGGCCCTGGGCGTCAAAGAGATCATCGGCATCGACCTGCAGACCGATAAGCAGCAGCAGGCGTTGGCTCTGGGTGCCACCAGCGCCATGACTCCCGCGGAGGCGGTGACCGCCGGGCTGAAGGTGACGGCCGCGATTGAAGCAGCTGGCCATCCCAAGGCCTTGGAAACCGCTTGGGCGATTACCGAACCCGGGGGCATCACCTGCACCGTGGGACTGCCCGCACCGGGGCAGAAAATCGAGATCGATCCACTGGAGATCACCTCCCAGGCCCGCCACCTGGTGGGCAGCTACCTCGGGTCTGCGGTGCCGAGCGTGGACATCCCGATCTATGAGCAACTATGGCGGGAAGGCAAGCTCAACGCCGAGGGGCTGATCTCCTCCCGGATCCGTCTCGAGGACATCAATGAAGCCATGGACCAGCTGCAACAGGGCAATGTCCTCCGCCAGATCATCATGTTCGGGGATACCCCGCTCCCACCGCATAACTAGCCAACATCGTTAAGCCGCGTAGCACTGATCCCGCGCTGCCGGCCCCACAACTCCACACCCACAATTTTAAGGACACACTTCTCATGAACAACCAGCACATCTACGATTCCATCATCATCGGAGCCGGTTTCGGTGGCCTCGGACAGGGTGCCCAGTTCGTTCAGGACGGCATCGACAACTTTCTGATCCTGGAGAAGGAGGACACCCTGGGTGGTGTGTGGCGTGATAACAATTACCCCGGTGCCGCCTGCGACACCCAGGCGGTCATCTACTGCTACAGCTACCATCTCCACCTCGATGTCTCCCGCATGTACGCTGGCCGCGATGAGCTGCTGCGCTACCTGACCTCCCTCGCCGATAAGTTCGGGCTGCACCAGCACCTACGCACCAACTCTCTGGTCACCGAGACCACCTGGGATGAGGACTCGAAGCTCTGGGAGATCACCACCGCCACCGGTGAGATCTACCTCAGCCGCTCCTGGGTGCCAGCCTGGGGCCAGCTGGGCATTCCGAATATCCCGGACCTCCCGGGTCTGGAAGCCTTCGAAGGAGAGACCTTCCACTCTGTTGAGTGGCGCCATGACCTCGAGCTGAGGGGCAAAAAGGTCGCCTCCATCGGTGCTGCGGCCACCGCCGTGCAGTACGTTCCAGAGGTGGCGAAGGTCGCCTCCCAGCTGAGTGTGTTCCAACGTTCCGCAAACTACATCATGCCGCGTTCCCAGCAGATCTTCAGTGATGAACAGATCACCGAGTTCCAGCAGAATCCGGATACCTACCGCAAGGTGCGTAAGGCGATCCACCAGGAACGTGAAGCCGGTTTTGAACGCACCCGCAAACAGACCGATGCTGCGGCTGAAGGGATGCGCCTGGCGCGGGAGCACATGGAGAGCGTGATCACCGATCCGAAGCTGCGAGAGCAGTTCACCCCGGACTATGACTTCGGCTGCAAGCGCATCCTGCGTTCCGATGACTTCTACCCCACCTTCAACCACGAGAATGTCTCCCTGGTCACCGAGGGCATCCAGCGGGTCACCCCGAAGGGCATCGTCACGGCCGACGGCGTGGAGCATGAGGTGGACATCATCATCTTCGGCACCGGATTCAAATCCCACGCCTTCCAGGGCGATATGCAGGTCATCGGCCGCGAGGGCCGGGACCTGTCCGATCGCTGGGGGAATGCGCCGGAGGCTTTCCTGGGCATGTGTGTCGACGGCTACCCGAACATGTTCATCATCTACGGCCCCAACACCAACCTCAACCACCACTCCATCGTGGCCATGATCGAGGCCCAGAACCGGTATGTCAGCCAGGCGGTTGCCCTCCTCAAGGAGGATGCCGAGCTGGTGCTCGATGTCACTCCCGACACCCTGAACGAGTTCAACGCCCATGTCCAGGAAGAGCTGGATAACTCCGCCTTCTCTGCGGACTGTTCCTCCTGGTACAAGAACGCGGACGGCAAGGTCATCAACAACTGGTCCGGAACCGTCAAGGAGTACCACGATCTGACCCGTGCTCTGGATCTGGTGGACTACGGTATCGCTGCTCCCGTCAAGGTCTAAGGACCTCTCATGTACACCACCCACGATGAATACAGCGGCCGCCCCGTGGCCGAGGATGCTCAGGAGGTGCTACAGGCATTCCGTGATTCCGGCGCCGTCTCCTTCCACCGCATCGCGATCAATGAGGTCCGCGAACGCTATGTCACCGCCACCGCAGCCGCAGCGCTACCCAAACTGACCGGGGTCAGCGAAACTGACTTCCAGGTAGATCAGTTCCGGGTCCGGCTCTATGACCCACGTCCGGTCGAGCATCGTGATCAGCCGACCCCCGGCATCGTGTTCATCCACGGTGGTGGCTGGTTGATGGGCGATCTACGCACCCATGACTCCGTTGCGCATCGCCTGGCGGCACGCACCGGGCAGCCGTTGATCGCGGTGGATTATCGGCTGGCGCCGGAGCACCGCTACCCGGCGGCGATCGATGACTGCCGGGTGGCATTGCGCTGGTTTGCTGAGCGTGCTGACCTCCATGGGATACAGCTGAGTTCAGTGAGCTTCATCGGGGACAGTGCAGGTGGCCAGCTGTCCGCCACATTGACAAATGAAGCAGTCCAAACCGGAATACCCCGGGTGAATTCCCAGGTGCTGCTCTACCCGATCACCGACATCAGCGACAAAAACCTCGATAATTCTCTCTCCTACCAGCGGTTGACCACCGGCTTTCCCATGGTGGCTGACACCATGCGCTGGTTCATCGACACCTATGTAGACAAAGGTGAGGTCCGTGCACGTCCGGATCTGAGTCCTTTGCTGGCAACCCTGCCGGAGCACTTGCCACCGAGTTATGTGATCACGGTAGACAATGATCCCCTGGCTGACGAAGGTGGCTGCTACGCCCTGAAGCTGGCCAGCTCCGGGGCCACGGTCCGTTATGATCATCTCCTCGGTTATGCCCACGGTCTATTCACCTCTGCCGGCAAGATTCCTACCGGGGAGCGTTATCTACATGAGGCCGCTGACTTCATAAGCCAGCACAGCTGCTGACCCCAGTCCCGCACAACGCCCGCTTATCGGAAGCTCCCCCACATCGGGGAAGATACGATAAACGGGCGTTCATGCGTTATCTGAGGGAAGTTCAGATGACCCCCGCCGCCTGATTCACCACCATCCACACCGCCACCATGTGAACCACGGCGGCGATGATGGTCGCCAGGTGAAAGAGCTCATGGTATCCGATCCAGCGGGCATCCCGACCCGGCCAACGGAAGGCGTAGACCAGCGCCCCCAGGGTGTAGACGATGCCCCCGGCGAGCAACAGCCACAGCACCGCCTCCCCGGCGTTGTGCAGCAGCTGCGGCACCAGGGGCACGATCAACCAGCCGATGACCAGGTAGACCAGCGTCCCGAGCCAGCGGGGATGATCGATCCACACCAGGTTGAGAATCACGCTGCCCAATGCCCCTGCCCAGGCCAGGGTCAACATCCAGGTGGCGGTCTGCGGAGGCAATGCGATCAGACAGAAGGGGGTGTATGTGGCGGCGATGAACACCGCGATGGTGGCGTGATCAGCGCGACGCCACCAGTCCACCGTCTTCTTTCTCCGCCAGGGGCCCAGATGATAGGCGGCGGAGACCCCGAAGAGCACCACCACGCCGACTGCGTAGAGGGTGACTCCCAGTGCCTGCCACCAGATGATGCTCATCCAGGCGTAGGTGGCCAGCACCGAACCCGCGATCACCCCGAGGATCGCGGCGAAGAAATGGAACCAGCCACGGGTTGAAGGCCGGTGCCCACGGTCGTAGACCCAGTGGGTCAACTCGATCAGGGGTTCAGCCTCTCCGGATTCGCCGCCGCGATTCTCGAAATCCGGGTTCCTGCCTTCAGCGGAAATTCGCGTGGGTTCCATGTCCTTTTTTCTGACTCGGTGTGGGCAAGCTTCTTCCGCACTGGATTCTACGCTTCCAGGTGCCGGGGAGCTGACCTTCCATCCCGGTTTCGCACAGGTTTCGTGATCGGAATGACAAAGCAGGGCCCGGTGAGGATATTCTCACCGGGCCCTGCTCTGATGATGCGCTGCTACTCGACGACGGCGTTGGCGCCGACGGCGTGGCCGAAGAGCTCCGGCAGGGTGTTCTGCCATGCCTCGCGCAGCTCGGCGACCTGGACGGAGACCTCGCCGAACTTCAGCTCGGTCTGCTCGGTGGTGGAGCCAATCTCCGCGGCCGGGACGCCCAGCTCTGCGGCGTGGGCCAGCACAGCCTCGACCTTGTCGGCGGTGGTGGCCACCAGGACGCGGGACGCAGACTCGGAGAAGAGGGCGGTGAACTGGTCCTCATTGACCTTGTCCAGGTCCAGTTCGACACCGCGGTCCGCACGGATCGCCATCTCGATGACGGCCTGTGCCAGGCCACCCTCGGAGAGGTCGTGCGCGGCGGTCAGCTCGGTGTTGCCGATGAAGAAATCAGCCAGCTTCATCTCATCGGCCAGGTCGATCTGCGGGGGCATGCCCTGCAGGCCGCCACCGGAGATCTGCTGCCAGATGGAGCCACCGAACTCATCGCGGGTGGTGCCCAGCAGGATCAGCTTCTCAGCCTCATCGACGCTGCCCAGGTCGTGGCCGATGGCCTGATGGACATCCTCGATGACGCCGAGGACACCGACGACCGGGGTCGGCAGGATCGGCTCATCGCCGGTCTGGTTGTAGAAGGAGACGTTGCCGCCAGAGACGGGAATGCCCATCTCCTTGGCGCCGTCGGCCAGACCGTGGACTGCCTCACGGAACTGCCACATGACATCGGTGTTCTCCGGGGAGCCGAAGTTCAGGCAGTTGGTCACGGCCACCGGGCGGGCACCGGTGACGGCGACGTTGCGGTAGGCCTCGGCCAGAGCCAGGCGGGCACCGGTGCTCGGATCCAGCTTGGCGTAGCGGCCGGAGGCATCCGCGGAGATGGCGACACCGCGGTTGGTTTCCTCGTTGATGCGCAGCACACCGGCGTCGGAGTACTTCGCCTTGATGGTGTTGCCGCGGACGTAGCGGTCGAACTGCTCGGTGATGAAGTCACGGGAGCAGAGGGCCGGGGAGGAAACCATGTCGAAGAGAGCCTGCTTGATCTCAGCCGGCTCGCTGGGCCGGGAGACCTCCGGGGTGGCCTGGATCTCGTCCTGCCACTGGGGGCGGGCGAAGGGGCGCTCGTAGACGGGGCCCTCATCGATGGTGGAGGCCGGGGCGTCGATCACGACTTCACCGTTGTGGTAGACGAGGTAGCGGTCCTTCTCGTCGGTGACCTCACCGATCTCGGCGACGGTCACCTCCCACTTGGCGCAGATCTCGAGGAACTTCCCGACGTTCTCCGGGGTCACCACGGCGCACATGCGCTCCTGGGACTCAGAGGCCAGGATCTCTGCGGCGCTCATGTTCTCGGCGCGCAGCGGCACATTGTCCAGGTTGACGCGCATGCCACCGTCACCGGCGGCAGCCAGCTCAGAGGTGGCGCAGGCGAGGCCGCCGCCACCGAGGTCCTGGATGCCGACGACCACGCCGGCCTGGTAGAGCTCGAGGCAGCACTCGATGAGCACCTTCTCGGCGAAGGGGTCGCCGACCTGGACGGCCGGGAGCTTGCGCTCCTCACCTTCCTCGAAGGATGCGGAACCCAGGACGGAGACGCCGCCGATGCCGTCGAGGCCGGTGCGGGAGCCGAAGAGCATGACCTTGTTGCCGGTGCCGGACGCGAAGGCCAGCTTGAGGTCCTCCACCTTCAGAGTGCCCACACACAGGGCGTTGACCAGGGGGTTGCCTGCGTAGGACTCGTCGAAGACGGTCTCACCGCCGATGTTGGGCAGGCCGAGGGAGTTACCGTAGCCGCCGATGCCGTGGACGACACCCGGCAGGACACGGCTGGTGTCCGGGGCGTCGGCCGGGCCGAAGCGCAGCTGATCCATCACGGCGATCGGGCGGGCACCCATGGCCATGATGTCGCGGACGATGCCGCCGATACCGGTTGCCGCACCCTGGTAGGGCTCGACGAAGGAGGGGTGGTTGTGGGACTCCACACGGAAGGTGACGGCGTCGCCGCCTCCGATGTCGACCACACCGGCGTTCTCACCGATGCCGGCCAGGATCTTCTCCGCCATCTCCGGGGTGGTGGTCTCCCCGAAGTAGCGCAGGTGCACCTTGGAGGACTTGTAGGAGCAGTGCTCCGACCACATCACGGAGTAGACGGTCAGTTCCGCATCCGTGGGGCGACGCCCCAGGATCTCCTTGATGCGTGCGTACTCATCATCCTTCAGCCCCAGCTCGGCATAGGGCTGCGCCTGCTCCGGCGCTGCCTGGGCCGCTGCGACGGTGTCATTGTGAACGGTCATTTCTCCCCTTCTTAAACGTTCGCAGAGGCGCCGATGGCACCGATAGCGGACAGGAACATCTGCAGGCCGTCAGTGGAGGGGCCGGTCAGGGCTTCCACGGCGTGCTCCGGGTGCGGCATGAGGCCCACAACCCGGCCGTTGGCGGAGGTGATGCCAGCGATGGAGTTGAGGGAACCGTTGTAGTTGTCGGTGTAGCGGAAGACCACGCGGCCCTCGCCCTCAAGCTCCTCGACGGTCTCCTTGGAGGCCTGGAAACGGCCCTCGCCGTGCTTGGCGGGAACCAGGATCTTCTGGCCCTGCTCATAGTTCGAGGTCCACGCGGTGGTGTTGTTGACCACCTCGAGATAGGTGTCGGTGCAGTGGAAGTGAAGGCCCTGGTTACGGGTCAGTGCACCGGGCAGTAAACCTGCCTCGGTGAGGATCTGGAAACCGTTGCAGATACCGAGCACTGGCATGCCCTTGGCGGCTGCCTCGACCACGGACTGCATGACCGGGGCGATCGCGGAGATCGCACCGGAACGGAGGTAGTCACCATAGGAGAAACCGCCGGGGACGACGACCGCGTCAACCCCCTTGAGGTCGGCGTCGGCATGCCAGAGGTTCACCACCTCGGCGCCGGCGAGTCGCACACCGCGGGCGGCGTCGACGTCGTCAAGCGTTCCTGGGAAGGTGATTACGCCGATTTTCGCGCTCACTTGGCGACCTCGACTCCGACAACCTCAAAATCCTCGATGACGGTGTTCGCCAGCAGAGTTTCGGCGACCTTGGTCAAGTCTGCCTCGCTCACTGAATCATCCACCTCAAGCTCGAAGCGCTTGCCCTGACGGACATCGCTGACTCCGCTGACGCCGATGCGTCCCAGGGCGCGGAGGACCGCCTGCCCCTGAGGATCCAGGATCTCTGCCTTCGGCATGACATTGACAACTACACGGGCCACGATGTGCTCCCTTAAATCTCGCCGGAATATGCCACAGTCAGTCTAGCTTGTACTGCAGTTTTGACCTATATTCCCAGCCCTTGCCCTACCTCCAAAGTATTAATCTCACCTTTAGGGGAATGCTCCGCTCACTTTCCGCGACAAGAGATGAACCCCCTGCACCCAATAAGTGGATCCCACCTTAACTGGGATGACCTTTGAATGAATTCTTTGCCAACCAAACCTAAAGCCACAGGGGGCCAACATTTCTCACACTGCAGAACTTGCTGAAACAACATAGATATTTCTTAAGGCCCGGATGAATGGTGAAGTCTTCACAACCTCTTCACAGATCCTCTCCGGGACACTTCCTTTTAATTCCCCAAAATCTGAAGAGAGCACAATGGAGCAGAGATTCACCCGGGCCCGCGCCCTGGCAATCGCCATCGCGGGTGCCACCACAGTGAGCATGGCGGCCATCCCCACCGCCGGAGCTGCCGTCGACGGCAGCCAGGTCGTCATCAACGAGGTCTATGGAGGAGGGGGCAACAGTGGCGCAACCCTGACCAATGACTTCATTGAGCTCTACAACCCGACCACCGAGGCCATCAACCTCGACGGCTACGTGGTCGAGTACTTCTCGCGGGGCGGTGGTTCCGGCGGCAAACACACCTTGACGGGCACCATCCCCGCACAGAGCTTCTACCTGCTCAACATGGCTGCCGGCAATGGTGGCAACACCACCGCCCCGGCTGATGAGAGCGGCTCCATCGCCATGGCCGGAGCCAATGGCGCGGTCAAGCTCTTCGATCCCGCTGGCGGAGAGATCGACCTGGTCGGCTACGGCAGCGCCAACCTCTTCGAGGGCACCGCCTCCCCGGTGCTGGACAACAGCACCTCCGCCGCCCGCAACGTCGATGGCGTGGACACCGACAACAACGCCGCCGACTTCAGCGTGGGCACCCCCACCCCCACCAACTCCACGGGCCAGACCGCTGGTGAAGGCACCGGCGACACCGGTGATGATGGTGGCGGCAGCACCAACCCTGGTGAGCATGGCGAGGTCATCTCCATCGCCGAGATCCAGGGCGCTGGCGCCACCACGCCGAAGAACGGCCAGACCGTGACCACCGAGGGCGTGGTTACCGCGGTCTACCCGGAGGGCAACAAGAACGGCTTCTACCTGCAGACCGCAGGCAGCGGGGGTGCACCGAAGTTCGCAGGGGATGCCTCTGACGGAATCTTCGTCTACCTCGGGAGTGGCGCCTCCGCCGCCGATTTCCCGGCGATCAACACATCCCTGACCGTCACCGGCACCGCCGGGGAGCACTACGAGGCCACCCAGATCACCGCTTCGCTGGTCACCCCGACCGCTGAGCCGCTGGCCCCGGCCGTCCAGACCGAGATCGAGACCCTCCCCGTCGGAAATACGGCCCGTGAGGTTTATGAGGGCATGCTGCTGCTGCCCACCGGTGATCACACCGTCACCAACAACTACAACCTGAACACCTTCGGCACCATCGACCTGGCCCCCGGCACTGAGCCCTTCATTCAGGCCACCGATGTCCACTCCCCCAGTACGGATCCGAACTCCCCGGTGCAGCAGCTCATGGCGGAGCAGGCCGCCCAGTCCATCACCCTGGACGATGGCCGTACCCCGAACTACATGAACAAGGACACCAGTGTCCCGCTGCCCTGGATCTCCCAGGACGGTGGCCAGACCATCAAGTCCCTACGCACCGGCGATCAGGTGGACTTCCAGCACCCCGTTATCCTGGACTACTCCTTCGACGCCTGGACCTTCCAGCCCACCTCCCCGGTCACCGGCAACACCTCCGGCACTGATCTCCCCATCACCTGGGAAGACTCCCGCGCCGCCGAGCTGGGTGCCATGGACACCGTGGCCGGCGAGCTGTCTGTCGCCAACTTCAATGTGCTGAACTACTTCACCTCCCTGGGTGAGGACCAGTCCCGCTGCAGCTCCTACACCGACCGCGAGGGAACCCCCGTGGCCACCAGGTCCTGCGATGTCCGCGGCGCCTACACCCAGGAAGCCTTCGACAACCAGGAGATCAAGATCGTCAACGCGATCAACCTCCTGGACGCCTCCGTCGTCGGTCTCGAGGAAATCGAAAACACCGCCGCCGTCACCGGCCGCATCTCAGACCGTGATTACTCGCTTTCCCAGCTTGTCGACGCCCTGAACACCGCCGCAGGTTCCGAGAAGTGGGCCTATGTGGACTCCCCCTCCGTGGTCGGTGAGAACGAAGATGTCATCCGTGTCGCCTTCATCTACCAGCCCGAGGAGGTCACCCCGGTCGGGGCATCCCGCATCTTCAACGACCAGGCCTTCACCGGCCTGGCCCGCCAGCCGCTGGCGCAGGAATTCCGCGCCACCGGTGTGGAGGATGGCGAAACCTTCATCGCCATCACCAACCACTTCAAGTCCAAGGGTTCCGTCTCCCGCGGCGATGGAGACAAGGGCGATGGCCAGGGCAACAACCCCAATGTCCGCGCCGCTCAGTCCCAGGCTCTGCTGGATGGTCTCGCTAAGCAGGCCGATTGGAAGGACAAACCGGTCTTCATCCTCGGCGACATAAACTCCTACTCCAAGGAAACCGCGATCGCTGTCCTGGAGAGCAACGGCTTCGAAAATATCGTCACCAAGTACGACGCCGGTGAGACCTACCAGTTCTCCGGCCGAATCGGCTCCCTCGACCACGCCCTGGGCAACGCCCCCGCCATGGAGATGGTTGTCGACGCGGAGGTCTGGGACATCAACGGCGACGAGTCCATCGCCTTCGAATACTCCCGCGACAACTACAACATCGTCGACTTCCTCGACGAGTCCCCCTTCCGCTCCTCTGATCATGACCCGATCAAGGTCGGTTTCAACCTCGGCGCCGGCACCGGCGCCCCGGGCGAAGATGAGGATGAGGGTGAGGGTGAAAACCCGCAGGAGAAGAACCTTGATCGCTTCGAAATCAACGAGGCCGGTGAGCTGATCGTCATATACACCGACGGCAGCACCCAGAACCTGGGCAAGGTTGTCGGTGCTGATGGTGAAGATGGCCAGAACGGCACCGATGGCGTCGATGGCGCTGACGGCCAGGACGGTGAAGACGGTCAGGACGGTGTTGACGGCACCGACGGCAAGGATGGCCAGGATGGTCGCGGCATCGCCACCTTCCAGGTCAATGAGGCCGGTGAGCTGATCGTCACCTACACCGATGGTGTCACCCAGAACCTGGGCAAGATCAGTGGCCAAGACGGCGTTGACGGCACCGACGGCGAAGATGGCAAGGATGGCGCAGACGGCACCGACGGCGAGAACGGCAGGGACGGCGAGAACGGCAGGGACGGCGCTTCCTTCCTGGAGACCGCATTCGGCTTCCTCGCCGGTTTACCGCTCCTGGGTGGCATCTTCACCTGGCTGCTGAACACCTTCTTCCCGGGAATCCTTTAATTTGAACTCGATCTTCCGCTGAGCAGGATCCCCCCTGGCAGCACTAAACGCTGAGGAAGAAATATCAAAGACCCGGCCCCGCTCTCGAACCTTCCAGGAGGTTCGAGAGCGGGGCCGGGTCTTCGGTTTCCGGAAACTACCGGGGCAGATGTGCTTCGATCACTTCGCTGAGCTCAGCTGGGGTGGTGGCGGAACGGTAGCGGCCGAGCACCTCGCCTTCCGGGGAAAGCAGGAATTTCTCGAAGTTCCACTTCACGTCCCCGGATTCACCCTGGGCATCTGAACTCTGCTTCAGCTCCCGGTAGAGGGGGTGGGTGTTCTCCCCGTTGACCTCTACCTTGGTGCTCAGTGGAAAGTTCACGCCGTAGTTGAGGGAGCAGAACTCCGCGACCTCTCCGTCACTGCCGGGTTCCTGGCCGCCGAATTGGTTGCAGGGCACCCCCAGCACGGTGAAACCACGTTCAGAATAAGTCTCCTGCAGCTGCTGCAGGCCCTGGTACTGCGGGGTGAAACCGCACTGGGAGGCGGTGTTGACCACCAGGACAACCTTGCCCTTGTAGTCACCGAGGGTGCCGGTGCTGCCGTCGTTGTAGCTGATGTCGATGTCGTGGATTGCACTCATGGCAGCCAGGCTACCTGGAAAGCAGGGGATGTTCGGGGGGGGCGTCGATAAGCGCCGGCTAGCTGAAGTGGCGGTAGTCGGTGGGCAGCGCGCCCGCCTTGACTGCGGCATTGGCGGCCCGGAGGAAGTCCTCCGCCACCTTCTCATTGAGCAGGTTTCGCCCCGAGATGGACAGGCGGATGGAGTTGCCCTTGGCGGCACCGCGTTCCGCGGCCCGGATGACATTGCGGCGCCACCACTTGGCCTGGCCGAAACCCTCACCCACGGAGAGGTTGCGGGACTGGTGGAATTCGCCGCTGCGCAGGTTGTGCAGTCCGGTGGTGGAGGCGGCTAGCTGGAAACCGAATTCGGGCAGCGCCTGCAGGGTCCCCTCCGAGAGCTGCCAGCGGGGCGGGGCGAAGATCTCCGGTCGGAAGCCGATCTGCCCCATCTGGCGGGTGGAACCCTTCAGGCGGAGGGCTGCCTCATGGCGGGAGAGGGTGGCAAATTCAGCTCTTCTTCCCTGGACGGCCTGGTCGAAACCGTTGAGGATGAGCGCTCGATCGGCATTCTGTTGTGCCAGCAGCCAGTCCCGGGTGGCACGATCCTTGGCCAGGTGCCAGTTGCCGTCGATATGCGGCGCCACCAGCAGGGAGACGGGGATGTTTTGTCCGTCCAGGCTGGCGACCATATCGGCCACCGCCGGCTGAGTCTGATCGAAAATACTCGAGATCGATACCAGGAGGTGGCCGCGCATGGGCCTGATTATCCCATGATCTCCGCCCGCTGTCGCTCCGAGAGGCTCAGTAGCGCGGTTGGAGGCCAGAGTGTTGCCCCCAGGTTCGGGGAGCCGGTGGGGTCCGGAACCTCAGTGGCCCCCTGGGGTGAAGGCTCAGGCCCTCAACCCCGTCGCCTGATTGACGATCCAGGCGTACTCGAAGGCGGTTTCGCGCCACTTGGCGTAGCGCCCCGACACACCACCATGCCCGGCCGACATCTCGGTCTTCAGCAGGAACTGTCCCCCGGTGGCGGTGTCCCGCAGCTTGGCGATCCACTTCGCCGGCTCCACATAGAGCACCCTGGTGTCATTCAGCGAGGTGACGGCCAGGATATTGGGGTACTGCTTGGCCGCCACATTCTCATAGGGGGCGTAGGAGGCCATGTACTCATAGACCTCGCGCTCATGCAGGGGATCGCCCCACTCATCCCATTCGGTGACGGTCAGGGGCAGCTCCGGCATCAGCATGGAGGTCAGGGGGTCCACGAAGGGCACTGCCGCATGGATGGCCTTGAAACGATCCGGTGCCATATTGGCCACCGCACCCATCAGCATGCCACCGGCGGAACCACCCTCCGCCACCAGCATCTCCGGTGCCGTGATCCCCCGTTCAAGGAGGTCATCGGCCACGGCGATGAAGTCGGTGAAGGTGTTCTTCTTCTTGTCCATCTTGCCGTTGTCATACCAGAGTCGACCCATTTCACCGCCGCCCCGGACGTGGGCGATCACGAAGATCATGCCGCGATCCATCAGGGAGAGCCGGGCGATGGAGAAACCGGGGTCAATCGAGCTCTCATAGGAGCCGTAGCCGTAGAGCAGGGTGGGGTTGGGCTTGTTCCGGTCCAGGTCAGCGCGGTGGATCACCGACACCGGAATTTCGGCCCCGTCAGCTGCCGTGGTCCACAGCCGGTAGGCGGTGTACTGACTCCGGTCATAGCCGCCGAGCACCTCCTGCTCCTTGAGCAGGGTGCGCTTCCCGGTGGCGATCTCATAGTCATAGAGCTGGGAGGGGGTGGTGAAGGAGACGTAGCCCAGGCGGATCACCGGGGCATCCCACTCCGGGTTCCCGCCGGAACCGGCGTTGTAGAGCTCCTCCTCGAACTCCAGCTCCTCCCACTCCCCATAACCGGATTCGGCGAGCTTCATCACCGCCAGTTTCCCGATCGCCCCGGAACGGTAACCGGAGACGATGAAATCACGGTAGGTGTCAATGCCCTCGATGCGGACGTCCTCGCGGTGGGGGATCAGATCCTCCAGCTCCCGCAGCGGGGGCAGCTCCGCACCACTGAGTGCCGGGGCGTCACTGACCGCGAAGTTAGGGCCGGTGGCATTGTGGGTGACCACCCAACGGTCCTCCCCCGCCACCACCGCATGGTCGATCATGTACTCCACACCCGGTTCGCGCTCCCAGAGCAGCCGGAACTCCCCGGTCGGGTCATCGGTCTCCAGCACCCAGGTTTCGGAGGTGATCTTGGAGGCGGCCTCGATGAAGAGGTACTTCTCCGAACGACTGCCCCCGACACCGGTGTTGAAACGGGCATCGGGCTCATGGAAGACCCGGACGTCCTCGGACTGGTCGGTGCCGATCTTGTGGCGCCACACCGAATCCGGCCGCCAGGCCTCATCCACCAGCTGGTAGAAGAGGTACTCCTCCCCTGCCCAGGTCGCGCCGTAGAAGATGCCGTCCAGCCGATCAGCCAGCAGCTCGCCGGTGTCCAGGTCCTTGACCCGCAGGGTGAAACGCTCATCCCCCTCGGTGTCCACGGAGTAGGCCAGGTAGCGGCCGGAAGTCGTCACGGAAGAAGCCCCCAGGGAGAAGAACTCATGGCCCTCGGCCAGCTCATTGAGGTCGAGGATGATCTGCTCCCCTTCCACCGCCCCCTCTTCCGGGATGGTCGGAGGCACCCAGGGATCTGACCCCTCGGCAACCGGCACGCGGCAGGAGATGCCGTAGTTCTTTCCCTCCTGGGTGCGGCCGTAATACCAGTGGTCCCCGGCGCGGGTGGGGATGGACATGTCCGTTTCTTTAATCCGGGACTTGATCTCGGTGTAGATATTTTCCCGTAGTTCCGCCAATTCGGCGGTGTGCGCCTCGGTGTGGTCATTCTCGGCGTTGAGGTAGTCGAGGGTTTCCGGGGCGTTCTTCTCGCGCAGCCATTCATAGTCATCCTGGAACTCGATGCCGTGGTGGGTGCGGATCACGGGATGCTTTGCGGCCCGGGGTGCGGACACCTGTGCGGCGGCGCCGCTGTGCTTCTGGTTCTGATCATCTGAGGACATGTCATCCGATGCTAACCGCATCCGCTTTTCGAGGACTTCGCCGGGTCGGGGCTGTGGCCGGGGAGACAAGAAAACCGCCGGGGCCCCTGGGGTAAGGGGTCCCGGCGGTGTGAGATTCGGGGTGCTTAGACGCAGCTGCCGATCCAGTCGGCGAACTTCAGGCCGGAGATGCGCTCATAGGCCTCGATATAGCGTTCGCGGGTGGCTTCGACCACGGAGCCGGGCAGCGCCGGGGGCGGGGTCTCGGAGTTCTTGTCCCAGCCGGACTTGGGGCTGGTCAGCCAGTTGCGGACGTACTGCTTGTCGAAGCTGGGCTGGACCTTGCCTTCCTCGTAGGTGTCGGCGGGCCAGTAGCGGGAGGAGTCGGGGGTCAGGACCTCATCGGCGAGGATGAGGGTGCCCTCGGCGTCGAGACCGAACTCGAACTTGGTGTCGGCGAGGATGACACCGCGTTTCTCGGCGATGGCGGCGGCCTCTGAGTAGATCTTCAGGGTGATGTCACGCAGCTGCTCGGCACGTGCCTGGCCGAGCTTGTCGACGACCACCTCGAAGGAGACGTTCTCGTCGTGGTCACCCTGCTCAGCCTTGGTGGCCGGGGTGAAGATGGGCTCAGCCAGCTTGGAGGCCTCCGTCAGGCCCTCGGGCAGTTCGATGCCGCAGACGGTGCCGTTCTTGCGGTATTCCGCAAGGCCGGAACCGGTGAGGTAGCCCCGGGCCACGCACTCGAAGGGCAGCATCTTCAGCTTCTTGCAGACCAGGGCCCGACCGAGGACTTCCTCGGGGATGCGGGGGTCATCGATGGGTCCGGCCAGGTGGTTGGGCATGCCCAGGGCGTTGAAGAACCAGACGCTCATGGCCGTCAGGACCCGTCCCTTGTCGGGGATCTCGGTGTCCAGGATGTGGTCATAGGCGGAGATTCGGTCAGAGACCACCATCAGGAGGGTCTCATCATCGATCTCGTAGATTTCGCGCACCTTACCGGCTGAGAGGTGGGTGTACTGGGAGAGTTCAGGACGCATGATCAGTGAGTCTAGACCCGTTGGTTTTCCCGCGGTAGTTGAGTAGCTCTCCCCCTCCCCGGGGATCAGCCTGGGTCCGGTTTCTTTCGGTGGCAGCGGAGTGCGCGTATTCTCTTAACTAACGATATGCTGTGTGACCGATGAGTCATAGGTGACAAAAGTAAATATGACGGTGGAGGCTACGCTCATGTGGCTCTTCACTCCCTGAAAGTAGGCTGTACCCCCATGCTCCGTAAGATCAGTGCCCGAATGACCGGTGTGGCCACCGTTGCTGCCCTGTCTGCGGTGTGCCTGTTCACCCCCTCGGTGGCAGATGCGATCACCCTGGAGGTCGGCACCATCAAGAATGAGGCTGCCTGCGTACTCGAAGCCACCGACGATGACCTGGCTCGGGCCGCCACCTATAAAGCAGAGGTGGCCGGAGCCTTCCATGACACCGCACTGCGCATCCGCCACAGTGGGAACCGGGGTCTGAGTGAGACCATCGCCGCCTATGACAATGGCGCCGATCCCGCAATCGCCCGGGCCGCCCTGGCTGCGGAGGGTTATCACGACCTGGAGATCAAGGCGATCCTGACGGCGGAGAGCCCGGAGCTGATGCGCAATGAGCTGCTCCAGAGTGAGCTCGCCCCGATTGACGCCATCCTCACCGGCTACCCGGCGACCGCCGGCCTGGATGCTGCCCGCCAGCTGCGGGATTCCAATGGTGGGTTGGCCACCGGGGATCTGCTCTACCCGATCAGTGATGATCTGCGCTATTCCCATGCCTTCCGCAGCCAGGCCAAGGCTGTGGAACGGCCTGCCACCGAAGCCGCCTCCAAGCTGCTTGAGGTATTCAGCAAGAACAGTCTGAGTGGCCGTTGGGATGAGTGCGTGCAGCGCCTGGAGTCCAAGGACATCCCGGAAACCACCCCCTCGGTCCGGGGAACCACGGAGGCCCCCACTTCCCTCAACCAGCCGGAGTCCACGGTGGAGCTGCTGGCCAGATTGAGCACCCTGCCCGGTGCCGGCCCCATGCTGATCCCCATGTTGGGCGAGTTGCTGGCGCTGTTGACCCTGCCGCGTTAAGGGTTCCTGGGTTGAGGCTTCCAGGGGTTGAGGCTTCCAGGGGGCGTCGAAATATAGCAGGCGCATCCATGCTCTGATTCACCCGTTTTCCACCCCTTGAGGGCACAGATGCGCCCGCCACATTTATCTGCCCTCATATCCGGGGAAGAATTAAACCCCCTGCCAGCCTCACACCTGAGGTTGGCAGGGGGTTCGATGTTTTCCCGGGGAAGTTTTTCCTAGAGGATCTCGCCCGGGGTGTAGCGGGCGGCCTCCGGGTGGTGGTTGATCAGATCGTTGATCTTGACCAGCACGCGGTCAACTTGGCTGCCGGCGGCACCGATGAAGGCCTTGTGGTCAGAGAGGGCGACCTCCAGGTCCTGCTTGCTCAACGGCAGGCGCTCATCAGCGGCCAGACGGTCCACCAGGTCCTGCTCGCCACCGTTCTCACGCATGTTCAGTGCGACAGCCACTGCATTCTCCTTGATGACCTCATGGGCGGTCTCACGGCCGACACCGGCGCGGACAGCCGCCATCAGGATGCGGGTGGTGGCCAGGAAGGGCAGGTAGCGCTCCAGCTCACGGCCGATCATGGCGGGGAAGGCACCGAACTCGTCCAGGACGGTCAGGAAGGTCTCGAACATGCCGTCCAGGGCGAAGAAGGCGTCGGGCAGTGCCACGCGGCGGACCACGGAGCAGAAGACATCGCCTTCATTCCACTGCTGACCGGCCAGGTCAGCGACCATGGTGAGGTAGCCGCGCAGGATGACCTGCAGTCCGCCGACACGCTCACAGGAACGGGCGTTCATCTTGTGCGGCATCGCGGAAGAGCCAACCTGGCCCTCCTTGAAGCCCTCGGTGACGGTCTCATTGCCGGCCATCAGTCGGATGGTGTGCGCCAGGGAGGAGGGGCCGGCACCCAGCTCAACCAGAGCGGACACCGCATCGAAGTCCAGTGAGCGGGGATAGATCTGGCCCACGGAGTCAAAGGTGCGCTTGAAGCCGAGGTGGTCGGCGATGGAGGTTTCCAGGGAAGCCAGCTTGGCCTCATTGCCACCCATCAGGTCGAGCATGTCCTGGCTGGTGCCCATCGGGCCTTTGATGCCACGCAGCGGGTAGCGGGAGAGCAGGTTCTCCACCCGTTCCACGGCGATCAGCATCTCATCGGCAGCGGAGGCGAAACGCTTGCCCAGGGTGGTGGCCTGAGCCGCTACATTGTGGGAACGACCCGCCATGACCAGGTTCTGGTAGTTGCGGGCGTGTCCACCGAGCCGGGCGATGACGGCGACGGACTTGTCGCGCACCAGCTCCAGGGAGCGGTAGATCTGGAGCTGCTCCACATTCTCGGTCAGGTCACGGGAGGTCATGCCCTTGTGGATGTGCTCATGGCCGGCGAGGGCGTTGAACTCCTCGATCCGGGCCTTCACATCGTGCCGGGTGATCTTCTCGCGATCAGCGATGGACGCCAGGTCCACCTGGTTGATGACGGATTCATAGGCGTTAATGGCCTCAGCGGGGATGTCCACGCCGAGCCCCTTCTGTGCCTTCATCACGGCGATCCAGAGCTGGCGCTCCATGATGATCTTCGACTCGGGGCTCCAGAGCTCGCTCAGCTCAGCGGAGGCATAACGGGAGGACAGGACATTGGAGATCTTCTTTTTCTCAGCCACTTCCCCATTATCGCATTAGCCGCCCATATCCCCAGCCACCGCAGCTCCAGCGGTGGCACCAGCCCCGAAACCCCGGATTGTCCTACGCCACCCCGACAACTCCCCCACCCATCCAGGAAACCGCCGTTGAGCTGGTCTGATCTTCTTGCCTCAGCAGTTGTGGGGCCAGGCTAGGGCACGCCCCACCACGCTGCCCCCAGAAGGGCGGTCTAGCGGGGCCTTAGTAAATGTGCTTTGCAGCCCCAACCCAAGTGCCGATTCCTAGCCCAGTTCCTGACGCACCGCCGGGAGCACCTCGGTGGCCAGCAGTTCAATGGCCCGCAGGGTCTCCCGCTGCGGGGTGTTGCCGTAGCCGAGCTGCATGATGTACCGATCATGACCATAGGCTTCGTGCTGGCGCAGGATCTTCTCCACGATCTGCTGGGGGCTGCCCACAAAGAGCGCCCCATCATCGGAGGCGTGCTCCTGGTAGGCCTCGTACTGCAAGACCTGGCCCCGACCCTGCATGTGTTGATTTTCCTTCATCGCCCGCGCGTAGTAGGGGTAGGAGAACTCCTGGGCCTCCTGAGTGGTCTCAGCGACGAAACCGGGGCCGTTGACGCTGATCTTCAGTTTCGCCGGATCCACCCCATGGTCTGCCGCGGACTTCCGGTAGAGATCAGCCATCCCCTTGAAGCCGTCCAGTCTGCCACCCAGGATGCCCAACGCCATGGGCAGGCCGAATTTCGCGGCCCGCACCGCGGATGCCGGGGTGCCACCCACCGCCACCCAGGTGGGGATGTACTCCTGCAGCGCCCGCGGGGAAATATCCGCCTCCTCCAGTGGGGGGCGGAGCATGCCCTGCCAGGTCACCGGGTTCTCCTTCTGGATCCGGTCCAGCAGCTGCAGCCGCTCCTCAAAAAGGTCATTGTAGAGACTCAGGTCATAACCGAAGAGGGGGAAGGACTCCACATAGGAGCCCCGGCCCACGATCATCTCGGCGCGACCATCGGAGAGATTGTCCAGGGTGGCGTACTGTTCATAGACCCGCACCGGATCCTCGGAACTGAGCACCGTCACCGCGCTGCTCAACCTGATCCGTGAGGTACGCATCGCGATCGCCGAAAGAACCACCGCGGAAGCCGAAACCGCGAAATCATCACGGTGGTGTTCGCCGAGGCCGAAGATGTCCAGCCCGGCCTGGTCTGCGACCTCGGCCTGCTCGATCAGGTCCTTCAGGCGTTGCTGCGCGCTGGGGGCCGGTGCGCCGCTGTGCGGATCCGGGGTGAGTTCACCGAAATGGTAGATGCCGATCTCAAAACTCATGACACGCTCCTGCTGTGATTGACGATCTCCGAGGCGCCCGGCTGATCCACCAGGAAACATCTTTCCGCCCGCTCAGCAAGCTGGCCCAGCACCGGCACCAGCCCCTGATCTTGATGACCTAGAGGGTATCCCCCATGACGGCTGCTGTCCCCGGAAATACGTTTCGTCAGCGGAAAGTGGATCACTTCCGCCCACCGGGGCGCGAACACCGCGGCCGGGATCCCGGACACCCCGGTCTTGAGCCCGGCGGCATCCAACCGCCCTCCACCCAGACACTGGGGAATGATCTCATCCCAGCGTTTAGCCGGCACCTGCCTGGTGGCGGGGAAGGCGGGACAGACCGCGAGCGTCTCAGTCATACCCCCAAAACTAGCACCGCCCGCCCCGTTCATCAGGGCGGGCGGCTCCCGTTCGGAAGACCGGAATCATCCCCGGGGTCGCTATCGAAAACTTATCGACGAACGCGGCATGTGGCCCGGCCCGGCCAGGCCGGGTTCTGACTCAGCGGGCGAGGAACTCACCCAGGCGGCGGCAGGCCTCCCGGGCATCCGCGGCACTGGCACACAGGCTCAGGCGGACCCACTGATTGCCATGGTGCGGATCAAAGTCCACTCCCGGGGCCACCGCCACCCCGATCTCCTCCACCAGTTCCCTGGCCCAGGCCTCAGAGTCCTGGGTGTAGTCCGAGACATCGACCCACAGGTAGAGCCCACCATCCGGCTCGGCGAAGGTGCCCAGCCCGATCTTCGGCAGCTCCGCCAGGAATACCTCACGGGTCTCCTGGTAGACGGCCACATGCTGGTCCAGTTCGGCGGCGGCCTCCAGGGTGAAGGCGGCCCGGCCGGCGACCTGGGAGATCGCCGGGGCACACAGCGCCAGGGAACCCAGCAGGTTCTCCAGGGCATCCACCATGTAGTCCGGGACGATCATCCAGCCGACCCGCCAACCGGTCATGGAGAAATACTTGGAGAGGGTGCCCACGGTGATGGCGTTCTCGGAGTAGGCGCGCGCAGTGGCGGTCGGCCGGCCGAAGCTCATGCCGTGGTAGTCCTCATCAGAGATCAGCACGGTGCCGTTGAGATCACACCACTCGGCGATGCGCTCCAGCTCTGCCGGATCAATGATGGTTCCGGTGGGATTGCCCGGACTGGTGACGATGACCGCCTTCGGCTTCTCCGGCAGTGCCTCCAGCATCGCCGCGGTGGGCTGGAAACGGGTTTCTTCCCCGCACTGCAGATCCACGATCTGCGCGCCCAGGGCGCCGAGTATATTGCGGTAGGCGGGGTAACCCGGGCAACTCAGCGCCACCGAATCACCCTGGTCGAGCACCGCCAGGAAAGCCGCGACGAAGGCCCCGGAGGAACCCGTGGTCACGATGACATTATCGGCGTTGGTGTCCACTCCGTAGGTGGCGGAATGCCAGGCTGCGACAGCTTCCCGCAGCTGCCGGTCCCCCAACACCTCGGTGTATCCCAGTGGGCTGGAACGCAGGGCGATCTCCGCCTCATGGAGCACCGCTTCCGGGGCACCGGTTTCCGGCTGCCCCGCACAGAGCATGATGGTTTCCTTACCCTCCCGGGCACGGCGCTGGACCAGGTCCAGCATGCGCATGACGCGGAAGGGTTCTACCTGGCTTCGATTGCTGAGCTGCGCGGCATTCATGGCACACAGCTTAAGGCAGTTCTCCACTATTTCTATAACCAACTAAAGGGTGGTGCCGGACTGTCACCCGGCACCACCCTTCCCGAGAGGTGTGGAAGACCTGCCGGTGGGGTTTCTAGCCCAGGGAGATCTCACCCTTGACGGCCGGCAGTGCGATATCACTGCGGTAGTGGCCGCCTTCCAGGGAGATTCCGGAGAGGGTGGCGTAGGCACGCTCCCGGGCCTGCTCCAGGTCGGTGCCGACCCCGACGATGCTGAGCACCCGGCCACCATTGGCCACCAGCTGCCCCTGCTCATTGCGGGCGGTACCGGCATGCAGCACGGTCTCGGAGGGTTCGGCACCGCTGAGCACATCCCCCTTCCGTGGGGAAGCCGGGTAACCATCGGCAGCCAGCACCACGGTAAGGGCGGAACCCTCCTCCCAGGTCAAGGGAGCATGTTCGGCCAGGGTGCCCCGGGCGACGGAGTCCAGCAGGGTGGCCAGGGGGGTCTTCAGCAGTGCCAGCACCGCCTGGGTCTCCGGATCACCGAAACGGGCGTTGAACTCGATCACGGAGGGGCCCTCCGCACCCCAGGCCAGACCGGCGTAGAGCAGACCCGAGTAGGGGGTGCCGCGGGCGACCATTTCCTTGGCCACCGGGACGCAGACCTCATTGACGATGCGGTCCACACCCGTCACCGGCAGCCAGGGCAGCGGGGTGTAGGCACCCATGCCACCGGTGTTCGGGCCCTCATCATTGTCATAGGCGCGCTTGTGGTCCTGGGCTGGCAGCAGGGGCACGACGGTCTCGCCGTCGACCAGGCAGAAGAGTGAAATCTCCGGGCCATCCAGGAAGCTCTCCAGCAGCACCGGGTTACCGGCGGCAAGAACCGCGTCGACGTGCTCCCGGGCGGCGGCCCGGTCGGTGGTCACCACCACACCCTTGCCGGCGGCCAGGCCATCATCCTTGACCACCCAATTGGGGCCGAAATTGTCCAGGGCCGACTCGATCTCATCCTCTGCGGCGTCGGGGTGCAGGGCCTGCGCCTGGGCGGTCTTCACACCGGCGGCAGCCATGACGTCCTTGGCGAAGGCCTTGGAACCCTCGATCTTCGCCGCCTCACCGGAGGGTCCGAAGACCGCGAAACCGGCTTCCCGCAGGACATCGGCAACCCCTGCGACCAGCGGGATCTCCGGGCCGATGACCACAAGGTCAGCCCCGATCTCCTGGGCCAGGGCGGTGGTGGCCGCCCCATCAGTGACATCGGCCAGGGGGTGGACAGCGGAGATCGCAGCCATACCGGCATTACCGGGGGCGACGTGAAGTTCAGTGGTGGCGGGGTCCTTCTGCAGGCCCAACAGCAGGGCGTGCTCGCGGGCACCGGAACCAATTACGAGGATGCGCATGGTTCATATTCTAACCATCCCGCCCTCTCCCCCCATTGCGGTGCTACTCCGGGTTTTGTCAAGGGTGTGACTTGCAGCTTCGTTTGGCGGCTTTCTAGCAACTGCAGATGGCGGTTTTAAATGTAGGAGTGCCCATGCCAACAGCACCCTTTAGGGTGGAACCATGACTGATGAGCAGCATGGCCGCCGGGTGACCTATGTGACCTGGAATCTCGTGGCCACAGGTGTGCTTGGAGTCTTGGCGTTCGGAGACGTAGTTCCTGCCCTGGTGGATGCCCCTGGTCCCCCGGTTCTGTGGGTTATCAGTGCGGCTGTCGTAGCAGCCTTGGCGTGGGCCGTGTGGAAACGTCGCCGTCGACCCACGTGGCTTCTTCCCCGTCTCTACCTTTTAAGCGCGATTCCGGTGGGGCTTACCTTGCTGGTGACTAACTCGATGACTGCGTTCTGGCTCGGCGCCATCTGGTTGTTGATCTTCCCGGCCCTCCTGAGCGGTGACTGGCTTGACCGATGGCTGGGTGCTCCTGCTCAGCCGCCATCAACGCATCACCGTTAGCATCAGTTCTTTTAGGTGATTCCGATGATCAGGGTGAAGCGGGCGGCTTCGACAGTGCTGTTGCAAACTCGCCATCATCCGCCCGGACGGCACCGATGACGCCTACGTCGAAAGATATCACCAGCGACTATCCCCATTATGGGGACACCCACAAGGTAACAGGAGCGACAGAAGCCCCGGCGCCGCCGGGAAAGGGGGCGGTGAACCGCACCCCTGAAGAAGCTTTCCGAGTACCCTCAGATCCATGAGCAGCGTTTTCACCAAGATCATCAACGGCGAACTACCGGGCCGTTTCATCTACCGCGATGACACCACCGTCGCTTTCCTCAGCATCGAACCCGTCGCCTATGGCCATGTCCTGGTCATCCCCGTGGCGGAGGTGGACAAGTGGACCGACCTTGACCCGCAAACCTGGAACCAGGTCAATGAGGTGGCCCAGAACATCGGCCGTGCCATCATCGAGATCTTCGGCTCTGAGCGGGCCGGTTATCTGATCGCCGGTTTCGAGGTCCCCCACGCCCACATCCACGTCTTCCCGGCCAATGACATGTCCGGCTACAGCCTGAGCAACACCATGCGTGCCGATGCCACCGACCCCGCCAAGATGGATGATGCAGCAGCCCGCCTGCGCGAGGCCCTCGATACCGATGAGCAGGGTTTCCCGCGCTAATCTTGAGGGATGAGCTGGCTGACCACCATCATCCCCACCCGTGGGGAATTACCCGAACTGCCGGGGCTCGTCCCCGGTGGCCCCACCCCGGTGCTCTTCCTGCACGGGGTGCTGGCCTCCCCCGGTAACTTCGAGGGTGCCATCCGGTCCCTGCTGGAACAGGGTGTTCCCGTGATCGCCCCGACCTACGGGGACCGGGGCACCGGGGACATTCACAGCTCCTTCCGGGAGCTGGAGGACATGCTCGGCACCGAGGTCTTGTCCCAGCACGATCAGATCGACATTGTCGGCCATTCCCTGGGTGGCCGGCTGGGTCTGGAGCTGGCCCACCATTTCCCTGCCAGGGTCCGCACCCTGGTCGGTATCGGCGCCATATACCGGGGTGTGCCCCGCGGGAGCACCCTCGGCGCGAAGCTCTTCCACACCGCCCTCGGCACGCTCGGGGGTCCCGCTTACCGGCAGATCATGGTGTCCACCCCCATGTCCGCGGCTCTGCCCCAACACACCAGGGTCATCTCCCTGGTCTCTGATCGCGACAGCATCGTGCCGGTCTCTTCGGCGGAGCTGGGTGAGATCCGCCGTCTGAAGGGGGTGCGTCATGAGCACCTGCCGCAGCAGACCGAGGCGATCCTCCAGGCTCTGGCCTGGCGGGAGTAGCACTCCGCCCTGAGCTGGGCCTCGCCGCTAAAGGTCCCGCAGCCGTTTCAGCCGCACCGTGAAGGTGGTGCCCTCCCCCGGCGCGCTGTGCACCGCGATGCTGCCCCCGTGTTGTTCGACCAGTGATTTCACGATGGCCAGGCCCAGGCCGGAGCCCCCGGAGATTCGGGAGCGGGAGGAGTCCTCCCGGTAGAAGCGTTCGAAGATGTGGGCGGCGACCTCTGGTTCCATGCCGCGGCCGGTGTCGGTGACTTCGGTGACCACGTCTTCACCGGAGAAGGTGTAGCGCAGGGTGACGGCTGATTCGGGGCCGCCGTGCACCAGTCCGTTGGTGACCAGGTTGAGCAGCACCTGATGGAGTCTGCCGGGGTCGCCGTTGACCACCGGCACCGCGGAGGTGTCATTGACGATGTTGATCTGCCGTCCCGGGAAGGCGCCGCGGGCGGTGCTGGCCACCCCGAGGCCGAGTTCGAGCAGGTCCACGGGTCTTTTATCCAGTTTCGCCTCTTCGGCGCGGGTGAGTGCGAGCAGGTCCTCGACCAGGGCGCTCATGCGGCGGGATTCATCGTCGATTTTGGTGAGTACCCGGTCGATGTCCTGGGTGGCTCCGGAGCGGTAGAGCTCGGTGTAGCCACGGACGGAGGTCAGTGGGGTGCGGAGTTCGTGGGAGGCGTCGCCGACGAAGCGGCGCATCTGCCCTTCCTTGGCCTGCGCATTTTCCACGGAGGTCTGTACCTGTTCCAGCATGACGTTCAGGGCCTGTGACAGTTGTCCGACTTCGGTGTGGCCGGGCCATCGGGGCACCCTGCGGTCGAGGTCTCCGGCGGCGATGGCCTGGGCGGTGCGTTCGACTTCCCGGAGGGGACGGAGGGCACGACGGATGAGGTAGTAGCCCATGGCAGCCATCACGGAGAGCACCAGGAGGCTGATCACCACCAGCCCGGTGTTGAGTCGGCGCAGCAGGTGGTCTTCGCTGTTGAGGTCCTTGGCCACCACGGTGGTGATGCCCTCCTCTGCCACGGCGAGGGCCCGCCAGCGGATGTCGCCGGTGGAGTCGGCGGAGGAACCCACCGTTGCGGGTTCGGCGCCGATGACCAGTTGGGAGGCGTCGGGGATGGCGCCGCGGTCGTTGAAGGCGAAGATGTTGCCGTCGGGGAAGATCTTCAGGACCACATAGTCGGAGGGTGGTCTGGCACCGAGGTTGGCGACGAAGATTTCGGAGCTGCTGGCCCAGCCGTCGAGGGAGCTGTGCAGTTCATCGTCGATGCGGGTGTAGACGCTCTCCTTCATGATGCTCGACACCGCCACCGCGCTGGCGGCCAGTCCGAGCCCGGAGATGGAGATGATCAGCACCACCAGCCAGGTTCGCAGGGGGATGGTGCGGCTGATGGAGAAGCGGTGCTCCCCCACCCGCTTTTCGACGCCCCCCTCATCCGCCGGGAGACGGCGGTCGGCGTAGGGGTTGGGGAACTGTTCTTCGGCCATCTGTTTCTTAACCGGACCTTCTAGTTGCGCGGCATGCGGAGGACGTATCCGACACCTCGGACGGTGTGGATCAGTGGGGTGTCACCGGTGTCGATTTTGCGGCGCAGGTAGGAGATGTAGGATTCGACGACATTGCCGTCCCCACCGAAGTCGTAGTGCCAGACATTGTCCAGGATCTTCGCCTTGGAAAGCACCACCTCAGCGTTGAGCATCAGGTAGCGCAGCAGGTTGAATTCAGTGGGGGAAAGTTCGATCAGCTCTCCGTCCCGGGTTACCTCATGGGTGTCATCATTGAGTTCGAGGTCGGCGTAGCTGAGGGTGGCTTCATCTTCGAGCTCGTCCTTGGGCTGGCCGCGGCGCAGGATGACCCGCAGGCGGGTGATCACCTCCTCCAGGGAGAAGGGTTTGGTCACGTAGTCATCGGCGCCGATGGTCAGTCCGTGGATACGATGTTCCACCGCGTCTTTGGCGGTCAGGTAGAGGACGGGACCGTCGAGGCCGTCGGCACGCAGTTTGCTGAGCAGTTCGAAGCCGTCCATGCCCGGCATCATCACGTCCAGGATGAAGGCATCGGGGCGGAATTCCCGGGCGATGCCCAGGGCATCGGCGCCGGATTGGGCAGTGCGGACATCAAAGCCCTGGAATTTCAGGCTGACCGTGAGTAATTCAACGATATTGGGTTCATCATCGACAACCAGGACCTTGACGACCTTTTCATTGGAGTCTTTCATCATTCACCACTTTCTCTTCACCCAGCCGGGGATGGTCCGGGTGATCCGGGGTCAGACCTGACCCTGCTTTCCCACTCTTCTCCACTTGAGTTAACCCCACCGCTCTGGAGCACAGCTGGGTGAATCCTGAGAGTTCACTGTCAGGAAGGGAATGTGTCGGCGATCTCCACCTTTGCTGCTCAGCGGCCTGACGCTGCTATGGTCGATGCGCAATGACTGAGAAAAAGAACATAAGCGAGGGGCGGCTGGTTCCCGCCCGCGAGATGAAGGTGCCCGCAACCCATGCCGGCCGACGCCTGGACAAGTACCTGCGGGCCGAACTCAAGGGAGTGCCGGCCACGCTGCTCTTCCGGCTGCTGCGCAAGGGCAAGGTCAGGATCAATGGCCGGCGGGCCCAACCCAGCTACCGGCTGGAGGAAGGCGACCTGCTCAAGCTTCCCCAGCTGCGGCTGCCGGACGCCATTCCCCCACCGGAGCTTCCCGCACCTCTCCTACGGGAGATCAAGGAATCCATCATCCATGAGGATGAGGCACTGATCGTGCTGAATAAACCCGCCGGCCTGGCCGTGCATGTCGGCTCCGGGGTTTCCGGCGGGGTGATCGAGGCCCTGCGCCAGCTGCGCCCCGGGGAACCCGGCCTGGAGCTGGTGCACCGCCTGGACCGTGACACCTCCGGCCTGCTGATGGTGGCCAAATCACCCATCATGCTGCGCCACCTGCAGGAGATCCTGCGGGAGGGACATTCCCTCCGACGCCGCTACCTGGCCCTGGTGCAGGGCTCTTGGCCGGCGGAGCTGAAGGAGATCAAAGCTCCGCTGCAGCGCACCCCGACCACGGTGCTGGTCAGTGATGAGGGGCTGCCCGCCCTGACCCGTTTCCGGGTCCAGCGCCGTTTCGGTGCCAAAGCCACCCTGGTGCAGGCCGAGCTGGTCACGGGCCGCAAACACCAGATCCGGGTGCACAGCAGACATGCCGGCCATCCCATCATCGGGGACCCGAAGTATGGCTCCCCCACCTCCCATGACCTGATGCTCCTCCATGCCGCAGAGCTGGGAATCCCTCTGCCGGATGGCTCCACCCTCACGCTCAGCGCCCCTTATCCCCGCAGCTGGAACCGCCCCCTGGCGCAGCTTGCGGGGCGTGACCCACAACCACCGCGGGCACACCCCCGGCAGCGCCATGGTGGCGGCTACCGTGGGTATGCGGGGCACAACCGGGGCAGCGGAACCCGCCAGCGTTCCTGATCAATCCCACTGCACGTCGTTGAGATCCACACCCTCTGCTGCTGCCTGGGCTTCCACCAGGGAGAGCAGGTAGGCGGCCTGCCCCTGGTAGGTGGCGTTGAAACGTTCATCGGCCACATACATCCGGGCCAGCAGCACCTGCTTGGAGGGGGAGACCTCATACCACTGGGAGATGCTCCGGCGGTGTGCCTCCACCAGCTCGGCAGCTTCCCCGGAACCGGGGGTGAGGCCGCGCTGCGCGGCGTCGATAAGCCTTGTGATGAACTCATCATGCTCGGCCTTCACCCGCTCCCAGTCCTCCCGCCCCATCTTCTGCTGGGTGTTTCTGGACTGTTCCCATTCCGGGGTGTCACCCCAGCGCTGCTCCGCCTCCTGCTCATACTCCGGTTTCCAGTCCCCGCCGAAGATCTCCATCTTTTCCCCGGCACTCAAGGGCTTTTTCTTCATCTCATCCTCCTCAAGGATCTGATCCACTGCCCGGACCATCCGGTGCAGCTGAGCGATCCGCTCCACCAGGAGCTCACGCTGGTGTTGCAGGCGTTGTGTACCGCTACCAGGTTCGGCGAGCAGCTCCGCGATCTCCTTCAGCGGGACCCCCGCCTCCCGGTACACCAGGATCTGCAGGGCGAGCTGCAGATCTTCCTCGGTATAGAGGCGGTGCCCGGACCAGGTCCGCCACCCAGGTTCCAGGAGGCCGATGGCATCCCAGTGTCGCAGCGTGCGGGTGCTCACCTGAAGGATGTCGGCGGCTTCTCCGATCTGATAATCGCTCATGGCACCCACTGTCCTCCTTGACGCTGCGTCAACTGCAAGGTGTGAGGGGAGATCAGTTGTTGCGTCCCCGCGCAGCCACCGCCCAGGTGCCCACCACCTCGGCGGCGTTGATCACGGTGACCTCATCCACCAGATTGAGCACCAGACAGACATGGTTGGGCACCACCCGCAGCACCGTGCCCAGCTCCGGCAACGCCTCCCCCGCCGGCCAGACCACGGTGGCGTGATGCTCGGAGAGGGCGCTGACCCGGGCCTCAGGGACTTCCATGATCCGGGCGAAACCGCTGGCCCAGGCAGGACGATCCGAACCCAGGATCTTGGAACCGGCATCAAGGATCACCTGGCCCAGATCCTTCCGGCGCGACACCACGGTGCCCGCCACCGTCAGGGCGATATCCTCCCACCTGCAACGCCCCAGCTCCAGCTGCTGGGCATCATTGAACACATAGACCCCGGGGCGGATCTCCGTGGCGGCCCCCGTTTCGGTGAGTGTCACCGAAGGGGTGGAACCACCGGAAAGTTCCAGGCCGTCAACCTCGAAACCGGCCTGCTGGAGCTGACTTCGCGCAGCCAGCAGGCAGTCGTGTTCATCCCGGGCGGCCAGGGCGGGTTGTTCGGGGGCGTAACTGTGGCCGGGGAAGGTGAACAGCCCCCGGAGCACCCGCCCCGAGCCGGCCACCGCGCGGGCGACCTCCACCACCTGATCCACCGCCACCCCGGAACGGTGGTGGCCGGAGTCGAGTTCGATCATCAGCCCGAGGTTGGCGAAGTCCACCCCGGCCCACGCAGCCGCAGCCTGCGGGGAATCAACCCCCAGCCGCAGTTCCACACCCTTGGCCAGCAGTGCCCTGATCCGCTCCTGTTTCACCGGGCTGGGCCAGAGCGGGTAGGCGATGAACAGATCCCGGCACCCCGCCTCAGCGAACACCTCCGCCTCCCCGATGGTGGCCACACTCAATCCGGTGGCACCGGCGGAAAGCTGGGCCCGCGCGATCTCGATGATCTTGTGGGTCTTGGCGTGGGGTCGCAGTTTCAGGCCCTGTTGGGCGGCGAAGCTGGCCATCTGGCTGAGGTTGCGGCCCAGCACGCCGCGCTCGATGAGAACGGTGGGGGTTTCGGGGAGGTGGTTAAGCGCTCGGTTCATGCCTCCCGAGGTTAATGCGCCCATCGACGGCGTGTCAGGGGGATGGCCCGTACTCAGGGCCGGGGGATATTGCGCAGGTTGGAACGTGCCAGATCCAGCATCCTTCCCACCCCGCCACCGAACACGGTCTTGGCTGCGGCGGTACCGAAGCCCATGATCTGCTCCCAGGTGATGCTCGGCGGGATGGACAACGCATTGGGGTCGGTGACGATGTCGATGAGCACCGGGCCGGGCAGTGCCAGGGCATCGCGCAGGTCCTCCCGGAGTGTCGCCGGATCCTCCAGGCGGACGGCGTTGATTCCCACCCCACGGGCGATCTCGGCGAAGTTCACCTGCTCATGATCGGTCTGGTATTCCGGCATGCCCTCCACCAGCATCTCCAATTTGACCATGCCCAGGGAGGAGTTGTTGAAGACCACGGCCTTGAGGGGCAGATCATGCAGTTTCACCGTCAGCAGTTCACCCATCAGCATGCCCAGCCCGCCGTCACCGCACATGGCGATCACCTGGCGGTCCCGGTCCGCGAACTGTGCACCGATCGCCTGGGGCAGGGCGTTGGCCATGGTGCCGTGGCGGAAGGAACCGAGGAATTCACGTTGCCCGGTGGGGTTGTTGATGTAGCGCGCCTGCCAGACATTGCACATGCCGGTGTCCACCGTGAAGACCGCATCCTCTTCGGCGAACCCATCGAGCAGGTCAGCCGCATATTCGGGGTGGATGGGCACGTGGTCCTTCACATCCTCGGTGTAGGCCGCCACCACCCCGGAGAGCTGCTTCTCATGCTCACGCAGCATGCGGTCCAGGAAACTGCGGTCCTGCTTCTCCTCCAGGTGGGGGAGGATGTTCTGGATCGTGGCGGCCACATCCCCGGTGACCGGGTGGGTGATGGTGGTGCGACGGCCGATGTTGCGGCCGTTGATGTCCACCTGGGCGACATTCTCGGTGGGCAGGAAATCGGAGTAGGGGAAGTCGGTGCCCAGCAGGATCAGCAGATCCGCCTCCCGGCTGGCCACCAGGCAGGCACCATAACCCAGCAGGCCGGACATGCCGACGTCGAAGGGGTTGCCATGCTGGATGTACTGCTTGCCACCCAGGGCATGACCGACCGGTGCCTTGATCTTCGCCGCCAGTTCCACCACCTCCGCCCGGGCATGTTGCACCCCGGCGCCACAGAAGAGGGTGACGCTCCGGGCCTCATTGATGGCGGCGACCAGCTCGGCGGCCTCCGCCGGATCCGGGAAGACAACGGGACGCCCCCGGGAGATGGTCGAGTTGGCGAAGGTGCCTTCCGCAGCGGGTTGCTGGGCGATGTCACCAGGGAGGATCGCCACCGACACACCATTGCCGGACATGGTGGACTGGATCGCATGGTGGATGATGCGTTCCCCCTGGGCCGCGGAGTGGATCATCTCGCAGTAGCCGGAGGCCTCCTGGAAGAGGAACTCAGGGTGGGTCTCCTGGAAGAAGTGGGAACCGATCTGCAGGGAAGGGATGTGGCTGGCGATCGCCAGCACCTTCGCCCCATTGCGGTGGGCGTCATAGAGTCCCTGGATCAGGTGGGTGTTACCGGGACCGCAGGATGCCGCACATACCGCCAGATTTCCGGTGAGCAGGGATTCTGCCCCGGCCGCGAAGGCGGCTGCCTCCTCATTGCGCACATGCACCCACTCGATCTCGGAGCGGCGTACCGCATCCACGATGGGGTTCAGGCTGTCACCGACCAGACCGAAGATCCGCTTGACACCCTGCTTCTCCAGGGTCTTGATCAGTTGTTCCGCGAAAGTCTGGGCCATGGCAATTTCTCCTGGGGGAAGTTGTTCACTTGTTCTGGTCAGGCTCTTCTCTGGGGCTGCCCTCCAGTGTCCCCGCACCGGGGGATTTTCGCCATCAGGGTGGGATGAAACGTAGCGGGGCGGGAAATGTAGCAGGCGCATATGTCGCTGGAACGGGTGAAAAATCATGGATTTCACCCTGGGATGCGCCTGCTGCGCACCCCCAGCCATAAAAACCCCCACCAGAATCAGTAACTCTAACGTCCGGTCGGTACAGTTACCTCTCGTGAGTTCACCCCTGAGAGATCTCCGGAACATCGATTCCACCCCGGCCCAACGGTGGACCTTCCTGGCGGTGATCAGCACCGGACTGCTGCTCATCGGCCTGGACAACTCCATCCTCTTCACCGCCCTGCCGGAACTGCGCACCCAGCTCCAGACCTCCGAGCTGGAGGGACTGTGGATCATCAACGCCTACTCCCTGGTGCTGGCCGGTCTTCTGCTGGGCACCGGCACCTTAGGCGACAAGATCGGGCACCGCCTGATGTTCACCATCGGTCTGACCATCTTCGGCCTGGCTTCCCTCGGCGCCGCCTTCGCCCCGAGCGCCTGGGCCCTGGTGGCTGCCCGGGCGGTGCTCGGTCTGGGGGCGGCGACGATGATGCCCGCCACCCTGGCACTCATCCAGCTCACCTTCCATGATGAGCGGGAGAGAAACACCGCCATCGGTATCTGGGGTGCGGTTGCCGTGGTCGGCGCCGCCCTGGGACCGGTGGTCGGCGGTGCCCTGCTGGAGTTCTTCTGGTGGGGTTCAGTCTTCCTGATCAATGTGCCCGTCGCCGCCCTCGCCCTAGTGCTGACCATCCTGCTGGCCCCGCCGAACATGCCCAATCCGGCCAAACACTGGGACTGGGCCTCCTCCCTCTACTCGCTGCTGGCCATGGCAGGCCTGGTCATGGTGATCAAGGAGTCCGTGAACCCCCACCGACAGCTCTGGTTACTGCTCCTGGCCCTGGTCTCCTGCGCCCTCGGATCCCTGCTTTTCCTCCGTCGGCAGCGTCGCCTGGCGGACCCCATGCTGGAGTTCAGCATCTTCCGTTCCCGGATGTTCAGCGGGGGCGTCATCGCCGCCGCACTGGCGATGTTCCTGGTCATCGGCATCGAACTGATGACCACCCAACGTTTCCAGCTGGCTGGCGGCTTCAGTCCCTTTCAGGCCGGCCTGTTGGTGGCCATCATGACCATCGCCGCCATGCCGATGTCGGTGATCGGCGGGGCGAACCTGCACCGCCTGGGTTTCCGCACCTTGATCTCCGGAGGTTTCGCCGCTATCGCACTGGGCACGGGACTGGCCGCCTGGGCCTTCAGCAACGCCCCACTGTGGGCGTTCATCTGTGGACTGCTGCTGATCGGGCTGGGTTCCGGCTCCGTCATGTCGGTCTCCTCCACCGCCATCCTGGGGGCCGCCCCACCCCGCAAAGCCGGTATGGCCGCCGGTGTGGAGGAGGTCTCCTATGAGTTCGGCACCCTGCTCTCGGTCTCGATCCTGGGCAGCCTGCTCCCCCTCTTCTACTCCCTGGCCGCCCCACCCGAGATCGGTGAAAACATCAACGCCGGCCTGGCCCACCCCCAGCTTCACGACGCCGCCGTCAACGCCTATGACTCCGCCTACCTGGGCATCCTGGTGATCCTCACGGTCCTGGCCCTGCTCGTCACCGCCCTCACCGCCTGGTGTTTCCGCGGCAACCCGAAGGGGGCAATCTCCTATGCGCCCCAATAAAAAAGAACAGATCCTCCGGACAGCGGTCCAGATGATCGGAGCCCACGGACTGGAGGCACTGACCTTCGAGTCCCTGGCCGAGGCCTCCGGATTCTCCAAGTCCGGACTGATCTACCACTTCCCCTCCCGCCATGAACTCCTGCTCAGCATCCACCGCCACCTGGCACAGGAATGGGAGGAGGATCTGATCTCCTTCGCCGGGGGTCCCGCCGCTGAGATGAACCAAGCCACCCGCCTGCGCGCCAGCGTGTTGTCCATGAGCCAGACCGCCACCCGCGCGGATCTGCTGGTCGCCCTGGACGCCCCCAGCCACCCCGATTTCCGGGCGGTCTGGGCCACGGTCAACCAGCGGTGGATGCCATCCCCGATGCAGATCAACGATGACCCCACCCGGCGCGCCGCCTATCTGGTGCAGCTGATGGCCGATGGTCTGTGGGTGCATGACCACATCCACGAGGATCCCCTGACACCTGAGCAGCGTGGGGCCCTGGCTGAGGCGATCCTGGCGATGATTCCCGAGGGGTGAGCACCGCAGTGTCGATAAGCATTGCTTTTCCCCGGGCGGAAGGCGCTTTCGACGGTTAGGGTTAGCCCATGATCATCGACACTCCACCACGCTCAGCCCTGCGTACTGACCGTCGCACCGTCACCGCCTGGGGGCTGTGGGACTGGGGGTCCGCCGCACTCAACGCGGTGCTGATCACCTTCATCTTCGCGGTCTACCTGACCGATTCAGTCGGTGCGAACCTCAACGGCAGTGTGAACCTGCTCGGGATGGAGATCGACGCCTCCCCGGCCCAGTGGTACGGCTGGGCGATGGGCGCGGCCGGGGTGTCGGTGGCGCTGCTGGCCCCGGTGATGGGACAACGCTCCGATATCCGCGGCACCCGCCGCCGCTCGGTGCGATTGTGGACCGTGGTCACCGTGCTGCTCATGGCGGTGTTGGTCTCGGTGCGCAATGATGACCTGATCTACTTCTGGATCGGCATCAGCATCCTGGCGATCGCCTCGGTGACCTTCGAACTGGCCGAGGTCAACTACTTCGCCATGCTCAACCAGATCTCCACGAAAGAGAACGTCGGCCGGGTCTCCGGCTTCGGTTGGGCCATGGGCTATTTCGGCGGCATCGTGCTGCTCCTGGTGTGCTACTTCGGTTTCGTCGCCGGCTCCGGGGACACCCGGGGATTCCTCGGCCTGCCCGTCGAAGGTGGTTTCAATATCCGGATGGTCGCCCTCCTCGCTGCGGTCTGGTTCCTGATCTTCGCCCTGCCGGTGTTCTTCCGCGTCCCGGAGATCCCACCCACCGGGGAGAAACAACTCGGCTTCCTCGCCTCCTACCGCAAACTCTTCCGGGACATCGCCGAACTCTGGCGCGAAGACCGCAACGCGGTGTTCTTCCTGCTCGCCTCCGCCGTCTTCCGCGACGGCCTGGCCGGGGTGTTCACCTTCGGTGCGATCCTGGCGGTCTCGGTCTACGGCCTCTCCCCCGCCGATGTGCTGCTCTTCGGTGTCGCCGCCAATGTCTGCAGTGCCCTCGGCGCAGTCTTCGGCGGCTGGCTCGATGACCGGATCGGCCCCAAACCGGTGATCCTGGGTTCCCTGGGGCTGATGATCCTGGCCGCCGCCATCCTCTTCTTCGTGGAGGGGCCCCTGATGTTCTGGATCTTCGGCCTCATGCTCTGCCTCTTCGTTGGCCCCGCCCAGTCCGCCTCCCGTTCCTACCTCAGCCGCCTGGCACCGGAGGGCCGCGACGGCCAGATGTTCGGCCTCTACGCCACCACCGGACGCTCCGTCAGCTGGATCACCCCGCTGGTCTTCGGCTGGTTCGTCGGCATCTTCGGCGATGACCGCGCCGGGATCATCGGCATCGGGCTGGTGCTGCTGATCGGTGCGCTGCTGCTGCTCGGGGTGCGCCAACCCACCGGGGACACTGCGCAGCTTATCGACGCCCCGGCCAGCCGACCTTAGGCAGTGCCCGGCCAGGCACGGAAGAATGCGCGGACCGTCTGGGCGGTGCCCTGCGGGTCCTCCAGCATCGGCAGGTGTCCGGTGGCCAGCGAAGCCGTGTAATTCACCCTGATGAGATTCTGCAGGAAACCGCGCTGGAGTTTCGGACTCACCTCGCGGTCCTCGGTGGTGAAGACATAACCGAGGTGGTCCGGATAGCTGAAGTTCCGGACAACGTCCCGGTAGTAGTGCTGACTCTCGGGTTCGAAATCAGCCAGCAGCCTGGTTGTGGTTTCGGGGTCCAGATGCCCCGCCAGGGTTTTCCGGATCACCGCATCTGGGGGTCCGGTGCCGCTGAATCGCATCAGGGCGCTGAGCACCAGGCGATTGGGGAAAGGCAGTGCAGAGAGGTAGGAATTACCCGCGTGGGGTACCACCGCGCTGATCTCGAGCACCCCTTTGACCCGTTTCGGGGCGAGGTGCAGCAGCTCCGCCGCCACCACCCCACCGGAGGAATGGGCCACCACCGTGAATGCTTCGGCGGGGGCGTTCGCCAGGGCGGTACGGGCATAACTACGCAGCGTAGCCTGGGGGAGAACCGGGCGGGTGGCCACAGCACTGGGGTTATCGGATGAGAGCAGCTCGCGGACCTGATCCCAGATCCAGGTGGGTAGCCCGGCACCACTGATGAAGAGGATGGACTGTCGTGTGGGACTCATGTAGCTGAGTTTTCTCCATTGGGCGCCCGCTGTCTTCACCCCCCATCCGCTGGCCCTGGGAGTGGTGGCATCTCAAACCGGGGGCCCGGACTTTAAGGAACCACCACCATTTCACAAGGGAAATGGTGGTGGTTCCTGTGGTTCCAGGGGGGTGGTTGCCCTCCGGGGGAGTTATCCGGAGTTTTAGACGTCCCGGGCGATCAGCTCATCCAGCGGGGTGGGCGAGATCAGGTAGGGGGCGACCTCCAGCACGGTGAAGGCACCGGTCTGACCCAGCTCGCGCATCCGGTGAGCGGCACGGCCGTAGGCGACCTGAACCGCAGCGGTGAAGTCCGGGTTACGGTCCAGCTTCAGGATGTACTCCACGGTGTGGTTGAAACCTCCGGTGTCACCGGTGGTGATCACATGGCCGCCATGCGGCATGCCGTTGTGCTCCGCGTCGAAGGTGGCTTCGTCGATGAAGTTGACCTCGACCTCATAGCCGACGAAGTAGTCCGGCATGGTGCGGATATCCTTCTCGATGCGCTCCCGGTCCGCCTCATCGGCGACGATCCAGCACTGACGCTTATGCGCGCTCTTGCCGTCCAGATCCCCGGCCTCACCCTTGCGGGCGGCTTCCAGGCCTGCCTCGGAGGGCAGGGTGTACTGGACGCCCTTCTTCACACCTTCGATGCGACGGACCGCATCCGAGTGTCCCTGGGACAGGCCCGGGCCCCAGAAGCTGTGCTGCTGGGCGTTGGGCAGAACTGCGCTGGCCAGGGTGCGGTTGAGGGAGAACATGCCCGGATCCCAGCCGGTGGAAACCAGGGCGACATGGCCGGATTCGCGGGCGGCGGCATCCATGACCTGACGGTGGCGCGGCACATCACGGTGGTTGTCGTAGGTGTCAACGGTGTTGGCGAACTTGGCGTACTGCGGGGCCTGCTCCGGGATATCGGTGGCGCTGCCCAGGCAGAGGTAGAGGACGTCAACCTTCTCGGCGTGCTCGGCGATCTCATCGACCGGGAAGACCGGGGTGTCGGTGTCCAGCTCGGCGCGGCGGGAGAAGATGCCCACCAGCTCCATGTCAGGCTGCATGCCGATGATCTTCTCGACGCTCTTGCCGAGGTTGCCATAACCGACGATGCCGGCGCGGATCTTGCCCATGTGTAACTCCCCTAATCACAAATCTCGATGAAGTTTTCCAAGCACGAGGTTAGCGCACTCAAGTCCCGCACCTCGTCGGCCCGAAAGATCTACCCCAGGATTTTCCAGCCCCCGCTTTGCGGTGCAGTAGCGGTTCACTGCCCCTGTGAACAGGTGGTTAGGGTTCCATCCGACCCGGCTGACCGGCCGTAGGGATGAAAATGATCTTCACCCCCAGCCTGGACTTCCCCCGGTGGAATCACCTCCCCGGGGTGTTATCTGGGGACTTTAAACACAGGAAGGCCGGGCAGGGATGTCCCTGGCCGGCCTAGTCAGAGCTGGAGACGAGACTTGAACTCGCAACCTACGGTTTACAAGACCGTTGCGCTACCAATTGCGCCACTCCAGCATCGTGTCCGCAGGTTGTACCCCGGACACCCTGAGGGATGTTACCTGAGGTCGGAATAACTAGTCCAAATCTGGGAGGAATCAGGGGCGGACACCGGGCTGCGGCACCGCCGGAAACCCACCACACCACAGCCCGGTGGCACCCCGCCGGGAAGTTTTAAAGGCCCAGCTCAGAACCCTGCCCACGGACCTTCCCGATCCTGCGCCGCCGCGATTTCTGCAAATAGCGGGGTGAGCGGCTAAGGTGCCCTCTGCCCCTGCTGCACATGGTGCTCTTTCCACTTCAATTCTGCTTGCTGTTCCGGCTCCCCTCAAGGGTGGGCACGTGACAGCCGCTCCAGGGTCGTGGATCTCCCCCTACCCTGGCAGAGGACATCCTTTTCCATTTCGTCGACGCCCCCCATCCCCCTGTGCGCCGTCGATTTCGTCCAGAAAGCCCCGTCGACGTGTCCCTAATTGAACGCCTCAGAATGCTACTCATCGGCAGCTCCGGGCGCCTCGCCACCATTGACTCCGCCAAGGCGGCCCCACCTCCCTCCCCGCTGGCCCCGGTTGATCTGACCGATCCCGGCCAGGTCACCGCCGTAATGGAGCTGGCCTCCCGGATCGGTGAGATCCTGCTGTCCTCAGGCACCTCCAATAGTGACTCCAAGACGCAGATCCATGCGGTGACCTCTGCTTTTGGTCTGCACTACGTGCACGTGGACATCACGATGAACACCATCACGCTGCACACCTCCATCGGCACGACCCGACGCACCCCCATCAACGTGTTCCGGGTGGTGCGCCGGATGACCACGGATTTCTCCAAGCTCTCCGAGGTGGACCGGCTGATCCGTTCAATCCAGGCGGGTGCCACCCCGCCGGAGGTGGCGGAAAATATCCTCGATGACATCGTCACCTCCCCCGCCTCCTACGGGGCAGTGACCGCGGTGCTGGGCTGGGGCCTGATGGGCGGCTCGGTGGCGACGCTGCTCGGTGGTGGTGTGCTGGTGGCGATCACCGCCACACTCACGGCAATGCTGCTGATCGGTGTCAACATGTTTTTGGACCGGCACCGCCTGCCGGTGTTCTTCCAGAATGTCTTCGGCGGCATCATCGCCACCGTCCCGGCCGCGATCATCTATGAGGTGGCCGCCGAGCTCGGGACGGAGATCCTGCCGAGCCAGATCATCGCCTCCGGCATCGTCGTCATGCTGGCGGGACTGACCCTGGTGCAGTCCCTGCAGGACGGGATCACCGGGGCTCCGGTGACCGCCAGTGCCCGCTTCTTCGAGACCCTGCTCTACACGGGTGCGATCATCGCGGGTGTGGCCATCGGTATCCAGGCCTCCGGGCTCATCGGCATCACTCTGCCCCCCTTGGAGGCCATCGCCCTGCCGAACTTCAGTTCCTCCTCGGTGAAGGTGCTCGCCGGCGGGTTGGCGGCCGCCGGTTTCGCCATCGCCTGTTATGCGGAGTGGTCCTCGGTGCTGGTGTCCTCGATCACCGCGACCGCCGGGTCGGTCTGCTACTACTTCATCTTCCTGCAGATCGGCCTGGGCGAGGTCTTCGCCTCTTCACTGGCGGCGGTGATCATCGGGCTCGCTGGTGGTCTGCTGGCACGTCGTTTCCTGATCCCCCCGCTGATCACCGCCGTGGTGGGCATCACCCCGATGCTGCCCGGCCTGGCCGTCTACCGCGGCATGTACGCCTCCCTGAATGAGCAGATGCTGATCGGTTTCACCAATATCGCCCTCGCCCTAGCCACCGCCTGTGGCCTGGCCGCGGGTGTGGTGCTCGGTGAGTGGGCGGCCCGTCGAATCCGTCGTCCCGCCCGTTTCAACCCCTACCGGGCTTTCCGCACCGCCCGCCGGGTCTCCTTCGGGAAGTTGGCGGTGGCCGCCAACCAGAGTGTCAAACGTCTGCCGCGCCGTGTCAACCGTCCGATCGGCCCGGTGCCGCCGGCGGAGGCCGCCCACTCCGGGTTCCACCCGGGCGGTGGGCACCTGCAGGCGGTCGCCCAGGAGGGCGTCGATAAGATCCAGGAGGTTGGGGAGCAGCAGGATACCTGATCCTGCGCGTCCCCGGTTCGGGTGGATAGCGTATTATGGAAGCCCTGAACTCTGTTTGACCACCCGCTGAAACACCAGGAGGATCCTTGCCGCCCAAGGTCACCGAAAATCGCCCTTCCCCCGAGTCACTGCATGCCGTGGAGGAGGAGACCGCCCGCGCAGCCCGTCGGATCGTCGCCACTTATTCCCAGGATTTCCTGGATGGCGTGACCCTGATGTGCATGCTCGGTGTCGAGCCGGAGGGCCTGATCTACAAGAAGGTCGCCGCGGAGCACGAGGAAACTACGGCGCCGAAGAAGACGACGAAGCGCACCCGCAAGGCCCCCGCGAAGAAGACCACCAAGAAAACCACCGCTAAAAAGACCACCAAGAAGGCCCCCGCCAAGAAGACCACGAAGAAGTCCTAACGCGTATGAGCGGCGACAATAGTTTTGTGGTGGTGGCCAACCGGCTGCCCGTCGACCTGGTCACCCATCCGGATGGAAGGGAAGAATGGTCCCCCTCCCCCGGTGGGCTGGTGGCTGCCCTCTCCCCGGTGCTCGAGGAGCATCAGGGCTGCTGGGTGGGGTGGCCCGGGGTGTCCGATGCTGCTCCGGAGCCCTTCCGCAATGAGGCCGGGGTGCTGCTGCACCCCGTCAAACTCACGGAAGCTGATTTCGAGGGCTTCTATGAAGGTTTCTCCAACGCCACCCTCTGGCCGCTCTACCACGACCTGATCGTCGAGCCGGTCTACAACAATGACTGGTGGGACGCCTACCGCGAGGTGAACCTGAAGTTCGCCGATGAGGTGGCCGAGGTCGCCGCGGAGGGTGCGACGGTGTGGGTGCAGGACTATCAGCTGCAGCTTTTGCCCGGAATTCTCCGCCAGCTCCGCCCCGATCTGAAGATCGGTTTCTTCCTGCACATCCCCTTCCCCTCCCCGGACCTGTTCCGCCAGCTGCCCTGGCGGGAGGAGATCATCCGTGGCCTGCTCGGTGCCGACCTGATTGGCCTGCACCTGCCCAGCTATGTGGAGAACTTCCTCAACCTGACCCGTCAGGTGTCCGGCCACACCGGTTCCCACACCGGCCAGCCCGATGAACTACAGGTCAGTGGTGAGCCGAAGGTGCGGGAGATCGGGGCCCACATCACCGCCGCCGATGGGCGCCGCGTCGGGGTCGCCGCCTTCCCCATCTCCATCGACCTTTCCAGTGTGCGCCAGCCCGCCGTTGAGGAGATCACACAGCTGCGGGAGAAGATCGGTTCCCCGCACACCGTGATGCTGGGCGTGGATCGGTTGGATTACACCAAGGGCATCCTGCAGCGACTGCTGGCTTTCGAGGAGCTGCTGGAATCCGGTGCGCTGGATCCGGCTGAGGTGGTGCTGCTGCAGATCGCCACCCCCTCCCGGGAACGCATCGAGCAGTACCGGGTCGCCCGTTCCCAGGTGGAGGAGGCGGTCGGGCGGATCAACGGCCGTTTCGCCACCATCGGCCGACCCGTGGTGCACTACCTGCACAAGTCGGTGCCCAAGTCTGAGCTGAGCGTCTACTACGCCACCGCCGATGTCATGCTGGTCACCGCCTTCAAGGACGGCATGAACCTGGTGGCCAAGGAGTATGTCGCCCTGCACGGGGACGGTTCCGGCGCCCTGGTGCTCAGTGAGTTCGCCGGTGCCTCCCAGGAGCTGGATGAGGCCTACCTCTGCAACCCCTTCGACCTGGAATCCCTCAAACGCGCCATCAACACCGCGGTGCAGGCCCTGGCGCAGAACCCGGAGTCCGCGCAGGATCGGATGCGGGAACTCCATGAGCAGGTACGCACCCATGATGTGCACCTGTGGGCCAGCAGCTTCGAGGACTGCATGGCCGGGTTCTCCGGCGAGGCAGTCCACACACCCAGCGGGGACACCCCTGGTGGGTCGTCGGGCAGGGTTGCCGGGAAGGTGAGCAGGGACTGATGGCCGCCACTCCCCTGGCCCGGGTCGGGACACTTGGTGCTGCCCTGCTGCTGGCTGTTCCCCTCCTCAGTGCCTGTGGCGCTGAGGAGGGCTCCCGCATCTCCGGGGGCTCCTGGCAGATCAGCAATATCCATCTTGACCCGGACACCCCGAGCGGGATCCCGGAATCCGTGATGGGTCGGGCCTCCCTGGTTTTCGGCGAAACCTCAGTGGTCGGTGACACCGGCTGTGCCTCCTTCCAGGGGGTGGTGAACTTCACCAGGGACGGTGAGGCCTCCCGTGCGGATGAAGCCGATGCCGTGCAGTTCGAGGAGGTCCGTTTCGATGACCCGGATCCGACCACCTGCACCGGCCAGGCCGTGTATGTGGACATGCAGCTGCGCGAGCTGCTGAAGGAGAACTTCCTGCTGAGCGAACCGGAGGAGTTCCAGCTGGTACTCACCCGGGACAGCGATGAATTTGATCCCCCCGCCATCGTCCTCTCCGCGAAGTCCATCCCCGTGGAGGAGAACGAATAGTCAGCTCCCCCGGTATCTTCGGGGTCATGACTGTCTCACTCCATGATCTGGCCACCACTGATCAGCTGTTGCTGGTCTCTGATTTCGACGGCACCATCGCGGGCCTGAGCCCGGATGCCTATGACGTTCCGGTCAACCGGGATTCGCTGGCCGCCCTGAGCAGGCTGGCCGGCCTGCCGAACACCACGGTGGCGGTTCTCACCGGCCGACATCTCGCCGGCCTGGCCAGGGTGTGCGAGCTGAGTGATCCGGTGGTGCTGGCGGGGTCCCATGGGGCGGAAAACAGTGAGCACGGGGTGGTGCTCACCGAGGAGCAGAGTACCGCGCTGGCGGGGGTGGAACGACAGCTGCGTGCCATCACCGAGCAGCACCCCCCGGCTTTCGTGGAGCTCAAACCACTGCAGCGGGTGGTGCATGTGGCTGCGCTGGCGGAGCAGGATCCGGATGCTGCGGCCCGGGTGCTGGCGAGGGCCGCACTGGTGGAGCATCCCGGCGCGACCATGGCCCCGGGTAAGAACATCATCGAATTTTCGGTTTCCACGGTGGATAAGGGTGATTGGATCGCCGCGGAGCGGGAGCGTCGTGGGGCGAGTGCCACAGTGTTCATCGGGGATGACACCACCGATGAGAATGGTTTCCGCGTGCTGGGGTCTGCTGATCTGGGGATCAAGGTCGGTGAGGGTGCGACGGCTGCGGGGATGCGGGTGGCGGATCGCGCTGCAGTGGCCGCTTTCCTGGCTGAGTTGGCTGGGGCGCGGGCCCGTCACACCGGCATCCCGGTGGAGCTGGGGCCGGGGTTCCGGGCGATTGCGGCCGGGATGACTGCGGAGGTGTTGCGCGTCCATGACTGGGATGCGCAGACCCCTTGTGAGCAGTGGGTGGCCCGTGACATCATCTGCCATCTCTGCGACTGGTATCCCCGGAATCTGCGGTTGGCCGGGGTTGAGCTGGACCTGCGGTGCCAGGCAGCCACTGATCCCGTGGGGGCCTGGCAGGAGTTGGTGGCCAAGGTGCAGTTGCTTCTCGACGACCCCGTCACCGCCCAGGCGGTGTTCGCTGACGGTCCCGACCGGGGCAGTACCGTGGGGGCGGCGACGAAGGGGTATTTCCTGCCCGATGTGTTCATGCACACCTGGGATCTGGCGCGTTCCCAGGGTCATGATGTTGAGCTGGATGAGGATTATGCCCAGCGTAATCTGCATGGTCTGGAGTCCCAGGGGGAGTTGCTGCAGGATGGCGGAAAGTTCGGGGTGCCGCAGCGTACCCCGGAGGGTGCTTCGGCGGGGTTGCGGCTGATGGCGCATGTCGGGCGCCGCCCGGATTTCGGATTGTCTTAAAGAGTTAGTGCCGCGGGGCGGCGATGGTCTGTCCCGCCTGGAAGTGGGTGGCCAGGATTTCCCGGGCCGGGGTCTGCGGTGGGGGCTGGTCATTGACCCGGGCTTCCACCAGTTCCAGCAGCATCCGGCCAGCTGCCGCCCCTTTGGCCCGGTTGGGTTGCACCACGGTGGAAAGGCCGTGGTCGAGGGCGGGGCCCACGCCGTCGAAGCCGGTGACAGAGAGTTCGGCGGGTACGGAGATGCCCTTTTCGCGGGCGTAGTCCAGCATGCCGAAGGCCATGGAGTCGGTGGTGCAGAGCACGGCGGTCAGATCGGGGTTGCTTTCGAGTAGTTCCCGGGCGGCTTCGAGGCTGTTGGTGCGGTCATTGATGTGCCGGGTGACCACGGGGATGGACTCAGGGGCCAGGCCGGCTGCCGCGAAGGTGTCCAGGGCCCCGAGGACCCGGGAGCGTTGCACGTGGAGGGAGGCGTCACGGATATTGTCGTGGCTGATCAGGCCATCTGACCGGAGGCGGTGCATGCGGATGGAGAGGATGCCGATGCGGCGGTGCCCGGCTGCCAGCAGCGCGTGGGCGGCGGGCTGGATGGCGGCGTAGTCGTCGATGCCGACGAAGGGGAGGTCCCTGATGTCGGTGGGCTGGTCGCAGATGACCACCGGTAGGCGGCGGGCCCGGACCGCGGCCAGGTGGGGGTCTCCCTCGGCCACGGAATAGACCACGAAGCCGTCGACGGCGGTCTGGTTGACCTGGCGGATGGCGCGTGCCTCATCGGTGTCTGAGCTGGGGCCGGCGGGGACCAGGGTGAGGGCGGTGTCAGAACCATAGGAGGCTTCGGCCATGCCGGCGAGGAAGTCCACGGAGGCCAGGTCCTCGAAGGCGTAGGAGAGATGTTCGGTGAGCAGTACCCCGAGGGCGCCGACACGCCGGGTGCGGAGGCTGCGTGCGGTGGGGTCGGGGCCCGGGTAACCCATTTTTTCTGCGGCGGCCAGGATGCGGGTCCGCAGTGCCGCCGATAACTGCTCGGGGCGGTTGTAGGCGTTGGAGACGGTGGTGCGGGAAACCCCCAGCTCCGCGGCCACGGAGGCCAGAGTGCCCCGGTGTTGCGGACGTTTAACCATGCTCATCAATCTATCAGTTGCTTTTCTCAGCTCTATTTTCAATTCATTTCCAATTGACAACTCTTTTCACTAAGAGTTTGATGGAAGCCATGCACCGAATCACCCGCCTCCCCACCCTGGCGCTCCTGACCACCAGCGCGCTTCTCCTTGGCGCCTGCAGCTCCGCCGAATCCACCGCGGACAACGGGGAAGAGGCGGGCATCAACGTCATCACCTCCACCGCCATCTGGGGTGATGTCGCCGAAGCCGTCCTCAACCCCGGGGCTGTTGCGGTCCAGGCCATCGTCGAGGGCAATGGCCTGGACCCCCACAGCTTCGAGCCCTCGGCCGCGGACATGGTCCGCGCCCGGGAAGCTGATGTCGTGGTCGTCGGAGGTGGCGGTTATGACGCCTGGCTCTACCGCTCCGTGGATGAGGAGAAGATCATCCACGGCCTGCCCCTGGCCGATCATGACCACAGCCACGGTTCTGAGGACGAGGAACACAGCCATGAGCACGGCGATGACCACGGCGGCCACGACCATGAATCCGCTGGTTTCCGGGGCATGGATTCCAATGAGCACATCTGGTACGACACCGCCACGGTCTCCCGCATGGCTGAGGAGATCGCCGCGAAGGTCGCCGAGCTGGACCCCGCTGCCGCCGGGGATGCCGCGGACTTCCAGGCCGAGCTGAGCCAGCTCCAGACCCGCATTGAGGCACTGCCGGATCTTCGGGTCGCCCAAACCGAACCGACCGCTGATTATCTACTGCTCCACAGCGGTGCCAACGAGGTCACCCCGGCGGATTACCGCGCCACCTCCCTGGGCCATTCCGAGCCGAGTGCCGCAGACCTGGCGGCCTTCCTCGGCCTGATTGAGGAGGGTGGCCTGGATCTGCTGATCTACAACCCCCAGACCGCCACTGACCTGACCTCCCGGATCCGTCGGGCCGCGGAGGAGGCGGACATCCCCGTGGTGGAGATCTTCGAGACCCCGGAGGCCGGGGAGGATTACCTCGATTTCTTCCACGCCGCTCTGGACCGCCTGGAAGCCGCCGCCACCGAGGCCGAGGGTTAACCCCCCCGCTGCCCCGGGGAGTCTGAAAGCAAGAATTAATTCGGATGGCTGTTAGAAAAATCCGCTCCCCCCTTTCTAGAATGGACAGAATGCTCGTCACTTTCACAGATGCCGCGGTGGATCCGCTCTGGTCCGGGCTGAACCTTGAGGTTCAGCCCGGCGAATTCATCGCCATCCTCGGCCCCAACGGGGTGGGAAAGTCCACTCTGCTGGGCACCGTCCTGGGCACCCGGAAACTCACCGCCGGCCGGGTGGATGTCCCGGCGCGGGTGGGGTTCATTCCCCAGCAGCGGATGTTCCCCCAGGATCTGCCGATGCGGGCCCGGGATCTGGTGAGCCTCTCCCTGGCCCACGGGGTGTTCCGGAAGCGGGCACCGCAGCACGGGGCCGTCGATGAGCTCCTGGAGCAGGTGGGTGCCACCGGCCTGGCGGATCGTCGGGTGGGCAAGTTATCCGGTGGGCAGCAGCAGCTGATCCGTCAGGCGCAGGCCCTGGCGGTGGATCCGCAGGTGCTCCTGGCCGATGAGCCCTTGTTGAGCCTGGATCTGGCCCGCCAGCAGGCGACCGTGGCGATGCTGGACAAGCGTCGTAGGGAATCAGGTACCTCGGTGCTTTTTGTCACTCACGGCATCAACCCGGTGCTGGATGTGGTGGATCGGGTGCTTTATCTCGCCCCCAATGGGCATATGCTGGGCACCGTGTCGGAGGTGATGCGTTCCGAGACGCTGTCCCAGCTCTATGACACCCGCGTCGACGTCGTCGAGGTCGACGGCAGAATGATTGTGATTTAAACCATGGATTTCGCCACCTTCCTCAGTGACACCCAGTTCCTGCTCAGTGTTGACTTCGTGCAGCAGTCCCTGCTCGCCGCCGCCATCCTGGGGCTGCTTTCCGGGGTGATGACCCCCCTGATCGTGCTGCGTCAGATGTCCTTCTCCGTGCACGCCACCTCCGAGCTGGCGTTGATGGGTGGTGCCGCCGCGCTGCTCTTCGGCCTGAACATCGGCTTCGGTGCCGTGGCCGGTGCGATCATCGCCGCCCTGGTGCTGGCGGTGCTGGGACTGCGCCAACAACAGGACAGTGCGATCGGTGTGGTGATGAGCTTCGGCCTGGGCCTCTCGGTGCTGTTCATCCACCTTTATCCGGGCAATTCCTCCACCGCCATGTCCCTGCTGACCGGTCAGATCGTGGCGGTCTCAGAACAGTCCACCTGGTTGCTGGGGATAGTCACGATCATTGTGGTGGGCACCGTGGTGCTGCTGTGGCGGCCCATGCTCTTCGCCAGTGCGGATCCGGTGATGGCTCAGGCCAGTGGGGTTCCGGTGCGCTGGATCTCCCTGGGTTTCGCGATCCTGGTGGGCCTGACCGCCGCCCAGTCGGTGCAGATCGTCGGCGCCCTGCTGGTGATGGCACTGCTGATCACCCCGGGGGCGGCGGCCGTGCAGGTCACCTCCTCCCCGCTGCGCGCGGTGATCCTCTCGGTGGTCTTCGCCGAGATCGCCGCCGTCGGTGGCCTGATCCTCTCGCTCGCTCCGGGCCTGCCGATCTCGGTGTTCGTGACCACCATCAGTTTTGTGATTTACCTGATCTGCCGCCTCCTCGGCTGGGCCCGCAACCGCAACGCCACCCGCGATGAGGTCGCTTTCCGACGCCGCGGTCACCGGGGCGCCCTCGCCCTCCCCGGAGACACCCCGGCTACCGTTGTGGGGACCACGGCCACGCTGGGCACCCCCGCCAGTGCCGAGGAGAACCCCGCCGAGCACCACCATCAGCCGGAAACTCCGGCGCGCAACCCGGAACGCTACTGACACCAGGCGGAACCAGGCTGACTACACTCTTTCCCCGTGAGTACTTACCGTGTAGCCAAGCAGACCCTGCACCACCAGGGACGGGAACGCAGCTTCCAGATCGTCGCCCCCACCGAGCTCTCCCCCGGCGCGCCGGTCCTGCTCTACTTCCACGGTTCCCGGCAGTCCGCAAATGTCTCCCGCAGCTTCACGGCGCACACCTTCGATGATCTCGCGGAGCGCAGCGGCGCCCTGATCGTCTACCCGGAGGGCGTGGAACGCCACTTCAATGACGCCCGCGAGGGACTGACTGAATCGGCCCGCACCTTGGGGATCGATGATGTGGGTTTCACCCGCGCACTCATCGACCACCTCTCCCACACCTACCGCATCGACACCTCCCGGGTTTTCGCCGCCGGTTATTCCAATGGCGGTCAGATGGTCATCCGCCTGCTTCACGATGCCCCCGAACTCCTCGCCGGTGCCGCCACCCTGGCTGCCCCGGTGCCGGTGGGTGACAATCTCCTCGACAGTTCCCTGGCCGCCCCCGTGGTACCCCGGAAGGTGCTGATCATGCACGGCACCGGTGATCCGATCGTGCCCTATCAGGGTGGCCCGGCAGGCACGCCGGCCACCGGGATCCGTGGTTATGTCCGTTCCGCACCGGCTTCGGCGGAGTATTTCGCCACCCGTAATGGCATCACCGCCCCGCCGACCCGTTCGGTACCCGCGCCCGGCATTGCGGTGGACACCTGGGCCGCCCCCGGCCGGGAACCCGTCCAGTTGTGGACCCTGGCCGGGGTGGGCCATGTGGTGCCCGCTCCGAAGTCCCTGCCCGCCACCCTGGGGGCCACCACTGGGCAGCTGATCGCCGCGGATGTGATCGCCGAGTTCTTCGGCCTCAGGTCCCGCGGCTGAACCGGGGATGAACCGCCCCAGATCCCTGCTGGGGATACTCGCCGTGGCACTGATCTCCTTCGCCTATCTGCTTATCGACGACCCCGCCAGCGCCGCGGCCCTGGCACTGCGGCTTGCCCCGATCATGGCTTTCCTGGCGCTGATCTCCATCGTGGTGAACCTGGCTGCCCCCGCCGGCGCCTTCAATGCGGTCATCGCCGCCACCACCCGCAGCCCGGGCCGGGACAGGGGCCGGTCCCGGCCCTGGGTGATCTGGTTGACGGTGCTCTCCCTCAGCCTGATCGCCACGATCTTCCTCTCCCTGGACACCACCGCGCTGCTGATGACCCCGGTGGCGGTGGCCCTGGCCCGGCGTGAAGGACTCCATCCCGTGGGGGCTGCCCTGGCAGTGATCTGGGTGGCCAATATCGGTTCCATGCTGCTGCCGGTCTCTAACCTGACGAACCTGCTGGCCGTGGAGTCCCCGCACTTCAGTGGAGGGGGTGAGTTCCTGCGCTACTCCGGCGCACCGGCGGTGATGGCGATTCTGGTGGTGTCACTGGCCACGGCCCTGCGTTTCCGGGCTTCCCGCACCAGCGTGGAAACGGATGCCCCACCCCGCCTTAGCGAAGACGGGGCGGTGCTCCCCGCACCGGTGGGTGGGCCGCTGTTGCGGATCTCCCTGATTGTCCTGGCCTTCACCCTGCCACTGCTGGCCACTCCCATCCCCTACTGGTTGACCGCCGGGGCGGGTGCCCTGATCATGGTGGTGGCTTTTGGGCTGCGCGCCCCCGGACACCTGAAGCTGGGTCTGGTGCCCTGGTCCTCGATCCTGCTGGCGGTGACCTTCTCCGCCGCGGCCCAGGCTCTGCACAGTGCCGGGCTGAGCCACCTCATTGAGGGGATGTTCACCGGGTGGGATGATTCCCCGGTGGGTCTGCTGGGTATCGCCTTCACCGGGGCGGGGTTGTCCAATGTCCTCAACAACATCCCCGCCTTCCTCGCCCTGGAACCCGGGGTCACCTCCCCCACCGCAATGATGGCGCTGCTGATCGGCACCAATATCGGCCCCTTGATCACGCCCTGGGCTTCCCTGGCCACCCTGCTCTGGTGGGATCAGCTGCGCCGCCACCAGGTTCAGGTCAGCTGGTCGGCGTTCATCCTGCCCGGCCTGCTGCTGGCGCCCACAGCCGTCGCCCTGTCCACGATGGCGCTCTGGATCGTCAGCTGAAGCCTCCCTGGGGAGGGTGTGTGGTGCAGGGCGGCCTGCCAGGCAGGGGAAATCCTGGGAATACCCGGTGGCCGCTGGGGGGGGGTGAGGGGTGGGTCCTGCCTGGGCTTTCCCCGGCGAACAGGGTCTTTGCTGCTCAGCGCAACCCTGAATCCTCCGCCCCTGAAGTTGGTGTCTTGTGGCAGCGCTCTAAGCATTCTTTAATGTTCCCTGTAATCCAAGACACACCTACCGCCAATCCGGCCTGAGAGAGGCCACCCCCACCCTGATCCATCCCGGGGGGTTTCCGGCAGTTAGCAGGACCTTAGATCATGACCCTCGCAATGGAAGTCTTCCCCGACCATTTCCAACGCCAGCTCAACCAGACCCGGGATTATCTCCTGGAGACCCTGAGCCCCGAGCAGGTGGAAAACTGGCTGTCCCTGGCCTGCCCCGCCATTGAGCTCCAGGCCATCGGGATGAACTCTCCCGCCAACTCCCCCATCGTGGCCCGGATCGGGGGGCGCCCCCACCTGCCAGCGGACATCCCCTGGCCGCGTTCCGCCCGGGGCGTGGCCCTGAACTTCCTGATGCAGATTGATCTGGGGGTGCTGGCCACCTCGGTCCGGGAGGGTCTTTCCCATGGTCTGAAACTGCCGGAGTCAGGCCTGCTGCTGGTGTTCAGCCTGACCTCCCAATCCGGTGAGGTGGACCTGGACTGGCGCGACCCGGAGATCATCCAGGGCACCCGGCTGATCTACGTCCCCGAGGGCACGGCCACCCCGCCCCAGCAGACGGCCCGGGGTGCCTGGCTGTTTCCCATCAAGGAGTTCACCGCCACAGGTGTGATGACCCTCCCCACCGTCGCCCACCCGATATTCCGCAATGCCCTGGGTCTGGGCGGCCGAGACAGTGCACTGATGAGAGACATGTTCGGCCAGATTGACCGGGGGCTGCAATTCCAGATTGACGGGCCCTTCCCCCGGCACCGCATCGGCGGCTGGTCCACCCCCCAGCCGGGATACGCGGAGCAGGAGTACCACCGGGTCTGGGCAGGGGATGAACCCCAGGAAAATTGGCAGTCCCTGCTGCAGATCGACTGGGAACCAGCTTTTGGCAGGGTGTTCCAGGGCCAGAATTCTACACCGGGCATGATCCACTGGGTCACCGACACCACCTGCCTCAGCGCACTGGACCGCACGGGATTTGTCATCCAGCACGGCTGAGCCCCGGGGGGGAGTCTGAACCCACCGAGAATGAGAAAACCGCGGCGGTGCTCTCCTTGATGAAGGAGAGCACCGCCGCGGTGTTCTTTCTCAGCTCAACGGCAGCTGTTATTGCAGGCGACGCTGGCGGGCGAACTCGCTGAGCACCACCGAGGCTGCGACGGAGGCGTTGAGGGACTCCACCCAGTCGGTGGTGGGGATGGAGAGGATGTAGTCGCAGTTCTCCTTGACCAGGCGGGAGATGCCCTTGCCCTCGGAACCGAGGACGATGACCACCGGCTCGGTGCCACCCTTGTAGGTGTCCAGGGTGACATCGCCGTCTCCGTCCAGGCCGATGACCTGGTAGCCGTTCTCCTGGAACTCCTTGATGGTGCGGGTCAGGTTGGTGGCCTTGGCCACCGGCAGACGGGCTGCGGTACCGGCCGAGGTACGCCAGGCCACCGCGGTGACCGACGCAGAGCGACGCTCCGGGATGACCACACCGTGGCCACCGAAACCGGCGACGGAACGGATCACGGCGCCGAGGTTACGGGGGTCGGTGATGTTGTCGAGGACGACCACCAGGCCGGGCTCATTGCGGCCCTTGATGTCAACCATCAGGTCGTGGACGGTGGTGTACTGGTAGGGCGGGATCAGCAGACCGATGCCCTGGTGCATGCCGTTGCCGGTCATGCGGTCCATCTCGTGGCGGGGGACCTCCACCACGGGGATGTTACGGCCGGAGGCGATGCCGACCGCCTCGGAGAGACGGTCATCCTTGCCGGTGCCCTCAGCCAGGTAGAGGGTGGCTGCCGGCACCTTGGCCTGCAGGCACTCGATCACCGGGTTACGTCCGACGACCAGCTCATTCTGCTCGACACCCCGGTCATGACGACCGGAGGAGCGACGCTCGGAGACCTGCCTGCGCTTATGTGCTGCGTGGTAGGGACGGTCCTCGGCCTTGGGGGTCGGGCCCTTGCCCTTCAGGGAGCGACGGACCTGTCCGCCGGATCCCTTGGTGGCACCCTTCTTGTTGCTGGTGCGGAGTGCACCGCGACGTTTGTCATTTCCTGCCATGTGGTTTCCTTCTTAGTTCTGCAGCGACCACTGGGGGCCGTCGGCGGTGTCTGTGATGATGATTCCTGCGCTACTGAGACGCTCACGAACCTCATCTGCGGTGGCCCAGTCCTTTTCAGCCCGGGCGGTGGTACGGCGCTCAAGTTCCGCCTGGATCAGGGTGTCAAGTGCCTGCGTGGTGGCTTCGGTACCGGATCCAGCGGCAGCAGCGGCCCAGGTGTCGGACTGCGGGTCCACCCCGAGTACGCCAGTCATGGCACGGACCTGCCCGGCGATGCGGCGGGCTTCAACCTCATCACCGGCGGCGAGTGCGGAGTTACCCGCACGAACCGCATTGTGCACCTCGGCGAGCGCCTTGGGTACCGAAAGATCCTCGTCCATCGCCTCTTCAAAAGCAAGCGGCCACTGGCCGACCTCCACTGCCCCGACGCGTTCGAGGAAGTCCTCGATCCGGCGGTAACCGGTGGCGGCCTCCTTCAGGGCCTCCTCCGAGTACTCCAGCATGGAGCGGTAGTGGGCGGAACCGAGGTAATAACGCAGTTCCACGGGACGCACCAGTTCAAGGATGTTGGGGACACTGAGCACATTGCCCAGGGACTTCGACATCTTCTCACCCGACATGGTCACCCAGCCGTTGTGCATCCAGTAGTTGGCGAACTTATCGCCTGCGGCATGTGCCTGGGCCTGCTCATTCTCGTGGTGCGGGAACTTCAGGTCGAGACCACCGCAGTGGATGTCGAAATTATCGCCGAGGTACTTGGTGGCCATGGCGGAGCACTCGATGTGCCAGCCCGGACGCCCCCTGCCCCAGGGGGTTGGCCAGCTCGGCTCCCCCGGTTTGGCAGCCTTCCACATGGTGAAGTCACGCGGATCCTTCTTGCCGGTGCCAGCGGACTCACCCTGATCCAGCTCATCCAGCTTCTGCCCGGAAAGGGAACCGTAGTCCTCGATGGTGGTCGGCTGGCAGTAGACGTTGCCGTCTGCGGCATAGCCGTGACCATTGTCGATGATGCGGCTGATGTATTCGATCATTTCGGTGACATGGCCGGTGGCACGTGGCTCCACACTGGGTGGGCGCACCCCGAGCTGTTCATAGGCCCAGGTGAAGGCGCGTTCATGGGTGGCTGCCCATTCCCACCAGGGGCGGTTGTGTTCTGCGGCCTTGTTCAGGATCTTGTCGTCGATGTCGGTGACATTGCGCACGAAGGCGACATCAAGGCCCTTGGCTTCCAGCCAGTTGCGGAGAATCTCGAAGGCCACCCCGGAGCGGACGTGCCCGATGTGGGGCACGGACTGCACCGTGGCACCACACAGGTACACCGAGGCATGTCCCTCACGAACGGGGACAAACTCGCGGAGCGTTCTGGTACCGGTGTCAAAGATGCGTAGAGTCACGGCTCTTAGTGTAGTTCAGCCTGGCGGGACTATCCCGCAACCCCGCGTTTATCCCCGTCCCAGTTCGGCCGGGGCATCCGGTTCCGCGGACCACTGCGACCAGGAACCCGGGTAGAGGGCCACCTCCCGGTCGATGGCTGCGGCCGCGGCGATCACCACGCAGGCGGTGACCCCCGAACCACAGTAGGCACCGGTGTCCGTGCCGGCGGTGGCACCGGCGGCGTCGAAAAGCTCCTCCAATTCCTCCTTCGGGCGGAAGAAACCCTGCTCATCGAGCAGCTCCGCGCTGGGCAGGTTGCGGGCCCCGGGGATATGGCCGGGCGACTCCCCTTCCGGGTTGGCTTCCCCGGCGAAGCGTTCGCCAGGGCGGGCGTCGAGAAGCGTTCCGGACTGGGCGAGTTCCCCCGCCTGGGTGGGGGTCAACACCGGCAGCACCGGGTTGCGGTAGAGATCGGGGATGGCAACCGGCTCCGAATCGATGGGTTCCGTCGACTCGCCGCTCTCCACCTCACCTTCAGCGGCCACCCAGCCGGACCAGCCGCCATCCAGGATGCGGATATCCTTGAGACCGGCGGAGCGCAGCACCCACCAGGCACGGGAGGAACCGGCCCGATTCCAATCGTCATAGACCACCACCGAACTGGTGAGGCTGAGCCCCAGACGCTGCATCAGGTCATCGATGGTGCCCGGGTTCGGCAGGGGATGGCGGCCGAGGTGATCCTTGTCCAGATCCGAGAGATCCCGATCCAGACTCACGTAGCGGGCACCTGGAACATGGCCCGCCTCAAACTCCTCAACCCCCTCGGGTTTGCCGAGGGTCCAGCGCACATCAAGCACCTGGGGCGGATTCTCCCCAGCCAGTTCGGACCGCAATTCCTGGGGACTGATCAGATTCGTGGACACAGCTACATCACGCACTTTCCATTCAGGTTCACCGGGATCCCCTTCCAGGGGGCGGCATGGCCCCATTGTTCCAAAAACCCCTGTCCCACGCAGCCGCCCTGAGCAAACATGACTGCAGAAGCGCGGATGGCCAGAAGTATCCCGGGCAATGACCTGAAGCTCCACCTGTGCTCAAAAGGTCGGGAAATAACTCCCGGAATGGAGAATCCCTGAAACCGGGCAGCATTCCCCAAAGTGGGGCAAACCGCACTTAATGGACTTCAACCTTGAGAACTACGCCCCCACAGGTCCAGGATGCTCGGCCGAACCAGCCCCGATGGGAGAGCTTGCTGCTCGAAGCCCACCTCATGAGGTGCTGTGAGAGCCCTCCCACAGCATTGATTCCATATACACCCGTTCCACCTCACCTTGAGGATTCAGCTGCACCAGGTTGGCGCGCAAGCCGGGACGCAGATCCCCCACCTCTCCTACTAGATCCAGTACCGCGGCAGCATTGGTGGCGGTGAAACGGACCGCGGCTGGCCCATCATGACGGCGGCGGAAATGATGGAACTGGCGGGCCAGGGTACTGGTGCCACCGGCGAGTGCCCCGCTCCCCTGCGCAGTGGCTAAACGTGCCACCCCACCTTTGAGCACCACTTCCAGAGGTCCGAGCTGATAGCTGCCATCGGGCAGCCCGGTGGCCTCCATCGCATCCGTGACGGCATAGGCCCGCTCCCCCGCCAACGCGAACACCAGATCCACGGTTCCCGCCGCCAGGTGCACCCCATCCGCAATCAGCTCCAACCCGGTGGCGGTGCCCCCTGCGCTAAGCAGAGCTGCGGCGGCACCTGGGGTGCGGTGGTGGATCTGCGGCATGGCATTAAAAAGGTGGGTGGCGGTGGTGCGCACCCCCAGCTCAGCGGCTTTCCCGAGTGCCGCAAGAGTGGTGTCATAATCAGCCTCAGTGTGACCGAAACCGGCGATGATCCCGAACCTGGCGCAGATTTCCAGCAGTTCACCCACGTGCTCGGTTTCCGGGGCCAGAGTGATCTGGCGGATATTGCCCTGCCCGGCCTCGATGATCCGGCGGAACATCTCCGGGTCACCTGGCTGGATCCGATCCGGGGACTGCGCACCACAACGGGCGGCATTGATGAAAGGGCCCTCCAGGTGGATACCGTGGATGAGGCCCTCCCCGACCAGCTCCTTGAGCCGCTCAACCTGGTGGGTCAGTTCCCTCTCATTCCCGGAAACCAAACTGGCCAACATGGTGGTGGTGCCCTGGCTGCGATGGTATTCCGCGGCGCGGCGGCAGTCCGCAAGACTCCCGGTGGGAAAAGATCCTCCCTTCCCACCATGATTGTGCAGATCTACGAACCCGGGAATGATGGTGGGCTGCTCCGGTGGGGCTGCCGCGGGGTCAAGTTCTTCGATGCTGAGAATGCCGGATTCATCAAAACTGATCTCCGCATGAGGGAGAACCTTCTCGGCGGTGATGATGCGACCACGCACTTGGGTGCTCAAATATCCTTCTCCTTATCGAGGACTGCATTCTAGAGTGGTCAAAACGGCCTTTAACTTCCGATTCAGGGGGCTAAAGAGCTGTTTTCCCCACTCAATCCTGCAGGTGTCCCCTCTATAACCTAGGCCCGAACTGATCCGCAACAACCCCAAAGGCCACCCCCAAAAGCCACCCCGAAAATCTGAGGAGTCCACCATGAACCAGGACCCGGCCACACCCTGGACCCTGGCGCTGGACATCGGCGCCACCAAGATCGCCTACGGACTGATCCCAGACACCCACCCCCTGCAGGCCCACCACACCGGAACAGTCCCCACCCAACCCCCGGGCGGGGATCCGCTGACACAGGTAGAGGTGGCGGTCCGCCAGGCGCTGGAGACCTCCGGGATCATCCCGACCAGGGTCGGGGTGGGCGCGCCGGGGATCATCGAGACTCCTGGCGGGCTGGTCAGATATAACGGGGACACCATTCCTGGTTGGGCCGGCACTGATCTGGGGGAGGTCATCTCCCGGCAGCTCAAGGTGCCGGTGGCCTGCCATAATGATGTCCGCATCTGGGCATATGGGGAGCAGCTGCTGGGGGCTGGCCGGGAGTTTCCCACCGGCCGGGTTCTCTATGTTTCCCTGGGCACCGGGGTCGGTGGTGCCCTGATCAGTGATGGGCAGTTGGTGGCAGGACCTGCGGGTTCAGGGGGTGAGATCTCGGAGCTGGTCTGCGCGGACTTTCGTGGGAGGGCGGACCGGGTGGAGAATATCGCCTCCGGCACCTCCCTGGCCCGCTACTACAACACCCTCCGCGCAGATCCCCGGGTAGGCCGGATCCCCTGGCGGGCACCGGTTTCTGGGGAACCTGAACTGCCGGAGATTATCCACCGTCTGGAGGAAGGCGATCAGCTGGCCGGGGAAATCATCGAGGGGAATCTGGCAGGGTTAGGTCGCTGCCTGGGGGCGCTGACCAGTGCCTTCGATTTAAGCGCCATCATCATCGGTGGCGGGGTCGCGGACCTCGGGGCACTGGTGCGGGATCCGATCAGGCGGGGAATCCGGGAAGCAGCACTCCTACCCAACCGGGAGATCCCGGTTCTCGCCAGTGCAATCAACAAGCATGCTCCCCTGGTGGGGGCTGCGGCCTATGCCCGGGAATGGGCTGTGCAGGAATAGTGAACGTTCATCAATGGTGAACGCAATCCCCTTTTAAGAAACCGGCTTCCACACCACGGCAGTGGCCACCGCAGCCCTGCCTTCCTTGCGGCCGGTGAATCCCATGTGGTCGGTGGTGGTCGCAGAGACCGATACCGGGGCACCGAGAATCTCAGAGAGCACCTTCTCGGCTTCTTCGCGGCGCGGCCCCATCTTCGGGCTCTGGCCCACCAGCTGGGCGGCGGCATTGCCGATCACATAGCCCTCGCGCTCCAGCTTGGCGCGGCATTCCTGCAGCAGCTGGGCACCGGAGACGCCGTCATATTCCTTGCGTCCCACTCCAACCAGGGAGCCGAGGTCACCGAGCCCGGCGGCGGAGAGCAGGGCGTCCACCAGGGCGTGGGAGACCACATCCCCATCGGAGTGGCCCTCACAGCCGTCGACCCCTTCGAAGAGGAGGCCGGCGATCCAGCAGGGTTTGCCGGCCTCGATCTGGTGGGCGTCGGTGGCGATACCGACCCGGGGGACGATCATCTCATTCACGGGGTACCTCAAAAATTGTCGGTTCGGCCTCGTCCACAATGGTCTTGGCCAGCATCATGTCGATCGGGGTGGTCACCTTGAAGGCCATCGGATCCCCCTGCACACAGGTCACGGGAACCCCATGCCATTCCATGAGGGAGGCATCATCGGTGGCCACGAAACCGGGGTCGGTGGCGGCGAAATAGGCTTCATTCGCCGCACGCAGCGCCGCCAGCTCAAAACCCTGGGGGGTCTGCACCGCCCTCAGCTCAGACCTGGCGGGGGTGCCCACCACCTGGTCACCGGCGACCTGCTTGATGGTGTCAGCCACCGGGATCACGGGAACCACCGCGGCAGCTCCACCGAGCACGGCACCGGCCACCCGGGCAATCAGACCGGGTGGGGTCAGTGCGCGGGCGGAGTCGTGGATCAGCACCACGGCATCCTGGCAGTCGATGGCCTGCAGGCCGGCCCAGACCGAGTCGGCGCGTTCTCCCCCACCGTGCACGAATCGGATCGGGATTTCCGGTTTATCCAGAATGCCCCGGCTGCGTAGCAGTCCTTGCGCGAAATCAGCCATGTCCGGGCTGACCAGGACAATTATCTCGTCGACCACTTCTGCGGTCATCATCGCCTGCACAGAACGTTCCAGCAGGCTGCGACCACGTAGGTCAACGAAGGCCTTGGGCACTTCAGCCCCGAGCCGGGTGCCCCGCCCAGCGGCCGCCACCAGGGCGATCACCCGGCGCGGATCATCCGGCCGGGTGGTGTCAGTGGTGCTTTTCATGGCGCCTGAAGGGTTTAGGCGTCGTCTTCGTCGTCGAAGTTGACGTCGTCGAGCTCGTCGATGTCGGCGTCGGTGGCCTCGATCTTCTTGTCCGGATCCTCGGAGGTGGCGGTGCGGTGGCGCTCGATGGTTTCATCCACCTCGGCAATCACCTGATCTGCCTTTTCCTCATCGACGGTGTCGGCCAGGGCCAGTTCACCGACGAGGATCTGTCGGGCCTTGCCCATCATGCGCTTCTCACCGGCGGAGAGACCGCGGTCCTGGTCGCGGCGCCAGAGGTCGCGGACGACCTCGGCCACCTTGTTGACATCACCGGAGGCGAGTCGCTCCTGGTTGGCCTTGTAACGGCGGGACCAGTTGCCCGCTTCTTCCACGTCTTCCTCGCGCAGCACGCCGAAGACCTTCTGCAGGCCTTCCTCACCGACGACGTCACGGACGCCGACCAGCTCTGCGTTCTTGGAGGGAACGCGGACGACGAGGTCGGACTGGAGAATCTGCAGTACCACGTACTCCAGTTCTTCTCCGCCTATCTCACGATGCTCGATAGCCTCGATGACGGCGGCTCCGTGATGCGGATAAACGACCGTGTCCCCGACCTTGAATTCCATTCCCACTCCTTGGGTCACCCTCGAATGTCACGCTAACCACAGGATTCTACCATGCCTGCGACCTGCGCCTCTGTCCGGGTCGCCCCGGGGAGCCGGGGGCGGCGCAGCGGGGAGGGACTGCCCCCTGGGGGTTCCTCCCACTGTTCCAGGGGGCGGGGTGCCGGCAAGCAGGCTGGGTGGGGACATGCCATTTCCAGGTGGGACCGGGGTAGGGTCGGGATGTGAGCGGGGATGGAAGTTTCCCCCCCCACTTTTTCGAGCTAAGTGTGTGATCGGCTCCGGAAGATACTAAGGTGTAGCGATAACACCTGTGTTTACCCTGAACTGATGGAGGACGAATCCGTGATGTCCCTGAAGTCCGCCGCTCGCCGGGGCGGCATCGCCTCGGTCGCAGCCCTGTCCGCCTTTGCGCTGGCATCGTGCTCGGCAGGCCAGATTACCCAGACCTCTTCGCAGGTCTCGCACGTCGACGGCGGCCACGGCGACTCTGAGGATGGAACGGTTGCCGTCCGCGACGTCAGCATCATCCTCGATGAGGAAGGTGGCGCAGCTCTGAAGTTCAACGCCATCAACCAGGACTCCTCCATGCAGGAGCACACCCTGGAATCTGTCGAGGTCGCCGGCCAGGAAGTGGAGTTCAGCCCCACCCCCGCGCCGATGCAGCAGAACTGCTCCATCGTGGGCCACTCCGCTGCCGGTCTCGAGGAGATGCCGCAGTTCGAGAACGGCTGCATCGAGTATGTCGAGACCACCCTGGAGAACGAGGACTACGCCATCGCCGGCAATGTCGACGTGACCTTCACCTTCGAGAACGCCGTCATCGACCTGGTCGCTTCCGTTGCCTTCGATAACCTGGAGTCCGGCACCCTGGATCGTGATGATCAGACCGACACCAACTCGGACAACAATCCGAGCCTCGGTGAGCAGGAGCACTAAAAGCTAATTGGCTTTCGGCCAGTTCAGGATCAGGACCCCGGTACCCCACCGGGGTCCTTCTCCGTTTCCTACCCATGCGCGCTTATCGATGCCCACCTCACCCCTCCCCCCGCTGAGCTGCGGGGATGGGCCGGGGGCAGGGCAGGTCCGGTGCCCTGGCTAGGATCTGGCTCATGGTTAAAAAGGCACGCAGCATCCACACCTGTTCCGAATGTGGTTATTCCAGTTCCAAGTGGTTGGGCCGCTGCCCTGATTGCGGGGCCTGGGGTTCCCTGGTGGAATCTGCGGTCTCCAGCGCACCTGCTGCCCGGACCGGCATCTCATCCGGCATGACCCAGGCCCCGAAGGGCCTGACCCCCACCACCCCGGCCACCCCGATCACCAAGATCGACGCCAAGGCCTCCATTTCGAAGACCACCGGCATCGGGGAATTGGACCGGGTGCTGGGTAAGGGCATTGTGCCCGGCTCTGTGGTGTTGATGGCCGGTGAACCCGGGGTGGGTAAGTCCACCCTGCTGCTGGAGGTGGCCAACCGTTGGGCGGCACAGCCGGAGGGTGAGGGCACCCGCAGGGCGCTCTATGTCACCGCTGAGGAATCCGCCGGCCAGGTCAGGGTGCGTGCGGAACGCACCAATGCCTTAAGAGACACCCTCTACCTGGCGGCGGAATCAAACCTGGACATTGTTTTCGGGCATGTGGAGCAGATCAAACCCTCCCTGCTGATCGTGGACTCCGTGCAGACCATGCAGGCGTCCGGCATCGAGGGTGTGGCCGGTGGTGTGGCCCAGTCCCGGGCGGTGACCGCTGCGCTGACCACCCTGGCCAAGACCACCGGCATCCCCATCCTCCTTGTGGGGCATGTGACCAAGGACGGCAATGTGGCCGGCCCCCGCGTGTTGGAGCACCTGGTGGATGTGGTGCTCAACTTCGAGGGGGACCGTCACTCCAGCCTGCGGATGTTGCGGGGCATCAAGAACCGTTTCGGTGCCACCGATGAGGTGGGTTGTTTCGAACAGCAGTCGGATGGCATCAAGGAGGTGCCGGACCCCTCCGGGCTCTTCCTCTCCCAGCATGGGCGTACCCCGGATGGTTCGGCGGTGACGGTGGCCATGGATGGGGTGCGCCCCATCCTGGCGGAGATCCAGTCCCTGGTGGTGGACACCGAAGCCAAGTCCCCCAGGCGGGTGGTCACCGGTCTGGACGCCAACCGGGTGCCCATGGTGCTGGCGGTGTTGACCAAACGCACCCCGGTGAAAACCGGCCGGCAGGAGGTGTATGTGGCCACCGTCGGCGGAGTCCGGATCAATGAACCAGCCACCGATTTGGCCGTCGCGTTGGCCACCGCCAGCACCTACCGCGGTAAGGCCCTGCCGGAGAAGACGATCGTGATCGGGGAGATCGGCCTTTCGGGTGAGATCCGCCGCGTCCCGAATCTGGAACGTCGCCTCCAGGAGGCCGCCCGCCTGGGTTATCACCGCGCGATCGTGCCCGCCGGGGAGAAGTTGAAGGTGAGCGGCATCCGGGTTCACCCGGTGCACACCATCGATGAGGCACTCGCTCTGGTGGAGGAACTAAGCTAAAGCTCCATGACCGAGAAGACGCCGCCGCGGATGAGCCTGGCGGAAGCACTGAAGTTCCTGGCACCCGGCACCCCGATCCGGGATGGCCTGGACCGCATCGTCCGGGGCCGTACCGGCGCCCTGATCGTGCTGGGAGATGATGAGAAGGTTGCCGCCATCTGTGACGGCGGCTTCGAGTTCGATGTGCCCCTGCTGCCCACCAAGCTGCGGGAACTGTCCAAGATGGATGGGGCGGTGATCCTGTCTTCTGATGGGTCGCGCATCCACCGCGCCAATGTGCAGCTGATGCCGGATTCCAGCTACCACACCGATGAATCCGGCACCCGGCACCGCTCCGCGGAACGTACCGCCCTGATGACCGGGCATCCCGTGATCGCGGTCAGCCAGTCCATGAACATCATCACCGTCTATGTGGACGGCCACCGCCATGTGCTGCAGGAACCGGCGGCCATCATGGACCGCGCCAACCAAGCCCTGGCCACCCTGGAACGCTACCGGGAGCGCCTTGATGAGGTCAGTCAGCGACTCTTCGAAGCCGAGATCCACGGCACCGCCACCGTCACCGATGTGATCGCGGTGCTGCAGCGGGAGATCATGCTGCTGGAGGTCAGCCGCAGCATCGACCGGGATGTCCTCGAACTGGGGGTGGACGGCAAGCAGCTGGCCATCCAGCTGACGGAACTGCGCGGTGACTCAGACCGGGAGCTGGAACTGCTGCTGCGTGATTATCTGGTGGCCCCGGGGCTGCCCAGTGATGCGGATATGGCGGAGGTGTTCACCCAGATCGATCAGCTCAGCGAGTCTGAACTGCTCAAGACCTCCACCCTGGCCCGGCTGCTGGGGCTGCCCACCACCGAGGAGTCCCTGAGCCAGTGGATTCACCCGCGGGGTTATCGGGTGCTGTCCCGCATCCCCAGGGTGCAGACCTTCCTCATGGACAAGATCGTCGCCGCCCTGGGTGGGGCGCAGGCCCTGCTGGAGGCCAGCGAGGAGGAGCTGGCCGGAATCGACAATGTCGGCTCCCTCTGGGCCCGCCACGTCCATGACGGGCTCTCCAAGCTGCGGGCCTAGGCTGCGGGCCCCCTGGGGCTTACGGTGCCCCTCCTGGCCCGCTGGGGCGCGTGCCTAGCCCAGGTTGAAGGTGTAGGAGTTCGAGGCGTTCTGCCCGATCACACCGTGCAGGAAGAAAGAGCCGGCCGGAACCAGCTGGCGGTTGCTGCAGCGGTCCGGGGCGGAGGTGGTGCGCGACCACACCGCCTGGAAGTTGCGTTCCTCCCCCGCGGAGAAAGTTTCCTCACCGGTGCCGATGGGGGCGTTGCAGTCCACATCGGACCAGATCCGCCGGTTGCTGGCCAGGTCGTAGACCTCGAAGCGCATGGTGTTCTCGCTCAGGTCAATATCGCAGTCCGCCTCGGTGGGGTTGCGCACCTGCATATAGAAGGTGGGGCTGGCATCAGCACCATAGCTGGGCCGGTCACTGGAGACACGGATCTCCAGGTCCGCCAGGGTGCAGTCCTGCTTGCCTTCCCCGGCGGCACTGGTGGTCCCGGTGGTTTCGGACTCGGATTCCGCTTCGCTGCTTTCCGCTCCGCTGCTCTCGGCTTCGCTGGACTTGCTCTCACTGGTCTCCGGGGAGGTCTCGGACTCCGCCGACTCAGTGGTTTCCTCAGCCTGGGCGGCCTGGGTGGTCTCTGCCGGAGGGGTCTGCTCCCTTTCTTCCCCGTCCCCGCTGGCCAGGGCCACCAGGCCCCAGACGACCAGGGCGACCACGATGAGAAGACCGACGACGGCCGCGACGCGGCGGCGGACGTAGACTTCTTCGGGCAGTCGCTGATTCTGTGGTGTCACACCTCAAGCTTATTCTGACTTCTGTGACGGTGGGGTCAGCACCGGGGTGTGTCTTGGTCCGGGCACCGAAATCGCTCCCCCCGATGCCATTGCTTTTCCCCTGCCCAGCGCCTGCTTTTCCACACCCCCCTCCAGTCTGGGGCTGCGCCTATTCCACGCCCTGGGTAATCACGGTCTCCGCGACCGAATCGGTGAGCCGGTAACGCAACCCCACAATGCCCACATCCCCGGTGGCCATGCGGTGCTGCATCACCGGGGAACGCGAGATGACCTGATCCACGGTTTCAATGACATGCTCGCGCTCGAAGTCCTCAATGGTGTTGTACCCCTTGGACTTGGCCACCAGGATGGAGGGGCTGACCTTCTCCACCAGGACGCGCTGCAGTCCGGAGGGGATGTGTCCCCCGTCCAGCGCATCAGCGGTGGCCTTGACTGCACCACAGGACTCGTGGCCCATGACGACCACCATCGGCACCTTGAGTTCCTCCAGCGCGTACTCCAGGGAACTGAGTACGGCGAGGTCAAGGATCTCCCCGGCCGTGCGGATCACGAAGAGATCGCCGAGACCCACATCAAAGATCATCTCCACCGGCACGCGGGAATCCGAGCAGGACAGCACCACCGCGCGGGGGCTTTGTCCGGCACGCAATTCATATCGGCGGGTGGGATCCTGGTTGGGACGCTCTGCCCGGTACTGGATGAAGCGCTCGTTGCCTTCTTTGAGTGCTTCCCAGACTGCCTGCGGCGTTCTTTCGACATTTTTCATCGGCATGGCTCATATTCTTCCATCAGACCTGACCCGACAGTTACACCGGTCACAGAATTAGACTGGATCAATCATGCATTCCCTGATTCAGCTCCGTCTTCTTGACTGGTTCGATGCCCACGCCCGCGAGATCGCCTGGCGCTCCCCCGAGACCTCCGCCTGGGGGGTGCTCCTCAGCGAGGTGATGAGCCAGCAGACCCCGGTCGCCCGGGTGGAACCGATCTGGGTGGAGTGGATCAACCGTTGGCCCACCCCGGCGGATTTCGCTGCCGCCGCCCCCGATGAGGTGCTGCGGGCCTGGGGCAAACTGGGTTATCCGCGTCGCGCGCTGCGCCTCCTGGAATGCGCCCGCAAGATCGTGGCAGACCATGAGGGTGAGGTTCCCGCGGATGTTGCTGAGCTCCTGGCATTGCCCGGGATCGGTGATTACACCGCGCGTGCCATAGCTTGTTTCCACTTCGGCCAGAATGTGCCGGTCGTGGACACCAATGTCCGCCGCGTCTACCACCGGCTTATCGACGCCCGTTTCCTCCCGGGCCCCGCCTCGAAAAAGGAGCTGGGGCAGGTGGCCGAGCTGCTGCCCCAGGATGGCACCGGGCCACAGTTCTCCATCGCCCTGATGGAGCTGGGTGCGCTGGTGTGCACCGCCGCCAAACCGAACTGCGATATCTGCCCGGTGCGGGCCCAGTGTGCCTGGCAGCAGGCGGGGTGTCCCGCACCTTCCGAGGAGGAGAAGTCCGCGGCGAAGCGGAGGGTGCAGAAATTTGTGGGCACCGATCGTCAGGTCCGTGGCCTGATCATGTCGGTGCTGCGGGAGGCAGAACATCCCGTGCCCCAGTCAGCAATCGACGTGGTCTGGCCGGATGCCGTACAGCGTTCCCGGGCCCTGTATTCCCTGCTGGAGGATGGCCTGGCGGAGCAGAATGAGGCCGGGCTCTTCCACCTGCCGACCTAAGTTATTTCCAGCGGCCCCGGTAGTTGAAGCCACCGGGGAGCTTGACCCACAACCCGCCGCGGCTGTTGAGGGTCAGCGGGCCGAGCTTCGTGGAGGCGGAGGCCCCGGAACCGGAGAGGTTGAGCCAGCTGTTCTTCCCGACCTTCTTGCGTTTCCGGTAGGTGATGCCCATGTCTTCGCCTGCTTCCTGTCCGACCCCAGGGGGTCCTGCCGATGGGTGGTGTTTCTGATACTGCACTGTTTCCCACATGCGGGGGATGCCACCCAGTATACGTTTCCGATGCTCTCATCTGGACCTGAAAAAAGGTCCCGCCCCGGATCCTTTCCGCAGAGCGGGGATCAGGGGCGGAACCTTTGAGGTCTCAGCCGTTCAGCTTGTCCTACTTCTGGGGCTGGGCACCCGGCTGGGGGCCGGGCTCACCTTCGTTGTTGCCGGAGTCCGTGGGGGTTACGCGACCCTCATCGATGAGGCGGTCCAGTTCTTCATCGGTGACCCGATCAGTTTCCGGAACATCGCCGTCAGCGGCGGCGTCGACATCCTGGATGGCCTCGGCAGCCTCAACGGAGAGCTCGGAGAACTCGCCCTCCGGCAGCGGCTTCGGACGCGGGGTGAAGTTGAACTTCGCCGCGGTGATGTCCTTGTCCTCGCCATCCCAGCCCTCGACATCCACGGTGACGATCTCGCCGGCACCGAGCTCGCCGTAGAGCATCTTCTCGGAGAGAACGTCCTCGATCTCGCGCTGGATGGTGCGACGCAGCGGTCGGGCACCCAGCACCGGGTCGAAGCCACGCAGGGCCAGGAGAGCCTTGGCCTTGTCCGTGAGCTCGATACCCATGTCCTTGGCTACCAGCGCATTGGCCACGCGGTCGACGAGCAGCTCCACCATCTGGACGATCTGATCGCGGGTGAGCTGGTGGAAGACCACGATCTCATCGATACGGTTGAGGAACTCAGGGCGGAAGTGCTTCTTCAGCTCATCGTTGACCTTGTTCTTCATCCGGTCGTACTGGGCATCGGAGTCCGTTTCGCTGGAGCCACTGAAGCCCAGGCCGACAGCCTTGGAGATGTCAGCGGTACCCAGGTTCGAGGTGAAGATCAGAACGGTGTTCTTGAAGTCCACGACCCGACCCTGACCATCGGTGAGTCGACCCTCTTCCAGCACCTGCAGGAGGGTGTTGTAGATCTCCTTGTGTGCTTTCTCGATCTCATCGAAGAGAACCACGGAGAAGGGCTTGCGGCGGACCTTCTCGGTCAGCTGGCCACCCTCTTCGTAGCCGACGTATCCGGGGGGAGCACCGAAGAGACGGGAAGCGGTGAAGCGGTCATGGAACTCACCCATGTCGATCTGGATCAGGGCGTCATCCTCACCGAAGAGGAACTCAGCCAGGGCCTTCGACAACTCGGTCTTACCCACACCGGAGGGGCCGGCGAAGATGAAGGAACCGGAGGGACGCTTCGGGTCCTTCAGACCGGCACGGGTACGACGGATCGCACGGGAGACGGCCTCAACAGCCTCGTTCTGGCCGATGATGCGCTTGTGGAGCTCCTCTTCCATGCGCAGCAGACGGGAGGACTCCTCCTCGGTCAGCTTGAAGACCGGGATACCGGTCCAGGCACCGAGAACCTCGGCGATCTGCTCTTCGCCGACCTCGGCGATCTCCTCCAGGTCACCGGAGCGCCACTGCTTCTCCTTCTGAGCACGCTCCTCGCCCAGCTTGCGCTCCTTATCGCGCAGGCCAGCCGCCTTCTCGAAGTCCTGGGCGTCGATGGCCGCTTCCTTCTCACGGCGGACATCGGCGATGCGCTCATCAATCTCACGCAGACCCTCCGGCGCGGTCATGCGCTTGATGCGCATCCGGGCACCGGCCTCATCGATGAGGTCAACGGCCTTATCCGGCAGGAAGCGGTCGTTGATGTAGCGGTCGGCAAGGTTCGCAGCCGCAACCAGGGCACCATCGGTGATGGACACGCGGTGGTGCGCCTCGTAGCGGTCACGCAGGCCCTTCAGGATCTGGATGGACTCCTCGACGGAGGGCTCCGGAACCTGAACCGGCTGGAAACGACGCTCAAGTGCCGCGTCCTTCTCGATGTGCTTGCGGTACTCATCCAGGGTGGTGGCACCGATGGTCTGCAGCTCACCACGGGCCAGCTTCGGCTTCAGCAGCGAGGCTGCATCGATGGCACCCTCGGCAGCGCCCGCGCCGACCAGGGTGTGGATCTCATCGATGAAGAGGATGATGTCACCGCGCTGGTTGATCTCCTTGAGCACCTTCTTCAGGCGCTCCTCGAAGTCACCGCGGTAACGGGAACCGGCCACCAGGGAGCCGAGATCCAGGGAGTAAACCTGCTTGTCCTTCAGGGTCTCCGGGACCTTGCCGTTGACGATGTCCAGGGCGAGGCCCTCAACCACGGCGGTCTTACCGACGCCGGGCTCACCGATGAGCACCGGGTTGTTCTTGGTACGGCGAGACAGCACCTGCATGATGCGCTCGATCTCCTTGGTACGACCCACCACCGGGTCAAGCTTGCCGTCGCGGGCAGCCTGGGTCAGGTTGCGGCCGAACTGGTCCAGCACCAGGGAGTTGGAACGGTCCCCGCCCTGGCCACCACGGCCACCACCGGCACCGCCGGGGGCGGAACCCGCACCCACCGGGCCGGGGCCACCGGCCTGCGGCGCATCCGGCTCATCATTCTGGCCACCCTCATAACCGGAGAGCAGCTGGATAACCTGCTGCCGCACCCGCGGCAGATCTGCGCCGAGTTTAACCAGCACCTGTGCGGCGACACCCTCACCCTCACGGATGAGGCCGAGCAGCAGGAATTCGGTGCCGATGTACTTATGGCCCATCTGCAGGCCCTCCCGCAGGGAGAGCTCCAGAACCTTCTTGGCACGCGGGGTAAAGGGGATATGACCGGTGTGGGGCTTGGAACCCTGACCGATGATCTCCTCCACCTCCTGGCGCACTGCATCCAGGGAGATACCCATGGACTCCAGGGCCTTGGCGGCGACGCCTTCACCCTCGTGGATCAGACCGAGGAGAATATGTTCGGTTCCGATGTAGTTGTGGTTAAGCATGCGCGCCTCTTCCTGAGCCAGGACGATGACGCGGCGTGCGCGGTCAGTGAATCTCTCGAACATCTGTTACCCCTAACCTTCACGGTCTATTTAATGTCACCCACTTTAACGTTCGGGCGGGGCAATTCCTTGCAGGTTAGTGGGAGGAAAGGGCCGAAAGCCCCCTCGAAAGAGGCATCTGTGCAGGTAGGGGGAACATTCTTGAGGTGTACGCCGGTAGCGAACAGCGACATATAAGGCACCCCGACCCCTTTAACCCGGCTCTTACCGTCGACCCCACGTTGCCCGAAAGTTCACCTGGGGCAATAAAGACGCCCCGAACGCCCTCCGCTAGACCGCATTTCAACAGGGGATACCCGCCATTAAGTGGCATGTAACATACTCGAGCGATACTGCTATATATAGGCCCGGTTCCACCTTGAAGCTGGGAGCGAGACCTGACAGTGACGGGAATTACGCTTCCCACCACTCCCCCACCCGCGGAAAAGGCGAGCCGAGAGCCTCAATCACTGAAATTCGCCTGACGAAGAGCAAATTAAAGTTAGGCAAATGCTCAGCAATGGGACTTTTCTCTCTATTTTTCGCAAAAGTTTCTCCTGACAATCGACAAAGAATGTCTAATCACCCCCTCAGTTGGTCGCCCGTTCGGATTAATGAATCAACTTTTCCTTAATCATCGAAACGATTGCATTCATGTCACAAAATGGGCATAACCCCTGCTCATAAGAGCTTTTTCAGTGCTTTTTCGATATTTTCAACCATCCGTTCGGGTGAAAAACTTTGACGGATCAGCAGACAAAAAACTGAGAAGTTCCCTAAGGTGTAGCTCAGCGACTGAGTCGCCAGGCATTGCGTCAAGATAAGAACTTCTTTAAGTAATTTTCTTTTCGCGGTGGACTTTCCTTGCTGGCCCAAAGGCTCGGCCTCGGGTCTTCCAACCCACACCGATTTATCTTCAGGAGTTTCAACTCATGTTCAAGAACCGTCTCCGCACCGCCGCTCTCGCCGGCGCCGTCGCTGTTGCCACCGGCATGACCGGCATGGCCGTCCCCGCTGTCGCACAGACCGCCATCGATGGCGTTAACAACCAGGATGGCTCCGCTGCCGCCCCGGTTACCGCACAGAACATCACCGAGGTCCAGCTGCGCACCAAGACTGATGCCACCGCTGCCTACCTGGCTGCTCTGCAGGATCCTTCCAACGACCTGCAGGCACTCATCACCGAGTACATCGACCTCGGTTCCGATGGCTTCGACCCCTCCGAGGAAGCTGCCCGCATCGCTTTCGAGGACGCTGAGGCTGACGCCGCTGCCCAGCTGGCTACTTCCGCCCAGAACATCAAGGATGCTCGCGCATCTGTGCTCTACGCTCTGGAAAAGGATCAGGCTGCTACCGAGGCTTGGGACGCACTGGTTAGCAACCTGAATGGTGCAGTTGAGGTCCTCAACCCCCCCGCGCCGAATGCTGTCACCTCCGAGAACAACCTGATCGAGCGCACCAACGACGCTAACACTCACGTTGACGAGTTCCAGACCCTTCCCGCGCTGACTGATCTGGAGGGCGAGTACCTCCACTTCGGCTCCCCCGTCACCAACAACCCGGTCGATCGGGACACCGCTCACAGCGCATACGAGCAGCTGAAGGAACTCAAGGCTGAGGTTGACCGTCAGTACGAGCTCGCTGGCATCTGGAACATCGACACTGACGATGGCCAGTACATCAACCGCGAGCACATGGCCGCTTTGGAAGCCCTGAAGATCGAGCTCGACGCCCGCTTCGACTCCGCCAAGACCGTCTACGATGCAGCTGTTGCCGCTAACCGCGAGGCTCAGAAGACAGACGTACTGGTTCGCCAGCTCTTCCTGGAGCGCGCAACCGCTCAGCGCGACACCCTGCGCGCCGTCGAGGCTGTCCTGTCCACCACCGCTCGCTTCGTTGAGCTTCACCAGGACGGCACCCTCTACAACGATGGCGACGAGACCGTCACCCTCGCTTCCCTCTACTCCGAGGCAATTGACGCTGCTATCGAGGGCGTCGACTACAACCTGCCGCTCCTGGCAGACGCCGATCAGGCCACCGTCGACTACTTCCTGGCCTGGGAGTCTGATCTGACCAACAACAACGATGGAGATCAGTACAAGGTCGAGAAGGCTGAGTTCGCGGTCACCACCTACCAGAACCTCCGCGAGAACTCTCGCATTTGGCAGGACGAGGTCAAGAAGGTTGAGGCCATCGACGCTCAGCTGAAGGCTCAGGGCGAGGCTGCTGCAGCCGAGGCTGAGGCTCTGGCCGCAGAGAAGGATCGCCTTGCTAAGGAGGCTGAGGCTGCAGCTGCTCTGCAGAAGCAGATCGCCGAGGCTCTCCAGGCTATCGCCGAAGGCAAGAACAACACCCCGGCTCCCATCGAGAACGGTTCCACCGGTTCCTCCGAGAACACCGGCATCATCGGCCTGATCGCTGCCATCGGCGGCATCGTCGGCCTGATCGCTGTTGCTTTCCCCTTCATCCAGGACTTCCTGCGCTAAATCAACTGCCCCGCTGATGTGGGACATGTGGTGAGCAAAGGAATCCGCCGAAGGCGATAAAGTACCGGGCTCCCAAGTCATTGACTTGGGAGCCCGGTTTTCGTTTTCTCCCTGACGTTGGGCAGAAACTCCACTCCCCTGACATGGCAACGACGTCGGCCGAACAGATGCTGGCTTAAGTGGTATTCCCCAGGACAGAACAAAGAAGGCACCCTCTTCGTACCGGGCTGGTACGAAGAGGGTGCCTTCTTCTGATGTGAAGAGTGACTTGAGGCCTTAAAGGCTGTAGAGCTTGTCCTGCATCAGACGGATCATCAGATCAGATTTGGTGCTCGCAGAGCGACCGACGCTCATGTACTTGCCACGAACTCGGGCGATGTGGGTGCGGATTGTATCTTCCGAAACCCCCAGTTCTTTCGCGGCTTCGCGCTTTGAAGTAGAGGAAAACCAAGTGAGCACAACTTCTAGTTCTCGCTTACTCAACTGCGGAGCAACCAGCTCATCACTTTGCAACATAAAGGGCCTCCCGGTCAATATTTTAATATTTTCCTAAGCATACCTTGCACCCGTTCGGGTTGCCGCCTTAAAAGCCCGTAATTTTCAGGGCTTCCCCTGCGTACACCTGCAAACGATTGCTCTGGAAGCGTTTCCAATAGACCCCATACCCTTCCCGATAAGAAAAATTGAATAGCTTCGTTCTCAGCGTCTTCATACGCAAAAAGAAAACTTTATATGTCGCGGGAAATTCCACCTGAGAAAGGCCCTAAGGAACAAAATAATGCCCCTCAAAATAGGGGCATTGAATCTTTTCCCTGACTTCCCTCAAGACAGAGGTCCCAAGACCTCACTACCCTCAGGCTTAATAGGGTCCCGGACCGCGAAGGAGACTGAACCATGCGTTTTCTCAATGACACCCTCCCCACCTACGAACTGACCTACTCAGATGTGTTCATGGTGCCCAATCATTCCGATGTCGGATCACGGATGTCGGTGGACCTGACAACCTCAGACGGCACCGGCACGACCATTCCACTGGTGGTCTCGAATATGACTGCGGTGGCCGGGCGACGGATGGCGGAGACCGTGGCCCGCCGAGGTGGAATCACCATCCTTCCCCAGGACGTTCCCGCCGAAATCGCGGCGGAAACCATCGCCAAGGTGAAGTCCGCGGATCTGGTCTTTGACACCCCGATCACCATCAAACCGCACCACACCGTCGGTTATGCCCGGAACCTACTGCACAAGCGCTCTCATGGGGCGGCAATAGTCGTCGAGGATGAACTCCCGGTTGGCATGATCACCGCCAAGGATTTACGTGACGCTGATAATTTCACCCAGGTCAAAACGTTGATGAGCACCAGCCTCCTCACCCTGCCGGAGGGTATTGACCCGGTGGCGGCTTTCACCCAGCTGTGTGAAGCCAGCCGTAAACTCGCCCCGGTTGTTGATACACACGGCCGGCTGCGGGGTGTCCTGACCCGCCAGGGTGCACTCCGTGCCAAGGTCTACTCCCCTGCCGTGGACGCGGCCGGCAAGCTGCGGGTGGGGGCCGCCATCGGCATCAACGGTGACATTGAGGGACGCGCGAAAATCCTCGCCGAGGCGGGGGTCGATGTGCTGGTGGTGGACACCGCACACGGCCACCAGCTAGGCATGCTCCAGACATTGGAACGCATCACCGCTCTGGAATTAGGGATCCCGGTGGCAGCAGGCAATGTGGTCACCGCCGCCGGAGTGCGTGACCTGGCGGCCGCGGGGGCGGACATCATCAAGGTGGGGGTTGGCCCAGGGGCAATGTGTACCACCCGGATGCAGACCGGGGTGGGTCGTCCCCAGTTCTCCGCGGTTCTGGAGTGCGCCGCCGTGGCCCGGGAGATCGGGGTACATGTCTGGGCCGATGGTGGGGTCCGGGATCCTCGGGACGTGGCCCTGGCGCTGGCTGCCGGGGCCTCCAACGTGATGATCGGCTCGTGGTTCGCCGGCACCTTCGAGTCCCCTGGCGACCTTCACTTTGACCGGGATGATCGAATGTACAAGGAGTCCTTCGGTATGGCTTCGCGCCGCGCGGTGGAGGCCCGAACCTCCGAGGTGGCGGCCTTTGAAAGGGCCCGTCGTGCCATGTTTGAGGAGGGTATCTCCACCGCCCGGATCTACCTTGACCCAGAGCATGGTGGGGTGGAGGACCTGATTGACAAGATCATCTCCGGGGTGCGTTCCGCCTTTACCTACGCCGGTGCGGACTCCATCCCGGACTTCCAGGAGAAAGCCGTGGTCGGGGTGCAGTCTGCGGCAGGTTTCACCGAGGGCATGCCACGGGGCTCCCGCTAAAGACGGTGGATGATGCCCTGCGTGGGGCGTCGTCAAGCATCTTCGATATTCGATCCAGCTGATCTGGACACTCTCCACACCCTGTACCCCACCGCATTCACCCCCGGATGCGGCAGGCTACAGGGGGTTTTCCTGTGGCAGATGAACCATCCCTGATGAAGGGCTCGGCTTTCGCTTTAAATAACGGGGTAACCACGGCAAAGTTCAGGGGCGCCGAGTACGGTGGCACCCATACCTTTCCCCGGAATCTAGAAAGGCCTTCCATGAAAAGGCTCACCCCTCGTTTCCTCACCACTGTGGCCCTGGCTTCCACTCTCGCTCTGGGGGCCTGCTCCAGTGCTGAGGAGGCGGACTCTGAACCCACCTCCTCCACCACTGTGACCTCCTCCCTCGAGGAAACCACCACCGAAGCCACGGAAACCGAGACGGAGACCGAGAGCTCCGAGTCCGAGGAACCCAGCAGCGAGGCATCCTCCGCTAAGGAATCGAACCCTGCGGACGCCCCGGCAGAGGATGAGGCTGAGGCTCCTGCCTCGGCGCGCGATAACCAGCCCCAGCCCCAGGCGCAGGCCCCTGCCCCGGCTCCCGCACCGCAGGAACAGCAGGCCCCCGCTCCGGAGCAGGCCGCACCACAGCAGAATAGCCCTGCCAGCCGGGATGCCGTCATCGGTGGTCTGGCGACTGCCGCCCAGGCTTCCGGGGAGGATGTGAACTCCATTCCCCCGGAGATCCTCAACGGTCTTTATGGCTGCCTGGCTGACAACCTGATCTCCCAGGGCGCGAATGATCTCACCCACGCCATCGCCAATGTGGAGGACAGTGCCTTGACTCCGCAGCAGAGCCAGCAGATGCAGGTCGCCTCTGAGACCTGCTACGGCCAGCTGATGAACCAGTTCGGCTAATTCTCCGGCGAAACCTCAGCAGGGCATAAACCGCGCCCCCTGCGCCAGTACCTGGTGCAGGGGGCGCGGTGGCCGTTGGGCGGGGCGTCGATAAGCGCCGGCACGGATGGACAGCATGGCGGGTCTTTCCGGTCTCGGGGCCCTTCCTATGGAGGTGGGCACGACAGGGGGTCAGAACCTCATCATCAGCTATATCTGCGCCCTGTACCCCCGCCATTTCCGCACCATAATGCCCTATTAATGGACTGGGATTTAGATGCATGATATGTTATAATGCTCTGTGGCCCTTTGGCCATTATGGCGCATCGATGACACGACACGCGAGGTCTCTAGAAGTACCTTCTGACACGGCACGGTCGATAAGCCTTTCCCCCGCCGAAAGTCAGGAAATCTATGCCTCCATCTCAAACGACCCCTGTGCATTCCCAAAGACGTGCTGTGTGGATGATTGCGGTCGCTGCCGCCGCCGCCTTCCTCGCCACCTTCAATGAAACCTTCCTCAATGTGGCTTTCACGCCCATCATGGCGGACTTCAATGTTGATGTGAACACCGTCCAGTGGCTGACCACCGGTTACCTGCTGGTTGCCGCCGTGTTCGTCCCGGTCTCCAATGTCCTCTACCACCGATTCCCCACACGGCCGCTATTCGTCGCCGTTGTTGCGATCATGGTGGTTGGTTCGGTGGTGGGAGCTCTCGCCCCGACCTTCGGTGTGCTGCTCATCGCACGTCTGCTGCAGGCCATCGGCACGGGCCTCCTCACGCCCATCGGCATGAACATCACCCTGGCTGTCTCACCGCGCGAGAAGCTGGGTCTGAACATGGGCATCATGGCCGCAATGACCACGCTTGGGCCGTCACTGGCGATCGTGCTGTCCGGCGCACTGCTGACCGTCGCACCGTGGACCACTCTGATGTGGGTCTTCGGTGGCCTCACCCTCCTCGTGCTGATTGCCGGCGGAATCATTCTGCGTAACGTTGCTGCCCTGGGCCGCCCGGTTCTGGACATCCTGTCCTTCCTGCTCGTGGCAATCGGCCTGGTCGGCATCCTCTACGGTGTGTCCGCTGCCTTCGGTGGCGCCGCCCTCTACGCCGGCATTTCCGCCGTCGTCGGACTGATCGCAATGTGGCTCTTCGTCATCCGCCAGCGTCGCATCGAACATCCCCTGATCGACCTGCGGCCGTTCTCCAACGCCCCGTTCGTCATCGGCGTTCTGATGACCATGCTCGGCCTGGTGTTCGTCTTCGCCATGAACGTCATCATCCCGCTGTTCCTGCAGTCCGCCCGCGATATGTCGCCGCTGGGTGCTTCGCTCACCCTGGCACCGGGTATCCTCCTCACTGTTGTGGCGGGTCCCCTGGCCGGCCGTCTCTTCGACCGCCACGGTGGCCGTTGGTCGATCCCCCTCGGGTTCCTGATCATGGCTATCTTCGTCACTCTGGTGGGAGTGGCCGCTGGCTATTCCTCCATCCTGCTCTTCGGTCTGCTCTACGTTCCCGCTGTGCTGGCTACCGCGCTGGTCATCGGGCCCTCACAGACCTTCGCGCTGTCCCAGCTCGACCGTGAAACCAGTCCGCATGGCGTCACGGTGGTCTCCACCAGCTTCCAGATCGCCGGTTGTGTGGGCACCTCACTGGCTGCCGGTATCTACGGCGCTCTGACCGCCTCGAACATCAACGCTGGAAACAGCGAGGTCGATTCCTTGCTCACCGGTTTCCGTGGTGCCGTGGCCCTGGTGGTCATCACCTCGATCATCGGCATTATCCTGGCATTCCTCGCCCACCGCTCGGCACAGTCCCAGCGTTCGGCTGAGACAGCCCAGGCTGCGCAGAGCCAGGACAACACTGTTGAGTCGATCATGAAGACCGATGTGTACGCCCTGTCCTCTGATCAGACTGTGCTGAGTGCTCTGCAGACCTTCGCGGAACGCGGAATCTCCGGAGCACCCATCCTCAACGCGGATGGCTCCCTGGCGGGTTTCCTCTCCGATGGTGACGTCATGCGTTACCTCTCGGCAACCCACCCCTCCTCCACCTCCATCTATTCCTACGCGATCGGTGCTGATGACGACCTGGCCCAGGCCATGTCCGATCTGGCAGGCCTGAATGTCATGAAACTGGCCACCCGCGACGTGCTCACCATCGATGTCAGCTCATCGATCCCTGACGCCGTTGCCGCATTGTCTGATGCGAATATCAAGAAGGTACCGGTGATACGCGGTGAGAATGGCCCCGTCGTCGGCATCATGAGCCGCTCGGCAATCAACCGCCTGGCGATCGCCAGCTACCTCAACTCCCGTGATGAGCTGCTGCAGATGGCGGATGCCACGGCAAACTGAGCCGTAGCGACAACACGCCATTGATGGTGAAGTAGGCCGGGTCCCGTTGGACCTGGCCTGCTTTTTTATGTGTGCAGAGAACACCCAGCGCAGCCCTATCACCTGCGTTAACCTGAACCAATGCAGAGCGTGACTGAATTACTTGAGCTGATCCGCCGGGGTACTGAGAAGCCCACCACCGTTGATCTCCAGATTATTCGCACCCGGGAACCGGAGAGCCGCTTCGGCTGGGTCACCCAACCCACCTTCTTCCTGCCTCTCGACGCCACCGGCCTCACCGTCCACCACTCCGCGAGCGGTGTGCACGCCCTCCGGGGCGAGGTGGACGTGGTGCGCGGTTCCGGTGCCACTCGTTGGGTCTTTGAGGGGCGCGAGGTTCCTGCGCTTGTCGACGTCGCCGATCTCCAAACCCTCGGAATAGCAGGCTTCTTCCTCAAACCAGCCGCCGTGATCAAAAATATGAACCTCAATGATGTTGATCTCAGCCTGATCCTCCAGGGTGAGATTGCCGGTCGTGGCACCTGGGTGATTCCTAGCGCAGCTCATAGCCGTCTCCATCTCGAAGACCATCCCCGGCTGATCGAGGTGGATCAGGAACACGGCACCCTCCTGGCCGTGGAATCCGAGCGTGAACGCATCGAGGCCGTGAGTGTCCTCTTTCCTTCTGTTATGTCTGATCCCACTTGGGAAGATGCAACCGTCGACTGGAAAGAAGAATGGGATGCACAGCTGGCCGCGTTGAAGAATCCTGTTGAGCTGCCCGCGCCCGAGGATCTCCCAGGTTTCCTCGAGCAGCTCCCACCGCAGTCCACAGATCCCCGCCGACTGCGGATCTGGATCGGCGACGGCTCCCTGGAGGGTTCCTACCCGCAGTACAAGGTTGGTGAATCCGTGCGATTGCCGCTTGCTTTTCGACGGGGTGAGCCTCCCATGCCAGGGCTGGAGACCACCCGGCGCGGTTGGATCCGCCACCTGGACGAATCCCACCCTGATCCCCTGTGGCCGGTGATTTTCACCGGTGATGGCTGGTCCACCTATTCCTCTATTTCTAAGCCCCTGGTTCGCGAGGCTGAACTGGATGGTTGGTTCGGCTATTCCGCCTGGGATCCGGAGTCGGTGTTTAACGATGTCAAAGTCGAAGGAATCTATGGTTCAGTGGGTGGGTTCACCGATTCACGGCGCCTCTGGCAGAAGCTCGAAGACACCACCGATGCCTACAACGAAGGTGAAATCTCGCTTCGCGACATCATCCTGGACGTCACTCTCGACGGTGCCACTCCCCCGCCCCTGATGCCAGAACTTTTCCGCTCCGGCACCATCCACGCAGTCGGTGAGCATCTGTGGGTGAAGGCTCACTATCTGCCGGTCCTGCGATGCTGGCACACCGGAACGGGCACATATCTGGGGCAGACATTCGTGCCTGTTTCACTGCGTGATTCTTTTTCACTCTCCTTCTTCGACAGGGTCGTCCACGATGAGGCGCGGGCCTGGCCCTTAACCCCTGGGGCAGCCGTGACCACGGAAATTCCGTATTGGACTCCGGCGGTGGAGCCCACGGTTTCCGAACCTGTAGTTCCGGAACCCTGGGAGATCATAACGCGGTTCTCGGAAGGGCTCTACGCCTTACATGCTTTGACTGAGGAGGGTTCTCGCACCGCACTGGCCCGAACCAACCTTGATGGCGAACTGGAGATCTGCCTCATCCACACCGAAGGATTTACCATCGGTGAAGCCACCCGCGTTGGTGAACGGTATTACCTCAACTGTTGGGAACTTCACGTGATCGTAGGCCCCGACTTCCGCGTCGAATCCGTTGAACACACGGGAATGGGCGAGGCACCCTGGTCCTGGACTGCTGATAAGGGTGTTGCTGTGAACAGCGCCGGGCCGGAACTTGTATTCGTGGACCAGGACTCCGGTGAGGAAATCACCCGGTGGCCCAAACCGGAAAATAGTGGCGCTACTGTACAGATCATCTCCCCCACCCGCTTCGTGGTGGCGATCCAGCCCTTCAACGCCGAACCGTGGAATCCCCCGGAAACCACCGGGGTAGCGGTATTCGACGCTGGAAGCTGGTCTGCAGTGGAACTGGAATCTGCGCCACCGGAAATCTGAGAATGTAGCTACCCTGACCGTGGAAGTCGAGCTGAAGGAGTCTCAAGCAGGGTATTCCGGAGGATCTGGAGGAATTCACAATCTTCCCCATTCAATTGGTTCGGTTCAATGCGTAACACCGTGTAGCCATGATTGGTGAAGAACTTCTCCCGGTCACGCTCTGCTAAGAGGGCAGTCTCCAGCTGGTCCGAGCTGTCGGTCTTGTACTTTGAGCGCCCATCGATCTCCACGATGATCCGGTCATTGATCAGGAAATCCACCACGTAATAGCGACCATATTTCCCACGATTGAAACGCACCTGGGGCCGGATGGATGTGACTTCCGGCAGGTTTGCCTCATGGAGAATGAGCCTGGCGCGGGTTTCCTGGGCACTGTCGGAATTGGGCACTGACAGTTCGATGGCTTGTCTGAGGACCGTGAGACCTCGGTAACGGGGATATTCATGAAGTTTGTCGTATAGAGAATCCTTGGTTAGCTTCGGCCACCGACGCCTGGCGGAATCAAGTACGACCACCGTCGCATGCAGGCCATCATAGTAGGCGATGTCCAGGAGAAACCTGGTGAATGAGGCAACCCGGATACCGTGATATTCACGAATATCCTGTGAGTCCATACGCCCATAGCGGTAGATGACGCCCTTGGGCCACAACTTCGGTGAACACGGTGTTCCCATGTCCGGTAGATAACAGGTCACAGAATTTTCGATGCTAAGGGTGTGCAGACCCCACAACCGGGCTGCGGCTTGCCCTCCGATCACCGCCTTGTCCACCGTGAGGCCAACGGCGAAAGCTCGTGCAGTGGCGCGTTCCCACGGTGGAAGCTGTTCATACTTCGCAGCGTCTATCGCCACCTCCGCGGTCAACCTCAGCAAAATCCCTTCATTCAGTTGTTTAAAGATCTCACGGTCAGTTTGCCTGAGCCGGGTCAGATTAATCAGCCCGAATTTCTCTCCCCAGTTCTTCATGAACATGACAATGAGGGAGCAATCCTGAAGGCACAAGGAGTTCTGGGCGGGCTGCTTTAGAACCTGTGGATGACGCTGTTCTACCCACAGCTCCGGAACTACTGGGGTTGCGGATTGCCGCGAAAGTGACTAACTCGGAATTCCTGACGTCAGAAAGCATAAAAATTAACCCAGAGATCAGTACTGCTTTCTGCAAGCAGGATCTCTGGATTAAGCGGGTTAAATGGGTTAAGGGAGCAGGAGGCCAGGCCCCAACCTAGTGCTTCTGCTCCGGCTTCACCATGGGGAACAGGACGGTCTCACGGATGCCCAGGCCGGTCAGTGCCATCAGCAGGCGGTCAATGCCCATGCCATTGCCGGAGGTCGGCGGCATACCCTGCTCCATGGCGGCCAGGAATTCCTCATCCAGGACCATGGCCTCATCATCGCCGCCGGCGGCCAGGCGGGCCTGATCAGCGAAACGCTCCCGCTGGATGACCGGGTCAACCAGCTCGGAGTAACCGGTGGCCAGCTCGAAGCCACGGACGTAAAGGTCCCACTTCTCGGTGACGCCCGGCTTGGAACGGTGGTCACGGGTTAGCGGGGAGGTCTCCACCGGGAAGTCCTTGACAAAGATGGGTCCTTCGAGCAGCTCCTCACAGAGCAGCTCCCAGATCTCCTCCACCAGCTTGCCGTGGCCCCAGCCACCCTTCTCGGGGACCTCCAGGCCGATGACCTGGGCGATCTCCTTGAGCTCCTCAACGGTGGAGTCGATGGTGACCTCCGGCTGGCCGGGGAACTTCTGCTGCAGCGCTTCATTGAGGGAGGGGTACATCTCGATGACCGGCCATTCCCCACCGAGGTCGAACTCGGTGCCGTCCGCCCAGGTGACGGTGGTGGAGCCGAAGACTTCCTGGGCCACGGACTGGACCAGACCCTGGATCAGCTTCGCGCCATCCCGGTAGTCACCCCAGGCCTGGTAGGTCTCGAGCATCGCGAACTCAGGGCTGTGAGTGGAATCCACACCCTCATTACGGAAGTTGCGGTTGACCTCGAAGACGCGGTCGATGCCGCCGACCACGGCGCGCTTGAGGAAGAGCTCCGGGGCGATACGCAGGTAGAGGTCAATGTCCAGGGCGTTGGAGCGGGTCTCGAAGGGACGTGCCGCCGCACCACCGTGCAGGGTCTGGAGCATCGGGGTCTCGATCTCCAGGAAGTCCTCACCCTCCAGGTAGTTGCGCAGGGCGCGCATCACCTTGATGCGGGTCAGGGCGTTCTTGCGGGCCTCCTCACGCATGATGAGGTCGGTGTAGCGGTGGCGGACCCGGGTGTCCTCGTTCATCTCGGCGAAGGCCACCGGCAGGGGGCGCAGTGCCTTGGCAGCCATCTGCCACCTGGTGGCCATGATGGAGAGCTCACCACGGCGGGAGGCGATCACGCGGCCGCGGACGGAGATGAAGTCACCCAGATCCACATCCGACTTCCAGGCAGCCAGGGACTCCTCCCCCACCTCGGCCAGGGAAAGCATGGCCTGCACCTGGGTGCCGTCACCATCCTGGAGGGTGGCGAAGCAGAGCTTGCCGGTGTTGCGCATGAACATCAGACGACCGGCGATGGCGTGCTCCACATCGGTTTCTGCACCGGCGGTGAGGTAGGTGACCCCCTCGGTGTTGCCGGCCTCTTCGCCCTCGGCCAGGACCTGGAACTTCTCCCGCAGTTCAGCGATCGAGATGGTGCGGTCCACGGTGACCGGGTAGGCCTCCGTGCCGGCCTCGATCAGTCGCTCACGCTTCTCACGGCGGATACGCAGCTGCTCGGGAAGATCATTGGTCTGGGCTTGGGTTTCCTTGGCGTTCGTCACGAGTCTCAAGAGTAGTCGATAGCAGCGCTTCTTCCGAAGTGCAGAAGCTGTGAGCTCGAACGCCTACCGAGCTGGGAATTCAGGGTGGAGTGCTAGCCGCAGGGTGTGGAGCGGGGTGGCGCGGTTTGATGTGCCTGAATTACCGATCCGTGGGCAGGGCTGGCAAAAAAGTGCGGTTTGGGACCTTTCCGACATCGTGCAAACGATCCCAATGGGTCAAATCGCACTTTTTTGCCACCTGACCAACCACTCCGGGAAGAAGTTATTAATCTGATATCACATTACTTCCCAGACCCTGATAATCTGATATCACATTAAAAGGAAGGTTTCGGAGCGCACCTCCGGCAGCCATCCCCCTGGATAACCGGAAAGGCTGGTCTCGACCAAGATGAGCTCCGCACAACCCCCACAGTCCCCGCCCCCTGAGAATCCTGAAGCTGTTGTCCCCGAGGTCGCTGACCGCCCCGTCGGCCATGAGGGAGTCAAGGTCGAGGTTGTTGAGCAACCCGTCTGGACCACCGGAGCCGGCATGGCTGGCCTGGCCATCTTGGTGATGCTGCTCTGCATAATCGGTATCGCCGGCGGGATCCTGCTGATCGGCTTCGAGAGGGCCGCCACCGGCGTGGGTGCCGTGATCGCACTCCTCAGCATCATCCTCATCCTGCTGACCACCATGGTCAAGGTGATCTCCCCCGGACACACCCAGGTGATCCAGTTCTTCGGCCGCTACCTGGGCACCAACCGCCGCACCGGGCTCTCCCTGGTACCGCCGCTGACCACCGCCAAGAAGGTCAGTGTGAGGGTGCGTAACTTCGAGACCGAGACCATCAAGGTCAATGACTCCAACGGCAACCCGGTGAACATCGGGGCGATCATCGTCTGGCAGATCGCCGACACCGCCAAGGCCACCTTCGCGGTGGAGGAGGTCGAGGAGTTCATCAGCACCCAGGCTGAATCCGCCCTGCGCCATGTGGCCACCACCCACCCCTATGACGGCGGCACCTCCCACCACCCCTCACTCTCCGGGTCCACCGACCTGGTCTCCCGGGAACTGGCGGATGAGGTTGCGGCCCGGGTGAACCTCGCCGGCCTGGAGATCATCGAGGCCCGCATCGGTTCCCTCTCCTACGCCCCGGAGATCGCCCAGGCCATGCTGCAGCGCCAGCAGGCCGGTGCGATCGTGGATGCCCGCGAAACCATCGTCGAAGGTGCCGTCACCATGGTTGAATCGGCCCTGGCACAGCTCGAGGCCCGTCAGATCGTGGACCTGGACCCGGAGCGTCGTGCCGCCATGGTCTCGAACCTGCTGGTGGTGCTCTGCTCCGACACCAATGCCCAGCCCATGATCAACACAGGCAGTCTCTACACCTAAGACCATGGCACGCAAAAATGTGCCCCTGCGCATCGACCCGAAGGTCCATGAGGCGATCGCACGGTGGGCAAATGACGAAAGCCGCAGCATCAACGCCCAGATTGAGGTGATGCTGCGGGATGGTCTGCGTCGGGCCGGTCGCCTACCCCGGGATGCCGGGGAGATCCCCCGCCGGGGTAGACCACCGGCGGTGGTGGCCGAGGACGTCGATAAGCAGCCAGGGGGTTAGAAACCCTTGCGCCATTCCCGGGCCAGCAGCCATATCAGGTAGATCCCGCCCAGGCTGCCGGTGATCACGCCGACCGGCAACTGGGTCGGGGCGAAGAGACGCTGCGCCAGGATGTCGGAGACCAACACCAGCAGACCACCCATCAGGGCAGCCGCACCGACACCGACCCCACCATGACGAGTCAGACGGCGCGCCAGCTGCGGGGCGGCCAGCGCGACGAAGGCGATCGGGCCGGCCACCGCCACCGCCAGGGACACCAGGGCCACACCCACCATCACGATCTGGCTGCGACGCCGCTCCACCTTCACCCCCAGCGCGGTGGCCAGATCATCGCCGCTGAGCATCACATTCAGGGGGCGGGAAAGCGTCAACGCGATCGGCAGCAGCACCGCCACACAGATCAACGCCACCCCAGCGGTGCTCCAGGTCATCGCATTGAAGGAACCCGCCTGCCACTGCGTCGCAGTCTGCGCGGCCTCCAGGGAAGCACGCACCACCAGCAGGGAGTTCAGCCCCTGCAGCACCGAAGCGACACCGATGCCCACCAGCACCAGGCGGATACCGTTGAGCCCACCCCGCCAGGCGAGGGCGTAGACGATGCATGCGGTGAGAAAACCACCGGCCAGGGCACCGACGGCAATGGCCAGGGGGCCACCACCGAAAATGATGATCTGCAGCAGCGCGCCGGTGGCCGCACCCACGGTGAAACCGATGACATCAGGGCTGCCCAGCGGATTGGCGGAAAGAGACTGGAAAAGTGCACCCGAAGCACCCAGGGCGGCGCCCACCAGAACTGCCGCCACAATGCGCGGAGCACGCTGCTGTTGCACGAAATAGCTGGCCAGGGGATCATTACCCATCCCAAAGAGCGCGGCCACGGCCTCACCGATACTCAAGCGGTAGTCCCCCAGCAACAGGGCGATGCCCGCGGCTGACAGGATCAACAGCACCATCAGCAGACACACCTGCACCGTCCGCTTCGGCAGGCGCAGCACCATGCCGGCCAGGGTGTAGAGGCGGTGATCCGGGGAGGCGGGGGTTCTGGTTTGGTGGATCACAGTGCCTCCAGTCGACGGCGACGGACAATGACGATGAAGAAGGGGCCGCCGAGAATCGCGCTCATGATTCCCACCGCGACCTCCGAGGGGGCGAGCACCACCCGGGCCAGCACATCAGCCAGGAGCATCACCGCAGGGGCGGCCATGATGCACCAGGGCAAGGCCAGCCGCTGATCCGGACCGCAGATGGCCCGTGCCAGGTAGGGCACCGCTAACCCGATGAACATCACCGGGCCGATGCCTGCGGTGGCGGCACCCGCCAGCAGGGTCACCGCAACCACCACCACTGCACGGGTCAGATTCACCCGAACCCCGAGGCTACGAGCCGTATCCAGGCCCAGTGCCATGGCATTCAGCGCCGGGGTGACCAGCACCGCCAGCGCCAGCCCGGCCACGATGAAGGGGGCCACGGCCGTGATGATGTCATAGCCCCGGGCCTCGGCGGAACCGGCCGCCCAGAAACGGAACTCATTGAAGGCATCCTGGTTGGAGAGGATGACCGTCTGAACCAGGGCACCCATCGCCATGCTGATCGCCACACCCGCCAGTGCCAGTCGCTCCGGGGAAGCAGCTGCCCGGCCGGTGCCGCCGAGGACATAAACCCCCACAGCGGCGATCGCCGCACCACCGAAGGCGAACCAGAGGTAGAACCACACCGAGCTCAGGCCGAAGACGGCCACCGCCAGCACCACCGCCAGCGAGGCGCCGGCGTTGATTCCCAGGATGCCGGGATCCGCCAGGGGGTTACGGGTCAGCGACTGGATCAGGCTGCCGGCCACACCCAGCGCGGCCCCGACCAGGATCAGCAGGATGGTGCGCGGCACCCGCTGCTCATGCACCACCACCGAGTTGAAGCTCTCATCGGGATGCTGCAGGAGCTGAACCACTTCCCCGACGGGGATCGGGTTGGAGCCGACCAACAGGGAGGCTGCGATCAGAGCCATCAGCACCAGGAGGGCGGTGATCAACTTGAGGGCGCCCTTCAGCTGGCCTCGGGCCCGGCTGAAGGTGGGTTCCGGGGCTGCTTCCGGATTCGGTTGCGGTCTCGGTGGGGTTAGTGCGGTGCTCATCGTGGGGTGTTCATCTCCGGTGTCATCATGATCCTGCTCAGCCCTGGGGGCTGCTACCTCTGGTCGTCCAGGGTGGGGTGGACAGCGGTGTCCTGCCAGTCATCTGCGGTGTGGTTGCTGTTCCGGGTGTTTCCCTGAGCTGCCTGGGTGGCATAGGCCGGACGACGCTGCACGAAGAGCCAGGTGTTGATGGCCGTCATGCCCACCAGCAGGATTGCCCCGCCGATGAAGAGGCCGATCCAGGGAATCGAATTGGACTGGCTCTGGGAGGCGGTGGTGAGGGTTTCCCCGTTCACCGTGGTGCCAGCGTCGGCGCCGGTTCCGGTTTGGGCATCATCGAGAACTCCCCCGAAAATTCCCTCATCAGCGCTGACGGCCTGACCGTCGGGGCCGATCGCGGCATCGGCCGCGGTGTCGCTGGTGTTATCCGTGCCGGTATTGGCGGCATTCGCGGTGACTGCGGTGTTACCGGCGTTGGCGGCATTGGCGGCGTTGGCGGCACCAGCTGCAGCGGCATTCGCCGGAGCGGCCACGGCCTGGTTGACTGCCTGCCCACCGGTGTTTCCGGTGGCGGCCCGTGCCACGGTGGTGGCGGCCGTGCCACCACGGGTGTTGCTCCCGGCGCTGTTGGCGCGGGCCGCACTGGTGGCGGCAGCTGCGGGGGTCGCCGCAGCCTGGGTGGTGTTGTTTCGCACCGGGGCCGCAGCCTGGGTGGTTTCCTGCTGCTGCTTCTTCTTCACGCTGAAGGTGGAGTTACCCTTGTTGGAGTAACCGAGCACACCACCACCGGCGGCATCGTCCATGGGCTCACTGGCCAGGTAACGCAACCAGTGGGATCCTTCGTCCATGTCGCAGGGGATCTGCACCGAACCGGAGGCCCGGCCCGAGGAGTCGACGCGCTGGGTGGCCACCACGCCGGCACCCTGGATCGACTGGTCGCCATAGCCCTGACCATCATCGATCTTGACGTAGACCACTTCACCGGCGGGGAAACCCGTCACCTGGAAGGTAAGGGTCTCGCAGGGGGCAAGGGTCTTCGGGGACACCGAGGAGGAGGTACCCGGGGTGTCGGCGGTGTTGGCGCCACTCGGTGGGAGGGCGGTGACCGGCGGGACCTGAAGCAGGCTGATGGCCGCAACAGCTCCGGCTGCCAGAACAGCCAGAGCGTGACGACGCCGCGATCGGGGGGATGCCTTGAGACTCATGTTTCTTGTCCTTTAGATCTTAACTGCGGGGACTACGGTGGGCGGCCCAGAGGGAGAGGGCGTAGAACACGGGGATCAGAGCACCAACCAGGATCATCCACCAGTCCGTGGCTCCGACCGCACTGGCGGTGGTGACCACGTTCTGCCGGTTCGAGGCCTCGGTGAGGACCGGGACATCAGCTAGTTCAAGCTGGTCCGCGCCCAGGGTGATCTCCACCCAGCCGAGAATCTCACCGTCTTCCCCCAGAACCGCGACCTTGTGCACGCCATTGGGGATGGTGCTGGTGTCCAGTCGGACAGTGTTGTTCTCATCCACCTGCACCCAACCCACCGGAACCACATTCGGGGCGTAGACGTGGAGGTAGACCCAGTCCCCGGCGGCGACACCTGACAGCTCCATGCTCAGCAGCTCCCCCTCCAGGGATCCCGTGACCTCACCGGCATTGTCCTGGTTGAGGCCAGCGATATCGGGCACCGGGGCCGCTGGATCGAAGTCCGGGGCCGGCTTGGATTCCACCCCGGCAACCACAGAATCCTCAGCGTCACTGGTGGTCACAGCGACGACCGGGGCGTTGGGGGTGACGCTGCCACCGCCGGTGGCCACCGGGAAACTGGCCACACCGGGCGCGGCCACAGAAAAGCCTGCCCCACCAGAGGTGGAGTCCATGGCGGTGGTGAGGAGGGTCTCTTCAAGCGGGAAGTCCGCAACGATGAGACTGTCATCCTCGGTGCCGTCCTCGCTGGCGGACTGGGGGTTCCGGCCGGTTCGGTAGTTGCTGATGTCGGTGTCCAACTGCTCCATCGCCACCACAGCGGATTCCAGCTCAGAGACAATGCCCATCAGCTCGCTGGTGACGGTCTCGGAGGTGCCGTCATCGGTGGTTCCGTCATCGGTGCCGGAACCCTCCACCTCATACCAGGCCCAGCCGAGCAGCTCATTGCGGCTGTCCTGGTTGCCGGACTGCACCACCATCTTGTACTCGGCCGCAGCCAGGTTGATGCCCTTCAAGGAGGCGTTGAATTTTCCTTCCCCGTTCACCTGGAACCAGGTTCCCTGCCAGGGCAGGACCGGGGTGCCGGCCGGGTTGTAGGCGTTGAGGTAAACCCAGTCACCTTCCTTGGTACCGGGAACCGTGACCTCCAGTCCCCCACTCTTCTCCCTGATCTTGATGCCGTTCTTGTTGGCGTTCTTCAGGTCCTCCGAGTACTGCAGCGGATCCGGGAAGCCATTGGGCTCATAGTCACCGACCACGAACTTGAAGGACTCACCACGGCCCGGGAGGGTGGCCACCGGGTCATTTTCCTGGAGGGAGCCACTGAGCAGACGGATGGTGTGCTCACCACTGGTGAAGGCCGGCACCGAACCGCTGGGACCGGTGGTGCCATCCGGCAGCTGCAGGTCATAGGTCCAGTCACCGGTGGCATCATCAGCCTGGACAATGGCGAAGATGGTCCGGTTCGCATGCACCGTGTCATCTGCGCGGCTCAGCGAGCCCTCATCGATCTTGATTCCGATCAGGGCCCCACCGCTGAGCGAGTTGCACCAGCCGGTGCCGGTGATCCGCAGTCTGCCGGAGGAATCCGGTTCGGCAGCGACCGTGGCGGCGGGACGCGGGGTGGAGGCGACACATTCCACATCCTCCCCGGCGGCTTCCCGGTAGGCGACACCACCGACGGTCAGGGGCTTGGAGATGATGGTGCGCTGAACATCCCCGGCCACCAGTCCGCTGCTGAGGTCAACGATCAACTTCTGGCCGGCAGTCAGCTCCGGCAGATCAGTGGTGATCTCGAAGTCGCCATCCTGGTCAGCCTGGAACACCTCCCAGAGGGTGGCGTCCGGCGCGCCGGAGGTGGGGTGTGTGTTGATTTCACCCCCGGTCCGGGTGTACTGCTGGGGAAGCCCATTGGCCTCGTAGTTGAGTTTGATCCGAACCGTGGAGCCACCGCTTTCGGCGGTCCATCCGGAACCGCTGATCCGCAGTGTGCCCCTGCTGTCCACGTCCTGCTGGATCTTCAGGGTGGCACCCTCGGTGCTGATCTCCTGGACATCAGCGGCGGAGACCGTCTGTTGGGCGAAGGCCGGTGCCGGTGCTGCGGTGCAGGTGAAGGCCAGAGCTGCAACCAGGGCGATACCGGAGGGAAGGACTCGGGGAAGGGTGAAAATGAAGTTCATTGCATTTCCTAGGTCAGTGCCGCGAGAATGTCATCGACGATTTTGTTCATCAGCAGCGGACCACCGGTGGAGGTCCAGGCGGAGCCGTCAACCGGAATGATGTGGTTCTGCTGGTAGGCGTTCAGGCTGGTGAAGCCGGGAACACTGCGCGCCTGGGCGATGGATTCCCGGGCGGCGGACTCATCCACGGTGCCTCCGGCATCCGGGTTACTTACACTGGATCCACCGAGGGTGCCGAAGAAGAGGAAGTCCGCGTCAATCTCCTGCAGATTCTCCGCGGAGACCGGTTCGGAGTGGCCTCGGCCCTCCCGGTTCTGGTTCTCGGGACGCTGCAGTCCGACATCGCTCAGGGCCCGACCTGCCGGAAGTTCCTTGAGGATCATCGCGGCGGTGTTACCCTGCCAGCGCACCACCGAGAAGGTCTGATCTGCGTAGCTGTTGAGCTTCTCGCGGGCGTCATTGGTCTTGGCCTCATAGTCAGCGAGGATCTGCTCACCCTCCGCAACCTTGTTCACCGCCTCGGCGACGAAACCCAGGTTGGCCTTCCAGTCCCCACCGGCGTAACCGGTGTAGACGGTCGGGGCGATCTGGCGCAGCGCCTCGATCACCGGCGGGTTGTTGTTGATGCTGGTGCCGTCAACCAGGATGAGGTCCGGGGAGATCTCACCGATGGCCTCGAAGTTGGGCTGCGCCACGGTACCCAGGATCGGGATGTCCCCGGCCTGTTCCGCCAGGTAGTTGGGGACGCTGCTCTGCCCGCGGCCCGAGACGGTGCCTGCCGGCACCAGGCCCAGTGCCAGGACGGCATCAAGGGTGGGTTCGGAGAGGGTGATGACCCGTTCCGGCTCCACCGGCACCTCAACCTCGGTGCCTTCAATGTCGGTGATGGTGCGGGTGGGGCCTTCGGCCTGCCCGGGGGCGGTGGAGCAGCCGGCAAGGCCGAGGGTGGCCACCAGCAGTAGCGCCACCAGACGAAGAATGGACCGGGGGTTCATGAGCGGATCCTCTCGGGGGGGAGTTCGGATATGGACGGGGATGAAATTTTCTGGGGGAAATCTGACCGGGCATGGTGTCCCGGAGGGTGGGGCGTGATCTGGGGGTTCGCCTCTCCCCTGGGGATGCGGGCAGGGGCGTTCTCCCCTGTTTCCCCCGCTAAAGGCAATAAGAAAGACTTTGGGAATACTTTTAGATAAAGAGCCCACTCCGGCCCACAACCCCGACACCGGACATCCGCTTATCGGATGCCCCGTGCCGGGGTGTGGTCAGGGAATTTCAGCTCCAGCCGTGGCAGGTGCCAGGGCTTTGTGCTGGCCCAGGTTGTCCTGGAATCAGGTGTCCCGGAACTAGATGTTCAGGGCGCCGCGCAGCCAGGAGGGCAGCACATTGGCGCTGATCAGACCGGTGTTGATCAGGGCGCCGAAGATACCGGCTGCGGCACCGACGATGCCCAGGGCTGCCAGCAGTCCGCCGAGTGCGCCACCGAATTCGGTGCCCTCGGAGGAGAGCTCGTTGCCCGGTGCAATCGGCTCGACCGGTGCAGCCTTCGGGGTGTAGCGGTACAGGTCGTCGAACTTGGTGTCGTTCTCGCCCTGGTTACCGGCCTTGTTGACCATGTAGACGGAGCCGCTCGGGCCCACAGCGACGTGGTTGGCGTTCGTGCCGGCCGGCAGGTTCGCAACTTCCTCGAAGGTGTTGGCGTCGATGACGGTGGTGGTGCCGCCGCCGCGGTTGGAGACGTAGATGTAGCCGTAGGTCGGGTCGTACTCGGCGTTCAGCGCGCCATCACCGGTCGGCAGGTCAGCGACAAGCTCACCGGAGTCGACGTTGACTGCCACGACGTTGTTGGTGCCCTGGTTGGCCACCCACAGGTTGCGGTTCTTCGGGTCGAAGGCGACACCGGAGGCGGTGACGGCATTGTCCCCGAGCTCGTAGATGGTGACCTTGTTGCCGTCGCGGACGTCAATCTTGGCGGCCAGCGGGTTGGCGAAGCTGGAGGTGAAGAGTTCACCGGTCGCAGCGTTGAAGTCCAGGGACATGGTCACGCCGACGTTGTGCTTGTCATCGCTGACCACAATGTCTTCCTTGCGCTCCAGGGTGTTGCCGTCGAAGACCGCAATGACAGCGGAATCAGCGTTACCACGAGCCGCGGAGGAAACGTAGACCAGGTTGGTCTGCGGATCGACGATGATGTCGCGGGTGTGGTCGATGATGCCGGCGTCGAACTGCTTGACCAGGGAAAGGTCATCCTGCTTGTACACGGCGACGGTGTTCTGGCGGGTGTTGGTCACCCAGACATAACCGAGCTCGTTGTCCAGGCCGATGCCGTAGACACCGAAGACACCCTTTTCCTCGTTGCCTTCTTCAACGGCACCCGGGAGGATCTCCTTCTCGATCTCAAGGGTCTCAGCATCCATCTTCACCAGGGAAGACTGCTTGATCGGGGGGCGACCAACCGAGGCAGCGGCGAAGAGCTTGCCGGTCTCCGGGTTGATGGCGGTCTGGTACATGCCGTTGGGGACGCTGACCCGCTGGATGTCGAAGAGGTTCTCATTGCGGAGGGAGTTGTCGACACCAGACGGTTCCTCTTCAGGGGTACCCGTGGTCGGCGAAGTGGTGGTGGTGGGGGCGGGCTCGGTGATAACCGGGACAACCGGTGAAGAGGTGGTGGGGGCGGCCGGAGCGGCGATGGTGCCGCAGGAGCCGTCTGCCGTGCCGTTCTGCACCAGGAAGTAGACGGTCTTGGAGGCGCCGGCGCCACCGTCGTTACCCGCCAGCAGACGGATGTTGTGCTGACCGTTGGCAGCGATCTCGGGCAGCTTGAGCTTGATCTCGAAGGTGCCGTCAGCCTTGACCGGGGTATCGACATAAGCGGTACCGGAAGCGTCGACACCGTTGGAGGTGTCCGCGTCGGAACCGGTCTGATCCTTGGGGAACTGGATGGCACCATCATCGATCTTGAAGGCCAGGGAGCCATTCTTCGGGCGAACGTCGAAACCGGTGCCGACGAGGGTGATGATGTCACCGCCCTTGTAGTTGCGCTCTGGTTCCTTCAGGGTGATGGTGCCGTTGCCGTTACCCTGGTTGCGGGCCTCGAAGGTGGAGCACTCCTGGGTCTGGGCGAAGGCGGTACCGGTACCTGCCACGGTGACACCGGCGGTGCTCACTGCCACGGCCATCAGACCGACCAGGGCACGCTGCACGGCGTGGTTCTTGAGATTCTGCTGCTTCATGAGTTTTAAGGCTCCTAATAAGTGAACTCGGATCTTTGTCGCTGACCTGCATCAACCTCCTGAGAGCAGTGAAGGCCAGCCGATTGAGGCAAAGCTTAGGCTGTCCTTATTCAAACCAAAACTGCCCTCAAATCCTGAGACACCCCCCGGAAAGGCTCCACCTATAGCAAAAAGGACATCCCGATGACCGAAACGCTACAAAGGTAAGCCTTAGCTTTTTTCTTTGTGCAATTTCGGACCGGATGTCCTTGAAATATGATCTGCAACACACCCTGGACGGGTACCCCCTGTCGCAGGCTTGGCCCAACAGAAGATGCCCGGGATCAAGCGTTTCAGACTCAGGGTTGACCACGCCCCCCTCACAACGACAACCGCCCTCCCCTCGCACATTGGCGAGGGAAGGGCGGAGCGGGAGGAGCCTTCAGCAGATTAACCGAGCAGCCAGTCATTGGGAGAGAAGAGCTCGAAGCGCACGGACTTCGGCGCCTTCTCCGCCGGGAGCTTGGACAGGTCCTCACGGACGGACTTCAGGAAGCTGTTGCCACCACAGAGGTAGACATCCGCACCCTTGAGGTCATGCTTGTTCAGGTCGAGACGCTCACCGGACTCACGGTAGGTGGCCTCCGCCCTGACCTTGGGCAGACGCTCCAGCAGGGCGGTGGTCTGGCCACGCTGGGCATGGTTGCCCTCAGACTCATCAGCATGCAGGTAGATGGCCTCACGCTGCGCGCCGACGCGTGCCATGTAGGCGAGCATGCCGACCATCGGGGTGGAGCCGATACCGGAGGAGACCAGCACCAGCGGAGCATCACCCTCCTCGAGCACCAGATCACCGGCGGCCAGGGTGGCCTGGATAGTGTCGCCGACCTCAACCTTCTCGCGCAGGTGGGTGGACACCTCACCCTCAGTCTCCACGGCAATGGTGTACTGGCCCGGCTGCTGGGCGATAATCGAGTACTGGCGCAGCTGACGGGCACCGTCCTCAAGCACCACACCGATGGAGGTGTACTGGCCCGGCAGAGGCTTGGTCAGGTCGCCTTCCAGGGTGTAACTGGTGACGTTGCCTGAGAGAACCTCCTTCTCGATGACCTTGACCTCACGGAAGACATCACCCGGTTTGACATTGTCGGAGGCGTAGAGCTTCTTCTCGAAGGTGATCAGGACATCCGCCATGATCCAGTAGACCTGACTCCAGGCTGCGGCGACATCCTCGGTGACCACGTCAGCACCGAGCACCTCGACGATGGCGGCGAAGAGATTCTCATAGACGACCTGGTACTGATCCTCAGTGATGCCCAGGGAGACATGCTTGTGGCCGATGCGGGCCAGCAGGTCGATCGGGTCCGGGGCGTTGGGGTCGACCAGCATGGAGGCGAAGGTGGCCACGGAGGCGGCCAGCGCCTTCTGCTGCTCGCCGGACTTCTGGTTACCGCGGTTGAAGGTGTTGCGCAGCAGCTCGGGATGGTTGCCGAACATGGTGCGGTAGAAGGTCTGGGCGATCTCGCCGATGTTCGCACCGACCGCTGGCAGGGTGGCCTTGATGATCTCCTCATGCTCCGGAGTGAGCTTGCGGTCACGGGCGGTGGGCTGGTCGGTGATGAACATATTCAGATCCTCCTGGGTGTGAATTAATCTCTGCAGCCCCTTGAAGAGGCGACACCCGACACATTAACACTGATTTTCCAGGTTTAAATATTAAGTGCGGGAAATATGGGATCAATCACTTTGGGCGGGGACTCCTTGCATTCGTCGGCTTAAGGAAGTATTCACCCCCCATCCACCTAGAGCTCTCCGATTGGTCACACTTAGTCCATAGGGTCTTATTTCGTCTCAACTATTCCTCTCAGCAAATATTTGGAGTTTTCCGTGGCGATCAAGGGCCTCAACCTTCTCAGCAATAAATTTGCCTCCTCCCGCACCAAGATGACCTGCACCTACAAGTGCGGCAACGCCTGCTTCGGGGAGTGCGCAAATAAGTCCTCCAACCCCTACTTCGGCGACATGATGTCCCGTCGCTCCGCACTGAAGGCCGGCAGCCTCACCGTCCTCACCGTCGGCACCGGCTCCGTGCTGGCCGCCTGCTCCACCGATTCCAGCTCCACCGAAGCTTCCTCCGGTTCCTCCTCAGCCACCGTGGAACAGGCAGCTACCGAAGCCCCCACCTACAAGGGCATGCAGTTCACCGTTGTTGAGCCCAACACCGAGGATGCCGTTGTCATCCCCGAAGGTTATGAGCAGTCCGTCCTGGTCGCCTGGGGCGACCCGGTCATTGAGGGCGCCCCGGAATTCGACATCGATAACCAGACCCCGGAGGCCGCTGAGCAGCAGTTCGGCTTCAACAATGACTTCGCCGGCCTGGTCGAGCACCCCGACGATGAGAACCGCATGGTCTACGTCTGCTCGCACGAGTATAGCACCGAGCCGAACATGTTCAAGGGCTACGACGCCGAGAACCCCACCGAGGAGCAGTTCCTCATCGGCCTGGCCGCCCATGGCCTCACCGTCCTGGAGGTCTCCAAGGTCGGTGACACCGGTGAGCTCAAGCGCGAATTCGGTCCGCTGAACCGCCGCATCACCGGCACCACCCCCTTCAAGCTGGTCGGCCCGGCTGCCGGCTCTGACCTGGTCAAGACCGAGCAGGACCCCACCGGCGAGAACGTCCTGGGCACCCTGAACAACTGTGCCGGTGGCGTCACCCCCTGGGGCACCATCCTCTCCGGCGAGGAGAACTTCGACCAGTACTTCGGCAACGCCGACCTGCTGGATGATGAGCAGGCCAAGGAGCGCCTGGCCCGCATCGGCATCTCCGGTGAGGAGACCGACCGCAAGTGGGAGCGCTTCGATGACCGCTTCGATGTCTCCAAGACCCCAAATGAGCCGAACCGTTTCGGCTACATCGTGGAGATTGACCCGATGAACCCCGATTCCACCCCGGTCAAGCACACCTCCATGGGGCGTTTCAAGCACGAGGCCGGCCAGGTCCACATCACCGATGACGGCACCGTCGTCTGCTACTCCGGTGATGATGAGCGCTTTGACTACCTCTACAAGTTCGTCTCCTCCCGCAAGATGATCGAGGGAGACACCGCCCACAACATGACCATCCTGGAGGCCGGCACCCTCTACGTCGCCAAGTTCGAGGGCAACTCCACCGACCACGACTTCGACGGTTCCGGCGAGCTGCCCGAGGACGGCCAGTTCGATGGCTCCGGTGAGTGGCTGCGCCTGATGACCGTCAACGAGGACGGCTCTGCCGAGTCTCACGTCGAGGGCTTCACCGCCGAGGAGGTCGCAGTGTTCACCCGTAACGCCGCCGACACCCTAGAGCCCACCAAGATGGACCGCCCCGAGGACGTCGAGGTCAACCCGGTCAACCAGAAGGTCTACATCGCGCTGACCAACAACTCCTACCGTGGTGCCACCGGTGAGAACGCCGAGAAGTCCAAGGAGGGCCCGGCGGAGTACGCGCCGATCGCCGAGAACAAGAACGGCCTGGTCATGGAGATGGAGGATGACCACGCCGGCACCACCTTCAACTGGAACATCCTGCTGGTCTGTGGTGATCCGGAGGCCGCCTACTCCTACTTCGGCGGCTTCGACAAGAGCAAGGTCTCCCCGATCTCCTGCCCGGACAACCTGGCCTTCGACACCCACGGCAACCTATGGGTCTCCACCGACGGCAACGCCCTGGACTCCAACGACGGCCTCTACGCCGTCGCCGTCGACGGTGAGCGTCGCGGCGAGGTCAAGTGCTTCCTGACCGTGCCGCAGTCCGCCGAGACCTGTGGCCCGATCGTCCAGGACAACCGCGTCCTGGTCAACGTCCAGCACCCCGGCGAGGGCGACGACTCCAGCGTGGAAAACCCGCTGAGCCACTGGCCCGAGGGCGGCGATTCCGCCCCGCGTCCGGCCGTGGTTCAGGTCTGGCCGGCCGCTACCGAGATGATCGGTGTCGAGGTTTAACACCTGCACGCCCTGAACTGCCCCGAATTCGGCGCAGTTTCCCTGATTAACGCCCCGGCCCCCGGTGCCACTCCCCCCAGTTCACGGGGGGGGGAAGGCACCAGGGGGGCGGGGCGTCGCTCTTTCTTGTGATTTAATACCCGGCACTGCTTGTCGACGCCCCGCAAAGCCCGCCGCCGGGCACTGATTCCTGTCATTCACCCAGTTCAGCACACTATCGAAGGCCCCCGCCACCACCTTCAGGTGGGATTTCCCGGGGAGGCGGGAACTTTGTGATTCTTAGGGTGATTCTCCCTGCCTCCCTCTTAAATGATCAAGGTTGAATATCACCCCGGATACATTCGCTCTCTGCCCTGCCTTAGTGGCATGTGGTTTCATAGACTGAGGTCATGGCGGATACATCAGCGGATTCCGATCATGTCGAGGGCGAGCACGCCACTCCTGGCGGTGATTCCCGGAGCTCTTCCCGGCCTGCTCATCCACCGGCGAGCCCGAGGAACACACGGACCCCACCATCTGCCCCGAAACTCCATAAACCCCGCGGTCGGCGATGGTGGCCGACCCGCGTTCTGATCCTGCTGGCTTTTGTCATTCCGCTCTTCACGGAGGGCGGTTATGATCCTCGGGACACTTCCCGGGTCATCAGCACCACCTTGCAGGATCCGCTCATCCATCAGTGGGAGATCCTTCGACCCCTGGCAACCGGCTTGCTGGCGGGGATGGTGGTGATGACCTTCCTCAGTGCTTTCTCGGGCCGTTCCCGTGGGGTGAGGGAGAAACGTGCTGTCGCCCGGGTTTTGTTATTCGCCTATATCTTCTTCATTCTGGTGACCGGTTTTCTGCAGAATATGGGGCAGACCGAGGAGTGGGGGTTTGTGTGGGTCGTGGGTAACACGGTGGTCATGGTGCTGGTGTCTTTCGCGCTGCTGCCGGATGTCCGGCACCGGCTGAGTATTATCCGCCGGCGGGATTTCCGTCCCGCAATGAGTTGGACGCTGTTGCCGGGGCTCTTCGCTTTTATCGCCCCCTATTCCTTGAGTGGGGACATCATCCTGCCGCCGGGTGTGGGTGAGCGGCTGGTTCTCGGGGATTCCGGGATCACCTACTGTTTCCTCACTCCGGTGTTTCTCTCCCTGTTGTTGTGTTTTCATCCGGGTATCCATTCCGGCACCCTTTCGGTGATCTCCTTCGCCGGTCTGGGTTTCGGGCTTTTCAATATGCTGACCTGGTTCCTGCTCAATCCGGAGTCCTGGTGGATGGGGGTGTTGCATCTGCCTTTGTTGATTCTCTCCCTGAGTGGTCTGGTGATTGCCCGGTGGAGCATAGACCGGGCCCCGGAGCTGCCTGCCCGCAACTTCTCCCCTCCTATAATGAAAGCTTGATGTTTTCCAGCTCAGTTCTTCAGGCGGGGAAACTATCCTGGGGAGAGGAGTCGAGGCGATATCCCGCCCCGGCCATTAGCAGGAGGACTTTTCCATGAGTAAATTCCTGGCCACCTATATTTCCCTCCCCGGTACCACCCGCGCAGCTTTTGAGCACTGGCACGAGATCCTCGGTGGGGAACTGGATCTCATGACCTACCGGGATAACCCGATGGAGGGCATGCCCTTTGAACCGGATCCGGATGCTGTGGCGCATGTGACCCTGCGTTCCCCCGGCGTGGAGCTTGCGGGTGGCGATCAGATGCCGGGGGATGACAATCAGTATCCGGTCCGTGACACTGCCTATTCCCTGCTCTACACCCTGGACAATGCGGAGGAGGGCAGGCGGGTGATCGACGCTTTCCTGGCGGGAGGTGGAGAATCCAACATGCCCTTCGAAGAGGCTCCCTGGGGTGGTTGGTACGGGCAGGTTTTCGATCGTTTCGGGGTGATGTGGGCGATCTCAACTCCTTGACAAACCCTTGACCCCACCCTCACCACATTAGTTGACGCTGCAACTATTTGCGCTTAGGCTGTCTGAAACCCCAAAACTTTCAGGAGTAACAGCATGCCCGCGAATATCGGACTCACCCTCACTGATCTGCCCACCGGAACCGGCACCGTCCTGGTCGCCGGTGATGGCGGGCTGATCGGCAGCTACGCCGCCCAGGCCTACCACGACCTCGGCTGGGAGGTTCACGGGGTCAGCCGCCGCGAACTTGAGCACTCCCCCTGGACCCACCACAGCATCGACCTGCTTGATCCCGAGGCCGCCACCGCAGGACTGGCAGAGCTCAAGAATGTCACCCACCTGGTTTTCGGCGCCTACATCGAAAAACCCACCGACGCCGAACTCATCGAGACCAATGACGCACTGCTGCGCAACACCCTGGACGCTCTCCACGCCGCCGGAGCCCCACTCAAGCACGTCACCTTCTACCAAGGCGGCAAGGCCTACGGTCACCACCTCGGTTTCTTCAACACCCCCGCCAAGGAGTCGGACCCCCGCCTGATCGCCCCGCACTTCTATTACACCCAGGAAGACCTGGTCCGTGAACTTTCCGAAGAGCGCGGCTTCTCCTTCACCGCACTGCGCCCCGAGGGAGTCACCGGATACGCCACCGGCAACCCGATGAACCTCCTGCTGGTCATCGGTGTCTACGCCGCCATCTCCAAGGAACTCGGCCTGCCGATGCGCTTCCCCGGCACCCGCGCCGCCTATGAGGTGCTCTACCAGACCACCGACGCCGAACTACTGGCCCGCGCCACCATCTGGGCCGGCGCCACCGAGGCAGCCGCCGACCAGGTCTTCAACATCACCAATGGCGACCAGTTCCGCTGGTCCCAGCTCTGGCCCCGTTTCGCCCAGCACTTCGGCATGGACTACGCCGCACCGCAGCAGATGTCACTGAGTGAGGCAATGCCCACCCGCGCGGCGGTCTGGGAGGAACTGGTGGAGAAATACGATCTCGTGGCCACCGATTTCAACACCCTGGTCGCCTGGCCGGTCGGTGATTTCCTTTTCCACCACGAGGCCGACAACATCACCTCCACCATCAAGGCCCGTCAGGCGGGATTCGCTGATGCCCTCGACACCGAAAGCCGTTTGCCGGAGCTTTTCGATGACCTCATCGCGAAGAAGATCCTCCCGCCCACCCTGCGCGCCGGAGCTTGAAGCCCCTGAAAAGTCCCTGAAAAGAAAAGCTTTAGGGAATCGTTATACTAAAAGCTTTCCCACTAAGAAGGCCACATCAAGACGGAAAACGCTGATCCTCCCCCTTTTTCCGCGCCCACCGGCATCAGCTTTCAGGTAAGGCTAGATGGAGTGTCGGAGTCTCACTCTCAAGGTGAGACTCCAGTTTTCCGTCCACCCTTTCAACATTTCATGCGGAGGAGTACCCGCCATGTTTGAACGTTTAGCTAAAGCTCTCCGGCTAAAAACTGATCCCGGGGTCTTCTTCTCCTCCATCGGGATCATGCTCGCCTTCGTCGTGGCCACCATCCTCTTCGGTGATCAGGTGGGAGCGGTCTTCGGTACCGCCTCAAGCTGGATCATGACCAATCTGGGTTGGTTCTACATCCTCGGGGTCTCGGTCTTCCTGATCTTCCTGATCGCCATCGCGCTGAGCCGCTTCGGTCACGTCCGGCTCGGCAGTGATGATGAGCGACCGGAGTACCGCACCCTCACCTGGTTCTCCATGCTGTTTGCCGCCGGTATCGGATCCATCCTGATGTTCTGGGGTGTCGCGGAACCAATCTCCCACTTCGCCAACCCGCCGATGGGTGATGTCATCCCGGAGACCCAGGAGGCAGCCAACCAGGCCATCGCCTTCACCCACTATCACTTCGCCCTGCACACCTGGACCATCTTCGCGCTTCCCTCCCTGTGCTTCGCCTACTTCATCTACAAGCGGAAGATGCCGCCCCGCGTCAGCTCCATCTTCTCCCCGCTGCTGGGCTCAAAGGTCTACGGTCCGATCGGCAAGGCCATCGATGTCATCGCCCTGATCGGTACCGTCTTCGGTGTCGCCGTCTCAGTGGGTCTGGGTACCCTGCAGATCAACGCCGGTCTCAGCGAACTCTTCGATGTCGAGGTTTCCCCGCTGGTCCAGCTGATCATCATCATCGGGATGACCTCTGTCGCCTCCATCTCCGTGGCACTGGGCCTGGACCGGGGCATCAAGATCCTCTCGAACACCAACATCGTGATGGCTGTGGCACTGCTGGTCTTCGTCATCGCCGCCGGCCCCACCCTCCTGATTCTCAAGGGCACGATCGAGTCGTTGGGCATCTACCTGGCCCGGCTACCGGAACTGGCCTTCTGGAATAACACGGCGCCCAACTCCCCGGACAATGCCACCTGGCAGAACACCTGGACGGTGTTCTACTGGGCCTGGACCATCACCTGGTCGCCCTTCGTGGGTATCTTCATCGCCCGGATCAGCCGCGGCCGCACCATCCGTGAGTTCGTGGCCGGTGTCCTGGCCCTGCCGGTGGCCTTCTCCGTCCTCTGGTTCGGTGCCTTCGGTACCGCCGCCTTCAATATCGAGATGAACGGCGAGGGCGGACTGGTGGACCGCGTGGTCACCATGGGTGATATCCCCGGCGCCCTCTTCGAGTTCCTCTCCAACTACCCCTTCGCCGGTTTCGTCTCCGGCGCCGCCATCCTGATCGTGATCATCTTCTTCACCACCTCGGTGGACTCTGCCGCCATGGTCACCGACATGATCGCCTCCGGCAAGGAACCCCGCTTCGCCCCGGTGCACCAGAAACTGATCTGGTCGGTGATGATGGGTGCAGTTGCCGCCGTGCTGCTGACCACCACCGGAGAAGGTGGCCTCGAGGCCCTGCAGCAGGTGATCATCGTGATCGGCCTGCCCTTCTTCATCATGGGATTCATCCAGATGTGGAGCCTGTGGGTCGCCCTCAACGCAGACATGGGCAGCCCGCTGCCCGTGGTCACCAGACAGTGGGATGAGGCCTACACCCCGGAGGACTGGGAGAAGAACGAGGAGATCCCCTCCCCCGAACCGATCGGCCCCGTCCATCACATCCCCAACGACTCCACCGATGATCCCAATGGCTTCAACCCGGCGGTGGTCGGCGCAGTGCTGGAGGAATATGACAAGCAGCAGGGCAAGGACTGGGGTGCCAACGTCCGGTACATCGAATCCTCCCGCCCCGTGGTGCCGGGGGCTGAAAAAGGCAAGAGCCAGAGCAGCAACCAGGGGAATCTTCCCAAGCAGGACAGCTAGGCCACTTCCCTGGGAGGATGGACTTTAAAGAGTTCCCCCAACTTGGCAGGAGATGTCCCATGGCTGTAGCGAAACTGGACTGGCGCAACTGGAAGCGGGTGCTGGTGGTTGTCGCCCACCCCGATGATGCGGAATACGGGCTCTCCGGGGCGGTGCAGCTGTGGACCCGGCATGGCATTGAGGTGGACTATCTGCTGCTCACCCATGGTGAAGCAGGGATGCAGTGCAGCCCTGAGGAAGCTGCGGCACTACGCGCCCGGGAACAGCGCGCGGCCTGTGACTGCGTGGGGGTCAATGAGCTGGTGATGCTGCGCTACCCGGATGGGCACCTCATGCCCTCGATTGAGCTGCGCCGGGATATCGCCCGCCAGATCCGTCGGCTGAAGCCGGATGTGGTGATCACCGCCAATTATGAGCAGGAGGCATATGGCACCCTGAATCAGTCCGACCACCGCGTCGCCGGGGTCGCCGCCCTGGATGCCGCCCGTGATGCCGCGAATCGCTGGTCGCACCGTGAGCTGCTCGAGGTGGAAGGTCATGAACCACATACCGCGGATCTGCTGCTCGTGGCTGCCCCGAGTGACCCCACCCATGTGGTGGAGGTTGATGATGAGGCCGTGGCGGCAGCCATCGCTTCCCTGGCCTGTCATGAGGCCTACCTGGGTGACCTGGTGGACTACCCCACCCCGACGGAGGTAGTGAACTTCGCCCTCTCGGCCGCAGCGGAATTCTCGGAAGTCGAGAGGGGTGTCTCCTTCCGGGTCTTCGGCCTGGGCGGACAACCCGAGGTCATGCCCTAGAACCCCCTGCCCGGCAAGGGGCAGGGGGCGTCGATAAGCGTGTTATTCCTGCTCGCCGAGGTTGCGGAAACCGATCCCCACCGGCACCCCGGCATTGTCGATCAGGCGGACCCCACCAACCTCCGCGGCGATGAAAAGGCGGGCATTGCCCTCCACCGGCGCCTGGCCCAGATCCAGGCCACGAAGCTCCAGATACTCCGGGGTGATCCCCGCGGCTGTCAGCACGGAGGTGGCCACCTCGATGACCTTCTCCGCGCCATCCTCGGCGGCATAGGCCCCGGCGGTGAGTGCGGCGGAAAGCACCAGCGCCTGATCGTGGGCGGCTTCGGAGACGGTGGTGTTGCGCAGCGAGATCGCCAACCCATCCGGCATCCGGACGGTGGGCACCCCATGGATGCGGCTGCTGATGTGCAGATCGTTGAAGGCGTGCTGGGTGGCGATCAGCAGCTCGAAATCCTTCTCACCGAAGAAGACATCACTGGGCTGGACCATGTTGACCAGGGCGACTCGTTCGGTCAGCTCCAGGGCCAGCCCGCGGGCGTCCTCCATCTGGTGGGAGGGGGGCTGCACCAGGGTGCGCTGCCCATGCGGCCAGAGAATCTCCTCGTTGTAGAAGAAGACGGCATCCACCTGCTCCTCCTTGAGCGGGCTGATGTCCACCCCCTCCTCCACCGCGACGATGACGATGGCGGTGGGGATGCGCTTCGCAGCCCGCACCATCGCCAGATGACCGGCGTGGATACCCGCCCCCAGGGGCACCAGCGCCACCGGCCTACCTACCTTCCGGAAGGCACGGGACAGCACCGCCACCCCGTCCTTCTCCCGGAATTCCGTTGCCTGACCGCTTTGAAAACTCATGATTTATCCTCCTGGATCGCCCATAATTCTATGTCCTGCACGCCGCTGATTTCGGCGGTACGGCGGGTTAAATCGCGGTAGGTGCGGGCCCGGCCCGGATCAGCGATGGCCGCCAGTTCCCTTTCCACCGACCCCACCCCATGCAGGATCCGGCCTTGGCCCAGCTCACCGGTAATCCCCAGGGCCTTCTCCTCATTGCCCAGGGCCTCGGAGAGCAGGATGAAGGCGTCATTGCGGATGGTCTCCAGGAAACCGACATAGCTCATGCCGGCCGCCAGCCGGGAACGCTGGGTTTCCGGGATGTTCAGGGCCTCGCCGCCGAGTTCACCGATCAGCAGCTCCACCACCGTCTCCCCCAGCTCATCCAGGGAGCCGACCGCCCAGAGCTTGTCGCTGAGGGGGTGTGCGGCGACCACCAGGGCACCGCTGGGTTCCAGGGGATCCAGCACCTGCACCCCATGGCCCAGGCAGGTGTGCAGGTAGATCTGGCCCCGCCGCGCCCCCGCCGCCAGTTCCTCCACCAGGTCGGGCAGATCCTCCTCGATCACCGAGAGCACCACCAGCTGAAAATCGCGGGCTTCCTCGGTGTGGTGGATCCAGGAGACATCATGACCGGCCGAGGCAAGCATCAGCCCCAGGTCGATCTCATCATGTTCATCCTCCAGGACCCCGACCTTCAGGCGTGGGCCCCTCAATTGCCCTCTTTCTTGATATTGGCCAGCAGGTCAGCCACTGAGACACCGTCGGAACGCTCATCGCGGCGACGACGGCCCCGACGCTCTTCAGCGGCCTTCTCCTCGGCGCTCTGCTCGGCACCGGGCTTCTTGACACCCGGCTTCTCCGCCTCGGGGCGCTCTGGGGCACCCGGCTTCTCGGCCCGGCCTGCGGCAGCCTTCTCCGGAGCACCCCCTGCCTTGGTGGTTTCAGCTGCGGCATCCTTGGGAAGGTCCGGCTTGGCGTGTCCTGCCTTGGTGGTTTCGGCCTGGGTGGCGGCCTTCTCAGCGTCCTTGCGGGCAGCGGAGTGTGCACCCACCACCGGGCTCTTCGCCTCATCATCGGCAACATGCTTATCACCCACGGCATCCCACTTCACAGCACCGAAGGAACCACTGTTGAAGACCCGGGTCTCAGAGGTGGAGGGGGTCGGGACCTTGGGGGTCTCCGCCACCTGCGGCTCAGCGCTCTTCACGGCGGCCCGGGCATCATCTGTGGTGGCCGTCTTCTCCGCCGGGATCTTCGGGGTTGCAGGCTGGGCTGCGGTGGGCTTGGGGGTGGGGTGCTTTTCCGCAGCAGCCTTCACCGCGGTGTCCTTCTCAGGGGAGGACTTTTCCGCCACTGTCTTGTGGGAGGCGATCTCCTCCGGGGTACGCACGATCTCCGTCTCAGCGGTGGTCGGACCCTCCGCCTCCGGACGACGCATCGGCTCCTTCGGGGTCTGACCCAGCAGGCCGGTGACCGCGGCGGAGGAGGGCGCCCCCTTGACATGGGGCCCTCTGGGAAGACCGGCACCGGACTCCGATTCCAGCTCCATGATGCGGCGGGCCTGGGCACGCAGGGCGGCCGGCTCATAACCGAAGTCCTGGCCGCTCAAGGCCTCCAGGTTGGCACGCAATTCCGCCAGCTCCTGCTGGATCTCGGTGAGGGTGTCAGCATCCTCGGCACGCTGCTTCTCCTGGTACTCCCGGGCGAACTTCTCCTGTTCCGCCTGCTGCTCCGCTCTCTCCTTATCGGATTCCACCTCATGCAGCTTCCGTTCATGCTGGAGCTGCTCCTCGCTGCGCTGCGCTTCACGACGGTAGCGGGTCACCAGGAAGAACCCGATGACGGCCGCCCAGAGCGCTGCGATCAGGGCAAACTTGAGTGCGGTGTTGCTGTCGGTGACCAGCATGATCACACTGGCGATCAGGGCCAGCACAACCAGGGCGATCAACAGCATCTGACCGCGGTCGATTGCCCCAGTCGATGACTTCTCAGACTTCTCGACACTCATGAACCCTAATCTACCCAACCGGTGCGCCATCGGGGGGAGGCGGGACGTGACACACCTTCTCCAGATAAAGTCCCGCCGCTGAAAGAGCCAGGCCGCCGGTCGCGGAAGCGATGACCCCGGGCAGGTCATCGGCAGCGGCGGCCAGGATGCCGGCCTGGGGAAAGATGTATAAAGCCATGCCCACATAGCCCCCACCCACCACTGCCCCCGTCCAGGCGGAGGCTTTGCCGATGATGAGGAACTGCGCGGCGGTCACCGGGTTGAGCTGGCTGCGGTCCTGGCCGATCCGGCCCTCCGCCAGGCGACTCCGGACCTTGAAGGCCAGATAGCAGCAGACCCCCGCCATCACCCACAGGGTCAATGAGACCGCCACCGGGATGCCGGCCATCCGACCATAGAAACCCCAGGTCAAAATGAGTGAAGCCAGGGCGATGAAGACACCGGTGCCGATCAGCTGCCAGAGCGGGGTTCTTTTCATTGCGGCAGGGAGAACTCCCCGATGCGGCGCACCCCGGCCACATCCTCCGCAGATAACTGCGCGATCAGCTCCGCCAGGCCCACTCCCTTGAGCCGGGCCGCAGGATCGGCCTCCAGCCAGGGCACCAGCACAAAAGCGCGCTGTACGGCGAAGGGATGCGGGAGTGTGAGCACCGCGTCGTCGTCAAGCACTTCCTGCCCGGTGTCATCGAGGACCTGCACCACATCAACATCCAGGGTGCGGGGCCCCCACCTGCGGATACGCTTGCGTTCCGCGGCTTCTTCCAGGGCCTGGCCGCGGCGCAGCAACTCCAGGGGGGTCTGCTCCACCTCCACGATCAGCACCGCATTGAGGAACTCATCCTGGTCGACGACACCCCAGGGCGGGGTGGCATACACCCCGGAAGCGGCGCGGGTTTCGGTGGAAAATTCGCTGCGAACGGTGTCCAGCAGGGCACGACGGTCATCCAAGTTGGAGCCGATCGAGAGCACCGCACGCATCAGGAACCGCTCCGCATGCTCTTACGGGAGCGCCGAGCCACCACGGCAACATCCTGGAACTGCAGCGGGATGGGGGCCTGTGGTTTGTGCAGGGTGACCTCCACGGCATGCAGCTGGGGGAACTCGCGCATCACGGACTCCGCGATCTCGGTGGCCACGGTTTCGATCAGGTCGCGGGAGGGACCGGTGACGATGCCATGGGCAAGGGCAGCCAGCTCTGCGTAGTTCACGGTCAGCTGCAGATCATCGGTGGCGGCGGCCTGATTAAAATCCAACCAGCAGGCCAGGTCCACGATGAAGGGCTGCCCCTCCCGCTTCTCCGCCTCGAAAACCCCGTGATAACCGAAGCATTCCAGGCCCTTGAGTTCAATGCGGTCAGCCACGGACACCACTCCGGGACTGATGGCCCTCGCCACGGTAGACGCCGGCACTGTTCCACAGTGCCGCCACATCCACCGCATCCCGGGACACGGCGACATCGTGGACGCGCACTCCCCAGGCCCCCATCTGGGCGGAGATCGCGGTGACCGCAGCGGTCGCCGGATCAGCCTCGGTGGGGTGCACCGCCGCGGCGGCCTCCGGGGTGGCGGCACGCTCCCGACGCACCCCCGCCAGGAAACGCTTCCGGGAGGCGCCGACCAGCATCGGGAACTCGCCTTCCAGCAGGGTGGGCAGAGCGTGGAGCAGGGCCCAGTTATCCTCCCGGGACTTGGCGAATCCCAGGCCCGGATCCAGCACGATATTATCGCGTGCCACCCCGGCGGCCAGGGCCTTCTCCACCAGTTCATCCAGGGTCTGGCGGACATCAGCCACCACATCACCGGCGTGATCCGCCCGGCCGGCGGCATCCCCGAAACGCACCGTCTTCCAGTGCATCAGACAGACCGGGATATCGGACTGCGCCATCACCCGGAACATCTCCGGATCGGCCAGCCCACCCGAAACATCATTGATCATCGACACCCCGGCCTCGGCCGCAGCTTCCGCCACGGAGGCCCGCATGGTGTCCACACTGGTGGGGATGCCGTCCTGGGCCAGCGCCCGGATCACCGGGGTGACCCTGGCACGCTCATCCTCGGCAGCCACCCGGGTGGCCCCGGGGCGGGTGGACTCACCCCCGATGTCGATCATGTCCGCACCAGCGGCCACCAGCTCATGGGCATGTTCGAGGGCAGCGTCGACATGGAGGTAGCGGCCCCCGTCAGAGAAGGAATCCTCGGTGACATTGACGATGCCCATCACCAGGCAACGATCCGGAACAGTGAGATCAGCGACCCGCATCAGGCACCCCGGATCAGGGTAAGGACCTCCGCGCGGGAAGCGGCGCTGGTCTTGAAACCACCCCGCACCGCCGATGTGGTGGTCATGGCACCAGGCTTGCGGATGCCGCGCATCGCCATGCACAGGTGCTCGCACTCAATGACGACGATCGCGGAGTGCGCGCCGAGACGATCCATCAGCGCGTCGGCGATCTGGGAGGTCAGGCGTTCCTGCACCTGGGGGCGCTTGGCGTACATGTCGGCCAGGCGGGCCAGTTTGGACAGTCCGGTGACCCGGCCGTCTTCACCGGGGATATAGCCGATGTGGGCCACCCCGTAGAAGGGCACCAGGTGGTGCTCACAGGTGGAGTAGATCGGGATATCACGCACCAGGACGAGTTCCTGGTGATCCTCGCTGAAGGACTTGGCCAGCACCTCGGTCGGATCAACATGAAGTCCGGAGAAGATCTCCTGATAGGCCTTGGCCACTCTGGTGGGGGTTTCCAGCAGGCCTTCCCGCTCCGGATCCTCCCCCACCGCGATGAGAAGCTCACGCACGGCAGCCTCAGCCCGCTCAAAATCAAACTCAGCGCTCACGTTCATCCTCTTCGTCCTTGTTCTCCGGGACCTGCCGTCCCGGCGTGTCTTCAGCCTGCTCCGGCTTATCCTCAGCATTCCAGCCGTGGTCGGGGCGCTCATGCTCGGGGAGCCGGAAACCGATGAACTCGGTCTTGGCTTCACTCGGCGCACTGAAATTCGGTGCGCTCTGCCCCGGGTCAGTATGCGCCGCGGCATGATCCTCGGCGGCGGTGGCCGGATCAGCGGCAGCCGGGGTCACCCCACCGGGGGTACCGATGCCATAGGCCTTCATCCCGGGGTGCTCCGCGGTGTGCTGCTGCGGCACTCCCGGATCAACCGGGGAGGGGGTGTAAGGGTTGGGGTGGCGGGCAGGCTGGGGATCCTCCAGCGAGGAAGGCTGCTGGCGGGAAACCCGGGGGTCCTGCTGGCCCTGCTGATTCTGGGGGTTCGGCTGGTTCTGCTGGCCGGGCTGCGCCGGGAACTCCCCGGTCGGTGCCTGCGAAGGGGACTGCTGGGGTTTCTCGGAACGCTGGGGCTGCCCTGCGGGTTGGCCCGGCGCCCCCTGGGCGGTGCTTCCGCCCACAGCGGTGCTGCCTCCCACAGGGGTACTTCCGCCCACAGGGGTGCTGCCTCCCACAGGGGTACTTCCGCCCACAGGGGTGCTGCCCCCCTGGGAGGAATTCGGCCAACCCGGCACCGACCAATCAGCCGGCGGCGGCGGAGTGCCACCCCCCACTGAGGCACCTGAGGTTTCCGGGGCGGAGTGACGGCCACCGGAAGCATCACCTCCGGCGTTGACCGGTCCCTGTTCCGGGGCGACGGGCGAGAACTGCTCCTTCTGGGCGGCAAGTTCAGCTTCCCGCTTGGCCCGGGCCGTCTTGGCGGCTTCGAGCAGGGAGAAACGCTTCGGCGGTTCCTCACCACGTTCCAGCGCCAGCTCCACCGGGGTCTTGACCGGCTCGCGCTCCTCCATCATGGGGAAGCGGGTGTTCTCCTCGGGGAAGACATCCCCGGCTGCCTCGGGTTCAATGTCACTGAAGAGAATCTCCAGGTCAGGACGACGCAGGGTCTCCTTCTCCAGCAGCTTCTCAGCCAGCTTATCCAGGTGGTCACGGTACTGGTGGAGGATGGAATAGGCCTTCTCATGGGCCTTGTTCACCAGGTAGCGGACCTGCTCATCGATCTGCTCCGCGATGGCCGGGGAGTAATCCAGGGAACCACTGCCACCCCGCCCGGAGAAGGGATCCCCCTGCTCCTCGCCGTACTTGACGGTGCCCAATGTCGGGGACATGCCATATTCGGTGACCATGGCGCGGGCGATCTTGGTGGCCTGCTCAATATCGGCGGAGGCACCGGTGGTGGGCTCACCGAAGACGAGTTCCTCGGCGGCGCGGCCACCCATGGCGAACACCAGACGGGCGAAGAGCTCATCGCGGTTGTACATGCCGCGGTCATCTTCCTGGGCGGTCATCGCATGACCACCGGTGCGGCCACGGGCCAGGATGGTGACCTTGTAGACCCGCTCGATGTCCTTCTGCGCCCAGGCCGCCAGGGTGTGCCCACCCTCGTGGTAGGCGGTGACCTTCTTCTCCTTCTCGGAGATGATCTTGCCTTCCCGGCGGGGACCACCGACCACCCGGTCAGTGGCCTCCTCCAGGGCGTCCGCGGTGATCACATTGCCACCGATACGTGCGGTCAACAGGGCCGCCTCATTCAGCACATTGGCCAGGTCAGCGCCGGACATACCGGCGGTGCGCTTGGCCAGGGCCTTGATATCGGCATCCGGGGCGAAGGGCTTGCCCTTGGAGTGGACCTGCAGGATCTGCTCACGGCCCGCCAGATCCGGGTTGGTCACCGGGATCTGACGGTCGAAGCGGCCCGGACGCAGCAGCGCCGGGTCGAGGATGTCCGGGCGGTTGGTGGCCGCCATGATGATCACGCCTTCGCGGTCACCGAAACCATCCATCTCCACCAGCAGCTGGTTCAGGGTCTGCTCGCGCTCATCATGCCCACCACCGGTGCCGGAACCACGCTGGCGGCCCACGGCGTCAATCTCATCGACGAAGATGATGCAGGGACTGTTCTCCTTGGCCTGCTTGAACAGGTCACGCACCCGGGAGGCACCCACACCGACGAACATCTCCACGAAGTCGGAACCGGAGATGGAGTAGAAGGGCACCCCGGCCTCACCCGCGACCGCACGGGCCAACAGGGTCTTACCGGTGCCGGGCGGGCCATAAAGCAGCACACCCCGGGGGATCTTCGCACCCAGTTCCTCATAGCGGGCGGAGTCCTGCAGGAAGTCCTTGATCTCGTGGAGCTCCGCCACCGCCTCATCTGCACCGGCGACATCCTCGAAGGTGTTCTTCGGCATGTCCTTGGTCAGTTCCTTGGCCTTGCTGCCACCCATGCCGAACATGCCGCCACCAGCCTGCATCCGGGTCAGGAAGAAGAAGAGCAGACCGAAGAGGATCAGCATCGGCAGCAGGAAGGTCACCATGGAACCCAGGAGACTGTCCTGGGTGACATTGGTTTCGTACTTCTCGGTGTCACTGGCCTGCACCGCATCGAAGATCTGGGGGGCGGTCCGCGCCGGATACTGGGTGATCAGCTCCTCGACACCCTCCCGCTCCTCGATGGTGACCGGTTCGCGCAGGGTCAGCCGGAGCTGCTGCTCACGGTCATCGATCTGCGCTTCGGCAACGTTATTGGCGTCCAGTTGGCTCAGCGCCACCGAGGTTTCCACCCGCTGGAATCCACGGGTGTCATCGGTGAGGAAGCTGAAGAGGAAGAGGATGATGAGGACGACGGCTGCGATGCCGCCGTACTTGAGGAGTTTCTGGTTTTTCATGGGGACAGCCGGGTCTGCGTTGGCGCTCGGCCTGGGCCTTTCTGTGCGGAGACGACACTGCGGGGCGGTGCGGTGAGGGTCTGACCTTTAGGGTCCCACCTCGTCCCTTCGGAAGGTGCGGGACAGAAAACGGTACGCGGGGGGTACTGCTGGGTATGTCTAGATTTCCAACGCCTGAGCGGGGTGATTCGTTCCCTGGGCAGGTAGCTAGTTGTCGGAGTAGACGCTGGGGTTGAGGGTGCCCACGTAGGGCAGGTCCCGATAATGCTCGGCGTAGTCGAGACCGTAGCCGATGACGAACTCGTTGGGAATGTCGAAACCAACGTCGAAGAGATCGATCTTGGCGGTCTGCACCTCCGGCTTGCGCAGCAGGGTGACCACCTCCAGGGACTTGGGGCGACGCACCTTGAGGTTCTTCAGCAGCCAGGACAGGGTCAGGCCGGAGTCGATGATGTCCTCGACGATGACGACATTGCGGTCCTCGATGTCCCGGTCCAGGTCCTTGAGGATGCGGACCACACCGGAGGAGCTGGTGGAGTTGCCGTAGGAGGAGACGGCCATGAACTCCATCTGGCTGGGGATGGACAGCTCGCGGGCGAAATCAGTGAGGAAGAACACCGCCCCCTTGAGGACACAGACCAGCAGCAGATCATCCTCGCTGTCGGCGTACTGGCGGGAGAGTTTGTCGGCCATCTCCTTGATACGCTGCTTCAGCTGATCCTCACTGATGAGGACGGCCTCCACATCAGTGCCGTACTTGTTCTCCGGAACGTTGAAGTCTTTCTGATCGTGCATCAGGGGTTCCCTCTCACTTTGTGGTGACCAGCAGGATAAAGCTCAATGTCGCCCATACTACTTACCGGGGCGACACCAATTGAACTCAGGACGTTTCCTCCTCACCCAGCACCAGCCGATCACCCACGCGGCGCACCACCAGCCGGGCGCTGACATCCCCCCCGACCGCCACCGGCCCCTGCCCCCTCCAGTCCACCAGCAGCGCGTCCACCCCGGCCAGGACGGCGGCGTTGACCGCACAGCCATGATGGTGCAGGAAGGCGGCGATACGGCGGCGTCGCAAAGCAACTGGCTCGGCGGCGCACTCCACACCCAGCTCATCCCGCTTATCGACGATCCCGTCCAGGGCTGCCGCGTCCTCCGCGGCGATCTGCGCGGCCCGGGCCAGACCCCCGCTGATCTCATGACCGAAGACTTCCCTGAGCAGGGGAATCACTTTCCGGCGCACCCCCACCCGGGCGAAATTCTCCTGCTCATTCTGGGGGTCCTGCCAGGGCTCCAGGCCCAGCTCCCCACAGGCCCCGAGGGTGGCTGAGCGGGGCTGGGTCAACAGGGGCCGGTGGATCTGGCCGTTGACCGGCAACATGCCGGCCGCGGTCCCCCGCACCGCCCGCAGGATCAGGGTTTCGGCCTGGTCATCGAGAGTGTGACCCACCCACACCGGCCGCTGCCCCGCCGCCTGCCGCAACGCCTGGTAGCGGGCCCGACGCGCCGCCGCTTCCAGGGATCCCCGCGGGTCGACGTGGACCGCCACGACTTCGGCGGTGGCCCCCATGTGGCGGGCCTGCTCGGCGGCGCGCTCCGCCACCTGTGCGGAACCTGCCTGCAGCTGGTGGTCCACGCAGAGCGCATGGACCGGGAGCCCTTCCGCCCGGGCAGCGGCGCTGAGTGCCAGGGAGTCCGCTCCCCCGGACAGCCCCACCACCACCTGGGTCGCGGGGTGGGTGTGGAGATGTCGGCGTACCGCCAGGCGGAGCTGGTGGAGATGCCGTGCGTTCTTCGGCAGTTCCAGGCTTCCGATGAAGCGGGGCATCAGTTTTCCCGGATGGCGGAGGCGAAGGTGTCCAGGGCCTCGCGCTGGGACAAGATCGGGGCGTCATTGCTGAGCAGGGCGAAGGTGTAGACCCGGCCGCTTCTTGAGGTAACCACTCCGGCGAGGGCCGAGGTGTCGGTCAAGGTGCCGGTTTTGGCGCGCACCCAGCCGCGGCCGGCGAGATCTTCATAGCGTTCGATGAGGGTGCCGCTGCCGGCGGCGACGGGCAGGGTGCGCAGGACTTCGGCGAGGTCGGAGCCTTGGGCGGCGTCGAGAAGCAGCGCGTCCAGCAGGGCGGGGGTGATGAGGTTCTGGGGGGAGAGTCCGCTGTTGTCCTGCAGGGAGGTGTTGATGGTGTCGAAGGAATGTTCCTGCAGGGCGGCGAGTGTGGCGCGGGTGGCACCGGCGAAATCGGGGCTCTCTCCCCGGGCCAGGGCCACCTCGCGGCCGATGGCCTCGGCCATGACGTTGTCGGAGTGGACCATCATTTCCCGGACGCGGTGGATCAGCGGTGGGGAATCCGTGCTGGCCAGTAGTTGTGCCTCAGCGGGGGCGCTGCCGAAACCGGTGTCGGTGGCACCTACCTCCCGGGCCAGGGCAGCGGCGACATCCAGGGCGGGGGTGTGGCTGCGTGGGACATCCCCGGAGTCTGCACCGATCCGGCCCTGGTGGATCATGGCGGGTTCCATCGGGGCGACATAGCCGCCGTCGACATTGCCCTCATCCCAGCTGTCCAGATAGGTCGGACCGGACCAGAGGGAGGTGTCGATGAGCACCCGTTCCGCGGTGCCGACCTGCTCGGCCAGCTCAGTGATGTTTTCCGGGGTCAGCCAGACATCACCGGCGGCGCGGATCACCACGGTGCCGGGGGTTTCACCTGCCACCACCTCAGTGCTGAGCACCTTGGTGGGTTCCAGAGTGTAGATCGCCGCCGCAGAGGTGAGGACCTTGGTGGAGGAAGCCGGGCGGAGTGCCTTAAGGGGGTTCTGCTCGAAAACCACTTCCCCGCTCACCGCGTCCGTGACCCGGGCCCCGAAGGTTCCCAGGTCGGGGGTGTCGGCCAGCTTCCGGAGGCGGGCCGCCAATGCCGTGTTATCCACCTCCCCTTCTGCCTGTGCGGGCAACAGCTCCCGCTCGGGAGCCTCCGCAAGGGCAAAGGCCGGGGCATGTTCCAGCTCCGAATAGCGTTCCTGAGTAACCACCCCGACAGTGACAACGCCCGCCACCGCGAGGCCGGCGATAATCGCCGAACTGATCCACCACACCTTCTTAGCCATCGGCTAACAGCGTAGTCCCTGAGGCTGACAGCTAAGATGAAGGCTGCCAAATCCGCGATGAGGAGAATCGAAGCATTATGAACGTTGAAGTGACCGTCGAGATCCCGAAGGGCTCCCGCAACAAGTACGAGGTCGACCATGAGACCGGCAAGGTCTACCTCGACCGCTACCTGTTCACCCCGATGGCCTACCCGGCCGACTATGGCTTCATCGACCACACCCTGGGTGAAGATGGCGATCCGATGGACGCACTGGTCATCGCACCGGAGCCGGTGGTTCCGGGTGTCATCGTCCGCGCCCGTATCGTCGGCGTGTTCAAGATGACCGATGAGGCCGGTGGCGATGACAAGCTGCTCACCGTCATCGATGACCCGCGTTTCGAATCCTTCCAGGACATCAACGACATCTCCCAGTTCACCCAGGATGAGATCGAGCACTTCTTCCTGCACTACAAGGATCTGGAGCCGGGCAAGGAAGTAAAGGGCGCCGGTTGGGGCACCAAGGAAGAGGCTGTGCGCATCTACCAGGAGTCCATCGAGCGCTACGGCAAGTAAAAAGTTCTGACTACGGCCAGAAGTACCGCTGCATTTAAGGAGCCGGCATTCCCTGACTTGTTTCAGGGGTGCCGGTTTTCTTTATGTCTGTTTTTGGGGAATGCAACGTAGAAGGCGCATCCACGGGTCCCGAGGGGTGAAAACGGGTGATTTTATGCCTGGATGCGCCTTCTACATTTCCTGCCTCGCCGGAGGGCCCCCGCCCCCGCTAAAAGACCGCCCCTACTACTCCCCTGCCTGCCGGTAACCCCGCCGCAGGTCCTCCACCACCCTCGGGTGATCCAGGGTGGAGGGTTCAAGTTCCTTTTTCTGGTTGTCCTCCCCGAAGACGGTCGCCGCCGCCAGCACCTCATCATTGAGGAACTCCAGCTCCGGGGTGTCCGGCCGCAGGCCCAGCTTCATCTCGGTGGGGCCGCAGAGCTGGAAACCCCAGTCCCCGAAAGTGGGCACATGCACATGGTAGGGAATCAGTTTCTCGCAGCCCGCGGCGGAGAGGGTCGCACCGATCCGCCAGAACACATCCGGGGTGGTGTAGGCGCTGGAGGACTGCACCACCATGCGCCCGCCCTCATTCAGCCGCGCCCCGGCCAGGGTGTAGAACTCCTGGGAGTAGAGCCGGGCCATGGTGTCATTATTGGGGTCCGGCAGGTCGATGATGATGGCGTCATAGCTTTTCCCCTGCTCCCCACCGCCCCGCAACCAGGTGAAGGCATCATCGACGATGACCTTCACCCTGGGGTCTTCCATGGCCCCACCATTGTCTTCACGCAGCACGGTGTTGGCCACCTCGATCACCTTCGGGTCCAGCTCCACCTGGGTGATCTGCATCCCGGGGAATTTCAGGAGCTCCCGGGCCGCCAACCCATCCCCACCACCGATGATCAGCACTTCCTCCGCAGCGGGGGAAAGCACCGGGTAGACCAGGGATTCGGTGTAGCGGTGTTCATCGCGGGTGGAGTACTGCAGCCCACCGTTGAGATATAAGCGCCGGTCCTGACCTCTTTGGGTGACCACGATGTCCTGGTAGTCGGACTGCTGGGAGAACACCAGGGGGTCAGTGTAGAGCTGCTGGCGGGCGGTGGTGACGATCCCCTCGGAACGGATCAACAGGGTGGCCAGCAGTGCGATCGCCAGCAGCAACGCACCCACTGACACCACGAACTGGCGTCCCGGCAGCAGGTGACGCAAGAGCACACAGCCGACGAAAAGGGCGGCCAGCAAGTTGATCATTCCGGCTGCGGCGGCACCCCGCATCATCCCCAACCAGGGGAGCAGGATGAAGGGCCAGGACAGGCCACCGATCAGGGCGCCGAGGTAGTCGGCGGCGTTGAGGGTGGCCACCAGGGAGCCGGTGGTGCGGGCATCGGCGATGCGGCCCCGCTGGATCATGGTCATCAGCAGCGGCAGTTCCGCGCCCACCAGGATGCCGATCAGGGCGGTGGCCAGCACCAGGATCCAGATGGACTGGCCGATGGTGGCGAAGGTCAGGTAAAGCACAATGGCGGAGGTGCCACCGATCAGACCGAGCAGGGTCTCCACCCCGAGGAAGGTCTGCGCCGGCCAGCGCAGGAAGGGTTTGACCAGCAGGGCACCCAGGCCCAGGGCGGCCACATAGCCGGCGACGATCAAGGAGGTCTCCACGATGCCACCGCCGTTGAGACTGGCGGAAAGAGAGACCAGGGCCAGTTCATAGACCAGACCGGAGGCCGCACAGATCGCGACCGACACCAGGAGCAACCAGCGCCACACCCGGCTCAGTTCCACCTGGGGCGCCCCCACCCCCTCACTGACCCGGGGTTGGGCTAGATCAGACATGCAGCGTTAACTGCTCCCACCACAACCAGAATGACGGCGGCGACCACCGCACCGGAACGCAGCTTCGGGTCCTCCACCAGGTCACGGAAACGACCCGGGATGAACACCTCCAGCAACACCATCACAACCACCTGGATCAGCAGACCCAGCGCACCGAAGACGGCGGTTTCAATCAGTCCCTCCGAGAGAATGTCGGAGGAGGTCAGCACGGCGGTGACCACGATGATGCCGATGGACACCTGCTGGGCGACGGTGATCAGCGCAGCATTGGGAAGATGGTGCACGAACACCAGTTCATGCAGCTTACCGGGGGTGATCAGGTCCAGGATGATGAAACCGATGACGAGGATCACGGCGGCCAGGACGAAGTACGCGAGGGTTCCGGTGACACCGGTGAGCAGGTACTCGCTCATTGCTTTCTCCTTGATGGTGAGGGGGTGGGAAGGGTGCTTATTTGACGCCGCCGCCGGACCCGGAGGATCCGCCGCTGGAGCCACTCGGTGAGGAAGGTGCGAAACCACCGCCGAGCCAGATGAAGGCGCCGTTATTGACGCGGTTGAGGTCCTCGATGGTGACCCGGCAGTCCGGGGTGCCCTCCCCGCTGACGATCACCAGGTTCCGGTTATAACGCAGGTAGGTGTCACCGGTGTTCGGGTCCGTCTGCTGGGCCTGGGGCTGCTGCATCGCGACGATGCCACCCACCACGCCACTTTCATTGGCGCAGGAGTAACTGCCGTTATTGCCCTCCCAGCGCTGCGAGATCTGACTGCTCAACGAGTCCCTGCTGATCAGGGCCGCGAACACGCAGATGATCGCGAGCACCAGCAGGATGATGCCGATGGTGCGGGCTAATTTGGCGCTCATGGTCGGTAGGTGCTCCTTGTGCTCACGATGGTCAGTTCCCCGGGGTAGAGATGGTGGGTCCACCACCGCCACTCCCCCGCCACGAACTCACCCTTCAGTGCGGTCAGATGATGCCTGCCCACCCCGGGGAAGGTGGCGATCAGCCAGTCCCCGCCACCCGCGGCAATGGCGTCCCCGGCAGTCTCGAAGGCATCCGGGGAGAATGCCCGGGTGCGGGTGAGCAGACGATAGCCCCCCTCATCCACATCCTCGGGCAGCGGCCAGCACGCTCCCGCAGCCTGGGGCGCATCACAGGAGATCTCCTCCCGGAACTGTCCCGACGGAGCATCCACGGTGACCACATGGGAACCGCCGATCACCGCCAGATGCAGCGAAGAAGGATGACCGGGGGCGTCGATAAGCCGCTCCGCCAGAACTGCGGGCAGCTCACCATTCCAGCTCACGCCGAGCTGGGTGGCGCTGACATCCGCCGGGATGCAATCAAGTACACGGTGCATGGGGCTAGTGTTTCGGTGCCGGGTAGACCTTGAGCTCACCCGGCAGCACCTTCCAGCCGAGCGAGACCTCAGTGGGGCCATCCTCACCATAAACCTCGAAGCTGAGCAGGCGATTCCCACCTGCCTCCGCCATGTCCCAGAACTTATAGCGACCGAAATCACCGACCCCCGTGGTGCCCTCGGAGCGGTACTCACCGACACCGCTCTCCACCTTGCGGTAGCGCACACCCTCGACGGTGACCTCCCCGGCCGGCTCGATATCCAGGTCGGGGCGCGAAATCCACCAACCCAGGTTCAGCTCCCCCTCGTCATATTCGACGCTGAGGTACTCACCACCCTTGCCGCCCTCGAGCAGGTACTCATGCCAGACATACTGGCCCTGGCGCAGGGCGATCCCACCACGGCAGACATAGTCGATGCCACCGAAGGAGACGATCGCGCCGGGGCCGAGGATCTCCGGGCCGAAACCCTGGGAACCATCCGAGTCCTTCAGGGGGTCTTGACGGAAGGGCTGGCGATCAGCAAGACCATCATCGTCCTTCTTGCGCACCGAGATGACGAAGAAAACGACGGCGGCGACCGCCAGGATGACGGCCAGAATCAGCCAGGTTGAGGCCATGGAATTCTCCCTAGGCAATTGGGGTCAGGGGCAGTACGCCGGTCAGCATACCTTCCGATGATGTCACTAACCCCATGCAAATCCCAGGGCTACCGGGAATGCCTCCCAATCGTTATTTCTTATGCCTCGGGTTGTGGGGCCTCGACCACCAGCTGATCATGGGAGATATAGCGTCCCAGGGAAGCCCCCGGCTTGGCCTCCACCCCCCAGGTCTCCAGTCGCAGCAGGGGATGGGCGGATGCTTCCACGGCTTCATCGGCGTGGAAGTCCGTGAAGAAATACTGGCCCTGGGTGACCGCGCCGCTCAACCCGGAGACCGCGAAGAGCGCATCCCCGGCATCCCCACGGCGGTAGGTGACCCCATCGGCGGATACCTCGGTGTCGGTCTCATCCACCATCAGGTCGGGCCGGTTTTCCCACCAGCCCAGGCGGATCCGGCCCTCGATGTCCTCCACGCTGATCCAGCGGGATCCCGTCCCACCCTGGAGCATGTGCTCGTACCAGATCCGTGGTTCCGGCTGATCCGGATCGGCCTTACCCTCGGTATCCAGGCCGCCCACCTTCAGCGCACCGGTCCCCGCCACCAGGTAGCGGGTGCCCTCAAAGATGACGTGGGCCCCGGCCGCCAGGACGGTGGGACCGAATTTATCCGCCCCCTGCACCCCCTCGAAGGAGACATTGAGTTCCGGTTGGGGCACCTCACTGTGCTGGGGCGGAGCCTGGAACTGGGCGTTATTGCGGCGGGACACCTCCTCCGCATCATCGACCCAGCCTTCCTCCCCTTCACGCCACACCTCTTCCGGCGCCTCGGGGACACCACCGCCGCCCAGATTGGGGCCCAGAAACTCCTTCGTCTCCTCCACCTGCTGCCGCTGGCGGCCCGCCAAGCCGTACCAGAGGCCGATGACCGCGACAACCAACACCGCCAGAACCAGCCACAACCAGATGTTCATCTTGGCTTCTCCCTTGAAAATGTCCCTGCTTAAATACCTTGTGAACAGCGTACCTGTGGGCCTGGACACCTTGGGCGTTTTGGGTCGCGGCGTCGCTAAGTGCTTCAGTTCTGGAAGAAGGACTGCGCCACCGCGGCGATCAGCCCGACCACCAACAACCAGACCGCCAGGGCCAGGCCGACCATCGCCCAGGGCAGGGGTTCGATGAGCAGCAGCACCAGCAGCAGCGGGGAGCCGACCGCACCGGACCAGAGCAGCCAGCGGGGCAGCTGCCGGGCGGGTTGGCGGAGCAGGGCGGCCAGCAGGCAGACCATCGCCACCGGGGCAGTGAGTGCTGCGACTGTGGCCAGGGTTGCCCCGAGCGCCATGAGCACCACCCACTGCAGGAAGAGCCAGCCCACCGCCCCGGTGAGTGCGACGACGATCCAGAGCCGGAAGGTGATCGACCAGGTGAGCCGGCGCAGCTGCACCGGGTTCATGGCCGCGACGTTGTTCACGTGTTTTCAGTGCTCCTTCAGATGGGGGTGGGTGTGCCCCGCCCCCGCAAGGGGATCCGGGATGAACCCCAGGGGGAGGGATTTCCCCACGGTGTCTGGACCTCACGATGGCGGCGGAGTCACTAGCATTGAGGACGACTGGCCGCATTCTCTTCGGTTTTCTCCGGCCCGAACAGTTCCGGGAACTCCTCGGCCAGCCCCGAAAACATCTCTGTCACACGATTATTCCAGGAGGAACCGGAAGATGAAGAACGTCAGTGTCAACGAGGTCCCGGCCGATGCCCAGCTTATCGACGTCCGCGAGAACGACGAGTGGGCCATTGACCACGCCGCCGACGCCGTCCACATCCCGATGAGTGATTTCATCGGCCGGATCAACGAGATCGACGCGGAGCGCGATATCTACGTGATCTGCAAGCTCGGTGGCCGTTCCGCACAGGTTGCCGAATACCTGGATGAAAAGCTCGAGGGTGCCCGGGTCTACAACGTCGATGGCGGCACCGATGCCTGGCGCAAGGCCGGTCTGCCGATGGCCTAGGCCAAAAACCTCAGCGCCAGCGACACCAGAACACCGCCACCCCAGAACCGGAGGGAGCCCAGCCGACCCAGTCTCGGCGGGGGCTCCCTCTTGACGTTTTTGCCCCCTCCGGGGCCAGTCCGAACCCTGCAGACCCGGGCCGGGGGCAATATCCTCCCCCTGGGGCATTGTTTTCCGAGGCACCACCCCCCTACCCTGGCACGCCGACACCCCTGGAGTGCACCAGACGCCGTGATCCCACCAGCACATCGCGAACAGTTTCCCCGGCCCACACTGCGCCGACCCACACCTCGCCGCTCCACACCTCTCAGGAGGGGAACCGGCCTTTATTTTCCGGTGATATCCCACGGATAAAACCACCTCATGTCATATGTGGAGCGAAAGGAAACTTTTTTCCAGGCCACCTATGAAAACTATTCCTGCAGCTCAGAACATAAATCTCCCCGAAATCAGTGGCTAACATTAATAGTTGGCCATCACCCATCTTTTTACAAAGCCATGATATCGGTTTATGATAATCCCATGCCTTCCACTAATGAGATACCCACAGCGCTGCTGGAGTCTCCTTCATTCCAGCTGGAGCGTCTGCGTCGCCGCACCCGTGATGAAGCGGAGCAGGCTCTCAACACCCAGGAAACCTCGCTGCGGGAGTACTGGGTCCTCACCTGCCTCGTCGACCGTGACGCAGCAAGCCAGTCCTATCTCAGCGAACTCCTGGCGATCGACGCCTCCGACATGGTTCGTCTCATCGACGCCCTGGAGGCTCATGGCTGGGCCGCCCGGGAGCGGGATCCGAAGGATCGCCGTCGTCAGATCGTGACCAGCACCAAGAAGGGTCGCAGTGCGCAGGCCAAACTTGTCGCACTGGTGACCGAGGCAGAGGACCGGGCTCTGGATGAGTCCACCTCCAAACAGCTCAAGCATCTGCGGAAACTCGCAGCCAGCATCATCGCCACAGAAGAGGATTAATTTCATCGTGTCGCTCAAGGACATACCGGCGCAGTTCCTCCGCGCCGCGGAGGCCCCTCCCAAACGCACGCTCTATGAGGTGCTCGCCACCACCGCCCAGCTCAACCCGGAGGCGGCGGCCATCGACGACGGTGAGATCATCACCTACTCCGAGCTGATGGATGCGGTTCATGAACTGGCCCGTGAACTGCACGCCAACGGGGTGCGTCGCGGGGACCGCATCGGTGTCCGTATGTCCTCCGGAACCAAGGACCTCTACATCGCCATCCTGGCGACCATCGCCGCCGGTGCCGCCTATGTGCCGGTTGACGCAGATGACCCGGATGAGCGTGCGGACATGGTCTTCGGGGAGGCGAAGATCAACGGTGTCTTCACCGATGAGGGCTTCCGGATGCTGCGCCCCACCGCCGGTGGCGACACCCGCCGCCCCCTGCTCGATGACACCGCCTGGATCATCTTCACCTCCGGCTCGACCGGCAAGCCCAAGGGCGTGGCCGTCAGCCACCGCTCCGCCGCCGCCTTCGTCGACGCTGAGGCCCAGATGTTCCTGGTGGACTCCCCCGGCGGCCCGCTGGGTCCCGAGGACCGCGTCCTGGCCGGGCTTTCCGTAGCCTTCGACGCCTCCTGTGAGGAAATGTGGCTGGCCTGGGGACACGGTGCCTGCCTGGTGCCGGCCCCGCGTTCCCTGGTTCGTTCCGGCATGGACCTCGGCCCCTGGCTGATCCGTCGCGACATCACCGTGGTCTCCACGGTGCCCACCCTGGCCGGGCTCTGGCCGGCGGAGGCGCTCTCCCATGTGCGCCTCCTGATCGTCGGCGGTGAGGCCTGCACCCAGGAACTGGTGGAGCGCCTTTCCACCCCGGACCGTGAGGTGTGGAACACCTACGGCCCCACCGAAGCCACCGTGGTCGCCTGTGGCACCCAGCTCTACGCCGGTCAGCCGGTGGGCATCGGCCTGCCGCTGGCGGGTTGGGACCTGGCCGTCGTGGACGGTGAGGGTACCCCCGTCGGCATCGGCGAGGTCGGTGAACTGGTGATCGGTGGTGTGGGCCTGGCCCGCTACCTCGATCCGGAGAAGGACCGCGAGAAGTACGCGCCCCTGCCCTCCGTGGGCTGGTCCCGCGCCTACCGTTCCGGTGACCATGTCCGCCTGGAGGAGGATGGCCTCTACTTCGTCGGCCGGGTGGATGACCAGGTCAAGATCGGAGGTCGTCGCATTGAGCTGGGCGAGGTGGACGCCAACGTCGCCGCCCTGCCCAATGTCCGCTCCTCCGCTGTGGTGGTGCAGACCACCGGCGCAGATCAGAAGGTGCTGGTCGCCTATGTCTCCCTGGAGAATGAGGAGGCCGGTTTCCATCAGAAGGAGGCCGCGACACGGTTGGCTGAGACCATGCCCGCCGCCCTGGTTCCCCGCATCTGTGTGATGGAGGATCTGCCGGTGACCACCTCCGGCAAGGTGGACAAGAAATCCCTGCCCTGGCCCCTGCCGGGAGTCGGGGTGGAGGCCACCAACCTCACGGAAATCGAGGCCTGGCTCGCCCAGATCTGGGTTGATGTGCTGGGCACCGCCATTGAGGATGCCGACGCGGATTTCTTCTCCCTCGGTGGTTCCTCCCTGGCCGCAGCCACCCTGGTCGGCAGGGTCCGCGCGAAGGTCCCGACCGTCGCCGTCCGCGATCTCTATGACCATCCCCGCCTCGGTTCCTTCGCCGAAACCGTGGAGAATATCGCCGCCAAGTCCGGTGTCACGCTTGACGACGCCCCCGCTAAGCCGGCCCGCGAGGTTAAGCCGGTGGGCTTCGGCACCCGGCTGGCACAGGCACTGATCCAGGTGCCGATCATGACCCTCCAGGCCGGTTCCTGGGTGGCCTGGCTGGCCCTGATCAATAATGTCGCTGTGGAGTTCGGTACCCCCTGGGCGGTGTCCCTGCCCTGGTGGGCGGTGATCGCCATGGTCCTGATCCTGGCGACCCCGCTGGGCCGCCTCCCGATCGGTGGTTGGGGTGCCCGCCTGCTCACCACCGGGATCGCCCCCGGAAACTACCCGCGCGGTGGTTCCACCCACCTGCGGATCTGGGCCGCCGAAAGACTTTCCGATGCCTCAGGTGCCCGCAATATCGCCGGTTCCACCTGGGTGAACTACTACTCCCGTTCCCTGGGGGTGAAGGTCGGCCGGGGCGTGGACCTCCACACCCTGCCGCCGGTCACCGGCCTGCTGACCCTGGGCCAGCACTCCTCCATCGAACCGGAGGTGGATCTCTCCGGCTACTGGGTGGACGGCGACATCCTCCGCATCGGTGCCATCGAGATCGGCCCGAACGCCCGCGTCGGCGCCCGCTCCACCCTGCTGCCGGGCACCGTGATCGGTGCCGACGCCCACGTCGAAGCGGGTTCCACCGTCACCGGCAACAAGATGATCAAGGCCGGCTCCCGCTGGTCGGGCAGCCCCGCCGTCAAGGTGGGCCGCTCCAAGCACCGCTTCCCGGATGAACATCCTCCCCGCCGCAGCCGCTGGGTCCCCATCTACGGAACAACCTCCATCCTGCTCTCCCTGCACCCCCTGATCGCCCTGGGTGCCGGTGTACTGCTGGTGCTGTGGCTGCTGAACCTGACCGGCGGCAACGCCTTCCTCGGTGCACTGGTCTTCGCTCCCCTGGGTGGCCTGGCCGCCTTCGCCACCTACATGGTGCTGACCTGGCTGGGGGTGCGCCTGCTGGGCATCGGACTGAGCCCGGGGGTCACCCCGGTGCGTTCCCGCCGGGGTTGGCAGATCTGGGCCACCGAGCGTCTCATGGATGATGCCCGCACCCACCTCTTCCCGCTCTACGCCGCACAGCTGACCCCGCTCTGGTTCCGCAGCCTCGGCACCAAGATCGGCAAGGACGTGGAGATCTCCACCGCGGTGATGGTGCCGAAGCTCTCCGATATCCGTGATGGTGCCTTCCTGGCCGATGACACCCTCATCGGCGGTTATGAACTCGGCGGCGGCTGGATGCTGACCGGCGAGTCTCGCGTGGGCAAACGCTCCTTCGTCGGCAACTCCGGCATCGTCGGCACCGGCCGCAAGCTGGCCAAGAATTCCCTGGTGGCGGTGCTCTCCTCCACCCCGAAGAAGACCAAGGCCAATGCCAACTGGTGGGGGTCCCCGCCGGAGCGGATGCGCCGCGTGACCGTCGAAGCTGACGGTGGTGATGCCCTGACCTACAACCCGGGCCTGCGGGTGAAGCTGACCCGTGGCTATATTGAGACCCTGCGTCTGCTGGCACCCATGTTCTCCGCCATGCTGCTCGCCTTCTCCCTCAGCCTGATGCAGCTGCTGCTGCAGTACGCCGATGGTCTGGCTGGCCTTGGCCTGGCCTGGCTGCTGGGCGGACTGATCCTGATGCTGACCGGCATCATCGCCATGGTCGTGACCGTGATCGTGAAATGGCTCTGTGTGGGCAAGCACAAGGCCGGGGATCACCCCCTCTGGTCCTGGTTCGTGTGGCTCAATGAGCTCCAGGACGCTTTCGTCGAAACCGTCGCCGGCCCCTGGTTCCTCGTCCCGAACCTGGGTACCGGTCAGATCAACACCGCCCTGCGACTGCTGGGTGTGAAGATCGGCCGTGGTGCCTGGATCGACAGCTACTGGTTCCCGGAAACCGACCTGATCAGCGTGGGTAAGGGTGCCACCGTCGGCCCCGGAACCGTGGTTCAGACCCACCTCTTCCAGGACCGGGTGATGAGCCTGGACACCGTCACCATCGGTGAAGGTGCCACCCTGGGCTCCCACTCCGTGGCACTGCCCGCCGCATCCCTTGGTGATGCCGCGACCGTCGGCCCCGGTTCCCTGGTGATGCGCGGTGACCAGGTACCCGGCAACACCCTCTGGCAGGGCAACCCGATCGAACCCTGGCAGCAGTAGTCTCCACATACTGACGTCGAAGACCCGAGGGGTTCACCTTCTGCCGGGCATGGACCCTATATCCGGCATAGGAATGGCCCCGGCAGGAAGTTTTCCTGCCGGGGCCATCAGGCTGAGCTCACGGTGCGGTGAAATTAATTCAGTTCAGCTAGAGTTCCGGGGCTTTTAGTCACCGATCTGGGAGATGCCACGCAGGACGATATTGGGGTCCGGTGTTCCCACGATCTCATGGTCTTTTTCGGTGTACTCGAACTTGCTGAGGACATAGCGCATCGCGTTGATGCGGGCCCGCTTCTTGTCATTCGACTTGATGGTGATCCAGGGGGATTCATCAGTGTCGGTGTAGCGGAACTGCTCCTCCTTGGCGCGGGTGTAGTCATCCCACTTGTCCAGGGAGGCCAGGTCCATCGGGGAGAGCTTCCACTGACGAACCGGGTCAACCTGACGGATGGCGAAACGGGTGCGCTGTTCCTTACGGGTCACCGAGAACCAGAATTTGGTCAGGGAGATGCCCGAACCCAGCAGCATATTCTCCAGCATCGGAACCTCACGCAGGAATTCGGCGTGCTGGGACTCCGTGCAAAATCCCATGACGCGTTCCACGCCAGAACGGTTGTACCAGGAGCGATCGAAGAACACGATCTCCCCGGCCGCCGGGAAGTGCTGGATATAACGCTGGAAATACCAGGAGGTGGATTCCCGCGGGGAAGGCCTCTCCAGGGCGACGGTGCGTGCCCCACGAGGATTGAGGTGCTCATTGAAACGCTTGATGGTGCCGCCCTTACCGGCGGCATCACGCCCCTCGAAGAGCACGATGTGCCGCTGCCCCGTCTCCTTGGTCCAATTCTGGAATTTCAGGAGCTCGATCTGGAGGGCACGCTTGATCTTCTCGTACTCCTCGCGGGTCATCCGCTCCTCATAGGGATAGTTCTCGCGCCAGGTCTCGATCGCGGTGCCATCTGGACGGAGCAGTGTCGGATCATCCTCATCGGAGTCATCCACGACATAGCCCTCGGTTTTTGCGAGATCGATGACGGGAAGTTCATCACCATTGTGTTCAGCCATAGAGATGATTCTACTGGTTGCCGGGGAAATAGCTCGGCGAAAACGGTGAACTTCCGCCCCGAGATTATTTCCACCCCGGATTCACTTATCAACCCCCACCTGATCCCTCCCCATGGTGGGCCCTCCCCCGGGCAGGAAAAAATCCCGATCCTAAAAGAAGGATCGGGATCTAAAGCTGTCAGTCAGAACTGACTCAAGCCTTGAGGGATGCTATTTACAGCAGGCCCAGCAGGTCAGCGAGGGCGCCAGCCCAGGTGCCAGCGGTATCCAGCAGGCCGAAGACCTCGCCGAAGATGCCATCGGAGGAAGCAGCGGACCAGGTGGTGAGGAAGTCAGACATATGTACTCCTTATGAGTTAAGAATATTCTTGCGTTAAAGAGGGTCCGGCTCTGGCTCAAAGGCCCGGGCCGGGGTGTGTCACCGAAGTGACAGCTAAGACTTATTCCTCAGTGGAGGAGCCGGCCTCAATGATGGAGGAGGTCTCAGCAGTGCTGTCCTCAGCGCCGCCAGTGAAGAAGCTGATGAGAGTCTGCAGCAGATCCGGGAGGCCGGTGAGAACATCGCCGATGTTCTTGCCGAAGGTGGCGAAGACGTCAAGCTGATCGATAGCGAAATCAAGATCCATTAAATTGCTCCTTGAGAGGACCAGCAGAAAGCTGGTGGGTTTCCAGTTTGCTGACACCCCTCAGGGCGTCACAGGAATTTATTCTGTCACACTTCGCAAAGCCGTCAAGTCTTTCTGGCGAACGTCTGTGACAGGGATGAGCAGCATCTCATCAATCCATAGTTAAAATTTTCATTAACAGTTTTGGCCTGAAAGTCGCCGAGCTGCGGATTTACTTCCGTTCCCGTTAACGGGAGACAAAGCCTTGATGACCTCTGTAACGGATCTTCAAAAATTCCGATATCAGGGTCCACCTTCCCCCTTTCAGGAAAAGAAAACCACCCAATTCGGGGGTGAAACCACCCCATAATTACATGGGCGAAGCCCTGCCCGAGCTAGAGAGCAACCCGTTTTCCCTCTGAACGGAGCGCCTTGGTGAAGTTTTCCTGAGGATGTTATCAGTCTTAATAACCCTCGTCGAACGCTATTGAAAATGCCTGCCCCCGGAACCAGCTGCACCCACCTGAGGGTGGCTCAACAGCCGCTGAGCTTCACCCCCGGTTTTTCTCAGCCCACGCCTCCCTTCCCCAAGGACGCGAAAGCACCCCCAGAACCCCGCGAGGGGCCCCTGGGGGCGCGTTCCCTGATGGTGAGCCAGAGGGGCTACCTGGGAGGCTTAGAAGCCGCCCATGCCACCCATCTCATCAGCACCCGGCATTGCGGAACCTGCCGGCTGCGGCTTGTCGGCGACGACAGCCTCAGTGGTCAGGAAGAGAGCCGCGATGGAGGCGGCGTTCTGCAGTGCAGAGCGGGTCACCTTGACCGGGTCGTTGATGCCGGCGGCCATGAGGTCCTCGTACTCGCCGGTGGCGGCGTTGAGGCCCTGACCCTCCGGCAGCTCGAGAACCTTGGCGGCGACGACGCCCGGCTCCAGGCCAGCGTTCTGGGCGATCTGCTTCAGGGGTGCGGACAGTGCCTCGTTGACGATGCGCACACCGGTAGCCTCATCACCGGTGAGCTGGAGGCCCTCCAGAGCCTTGGCAGCCTGCAGCAGAGCCACGCCGCCGCCGGCGACGATGCCCTCCTCGACAGCAGCCTTGGCGTTACGGACGGCATCCTCGATGCGGTGCTTACGCTCCTTGAGCTCGACCTCGGTAGCGGCACCGACCTTGAGGACTGCAACGCCGCCAGCCAGCTTGGCCAGACGCTCCTGCAGCTTCTCCTTGTCGTAGTCGGAGTCGGAGTTGTCGATCTCGGCGCGAATCTGGTTCACGCGACCCTCGATCTGCTCCGGGGTACCGGCACCCTCGACGATGGTGGTGTCGTCCTTGGTGACGACGACCTTGCGGGCGCGACCCAGCAGCGGCAGATCAGCGGTCTCCAGGGAGAGGCCGACCTCCTCGGCGATGACCTGGCCACCGGTGAGGATGGCCATGTCCTGCAGCTGCGCCTTGCGGCGGTCACCGAAGCCCGGTGCCTTGACGGCGACGGACTTGAAGGTGCCACGGATCTTGTTGACGACCAGGGTGGACAGTGCCTCGCCCTCGACGTCCTCGGCGATGATCAGCAGCGGCTTGCCGGACTGCATGACCTTCTCCAGCAGGGGCAGCAGATCCTTGATGTTGGAGATCTTGGAGGAGACGAAGAGGATGTACGGATCCTCCAGGACAGCCTCCAGACGCTCGGTGTCGGTGGCGAAGTAACCGGAGATGTAGCCCTTGTCGAAGCGCATACCCTCGGTGACCTCGAGCTCAACACCGAAGGTGTTGGACTCTTCGACGGTGATGACGGAATCCTTGTTGGCCTTGCCAGCGCCGACGGCGTACATGGCCTTGGCGATCTGGGCACCGATGGCCGGGTCGGCGGCGGAGATACCGGCGGTGGCAGCGATCTGCTCCTCGGTCTCCACCTCCTTGGCCTGGCTCAGCAGGTGCTCGGTGACCTTGACCACGGCCTGCTCGATGCCGCGCTTGATGCCCATCGGGTTGGAACCGGCGGCAACGTTGCGCAGGCCCTCACGGACCATTGCCTGTGCCAGCACGGTGGCGGTGGTGGTGCCGTCGCCAGCGACGTCGTCAGTCTTCTTCGCTACTTCCTTGACCAGCTCGGCGCCGATCTTCTCGTAGGGATCCTCAAGCTCGATCTCACGGGCGATGGAGACACCGTCGTTGGTGATGGTCGGGGCGCCCCAGGACTTTTCCAGGACGACGTTACGACCCTTGGGGCCGAGGGTGACCTTGACAGCGTCGGCCAGGATGTTCAGACCCTTTTCCAGACCACGACGTGCCTCTTCATCGAAGGCAATCATCTTTGCCATGTGTTGTGCTCCTTGATTCAAGTGTTGCGAGAGACGACACTCACGTCTGAGCTTCAAGCAGGCGCCCGCGACGGCACGGTCGGTGAGTGTGAACCAACCTCACCCGCTCGTTTTTCGTTTTCGTTTATCTGGCACTCAAATAGCTCGAGTGCCAGCTTCCGTTTTAGCAGTCGAACCCGACGAGTGCAAGGTGCGACACCCCGGCGAGTCCCTGGCCAGGGGAAACGACCGGAGGGTGCCCCTACATCTTCGACAACACCTGGTCGGCGGTCTCGGTCGCCACAAAGAGCTCGGTGGACCAGAGATAGCCCATCAGCAGCGCCACCAGGAGGATGGCAATGACCGCAGAAAGGATCCAGGCCATCATCCGCCCCCGGCGCGCCTTGTTCTCTGCCCGACGGTCACTTCCCCACTGTTCCGCCTCGGTGACCGCGTCCAGGCTCACGCTGTCCCCACCGGGGGCCGGGGACTGACTGTCCCAGCCGGGATTACCTGCCGGATAACTCACTTGAACCACCACTTCTTCTTTTTCTTCCCCGCCGCCGGTTGTTCTTGCTGTGGTTCCGGTTGGCTGAGGTTGGGATTGGTCTGCTGGGGTTGCTGCCCGGGGTGCCGCTGGGGAGCCTGCTGGGGGGAGGCACCATCCTCGGGCGGGTAGTGCTGCTGGCCGGGGTGAGCAGCCTGCTGGGGCACCTGGGAGGGCTGCTGCGGGGCGGATCCCCAGGCCGAGGGGAAGTCCGCCGGGATGTGCGCGCCGTCGAAAAGCCCGTACTCGGCGAATACCTCCCGCACCGGGTCGAGACAATGGAAGGGGGCGATGCCGGTGCGGCTGACGCGATCCCCCTCTGGTGGGGCACCGAGCGCGGAGACCGCGAAGCAGCGGAAGGGATAGGTGTGGGAACCCATGAGCGGAATATTGAGCTGGTTGAGCAGCTCATTCGCCCCCAGACAGCTCAGCAGGCTGCGGATCTCCAGATCCAACAGGGTGCTGGCACCTTTGTCGAAGGGCTGGTCCAGGGGTGCGCTGTCCCGGCGGAAGGAGGCTCCGTAGTTGCTCATCACCCGCTGCCAGTTCACCTGGTCACCCCCACCGTAGAAGGCGCCGTGCTCCACCTCCGAGAGGAATTGCATGGTGTCAAACTTGGAGAGGCAGAGGGAGATCCGAGGGCGGTCAACGGGTCCGAGCACACTGAGCACATTGCGCAGCACCGCCGTCGGATCATCATCACCGACATCATGGCTGGGCACCGTGCCCTCCAGCATCCGCGCGATCTCCGGCACCGCCATCGGGTCATAGAGGAAGATGACGCGGTTGGCGTAGCGGAAGAAGTCCAGCTCCGCCTGCCGCTCCACGAATTTCTCCTCCTTGAGGTCCTCGCCCGCCACATCACGGAAGACCACGAAGATCCGCTTGCCGGGGAACTGCCGGCTGGTCAGGGCGAAAATCAGGGGGCGCTGCTGATGCGCATCCGAGGAAGCCACCGGCGGGGTCGGCGGCAGCAGACCCATCTGTTCGAAGAGTGGTTTCTCATACTTCTCCTCGTAGATCATCCGGGTGGTTTCATCGGCATAGCGGAAGGTGCCACCGTTCTCCACGACCAGGCGCTTCAACAGCTTGACGACGACCGCGATGTAGAGGCTCTTGCCCGAGGACCGCGCCCCCGCCATGGCGAAGGTGATGGTGCTGGAGTTCTGCCAGCCCTGCGGCAGCGGCCACTCCGCCTGGTACTTCGGGTTGACGAAAGGGGAATGTTGCGCCGCCGGATCCTCCATCACCCGGAAGGTATAGGGACAGCGGGTGGGTAACTGACCATCGCCAGGTTCCGCGCTCAAATTCTGTGGGAAATTCATAACCCTACTTCTCTCCCCTGGTCAACGTGTCGTACATGATTCTGGTGGGTGCTCTCAGCGTGGTGTCATTGTGTTCCGTGACCGCCTTGATCATCTGCCCGTCGAAGACGGTCGCGGTGATCCCCTGCGGCAACAGTGGTGGCCGGGGGCTGAGGAGGTGCACCATACCGGGAAACTTGAGCACCTCGGCCGGCAGGTCATCAGAGATGACCACCAGTGCCTCATCAGGGGAGATCTGGCTCAGTTCCACTCCCCAACCTACTTCGCGGCGCTCAAACTCCCGCTGGCCCAGCGCCTGGATCGACTCTGCCCCCTGCAACAGCTCCGGGGTGCTGCTGGCACTGCTGGTCAGCAACTGCACCCTGCGGTCGGCGACGATGCTGGAGAGCACCCCCGCGGCGAAGGTGAACATGGCCCCGAAACATTCCGGGGAGGTGCTGTAGTTCATGGAGGAGGTGACATCCACCAGCAGCGTGAGGTCACGACGCTGCCCCTGGGGCAGGCCGTCCCGGTCAATGGAGCTGCGCAGGGCGGAACGCACCCCCGCCGAACCGGCGTCCAGGGAACCGTCCCCACCGGTTTCCCCAACCTGGATGTAAACCTGATCCCCCTCCGGAATCACCCGGAGGATGGTGCTGGCACGTAACCCGCCGACCTCGAAGGCCGGAAGTTCCAACCGGGTTTCCCCACCGGCCCCGGAAGCGATGCTCAAGGTGGCGAAAAGGCTGGTGCCGCTGATGAACTGCGAGCCACTGTGACCCGGCAGGACCGTGATCTCGGCTTCGCCCTGGGGGTTGCGCAGGGCAACCAGGTTGCTGTTGGGCCTGCGGTGGGACTCCAGGGTGGGGGAAATCTCCACCTCGAAGCTGCTGTCATCGCTCAAGAAGACCTGCAGCTGAGCGAGGAACTTATCCCGGGGGACAATATGGGACTGGCCTGAGGCCAGACGGATGACCGCCATCAGTTCTTCTCCTTATTCTTGTTCTTCATCCGGAAACGTCTGCGGCTCTGGGTGGCTGGTGGCGGTTCCGTCGCCGGGGATTCGGGCCTGCGCCTTTCACCACTGGGTGCGGTGCGGGGCTCCGTGTTTTTGGACGGGGACGAGGTCTGCTGCACGGGGGGTGTTTTTTCCTTCAATCTGGCGAGCATCGCCTGAGCCACCAGCCCAAATACCAGGTTTATTTTCTCGCTGCGGCGAATATAGTCTTTCCGGGTATATGACTCCACGAGGCGGAGCAGTGCGGCCATTTCCCGGTCGTTCCAGGGCAGGTCCTGATAATCCTGATCCGCGATGGTTCGACCCAGATCCTTGAGTGAAGCCTCCGCGAGATCACCGCCCACTTCCGCCAAGGGCTCTACGCGGTGCTGGACCGCCCTGCGCGTCAGCTCCGTCAGTTGATTGGTCAGGGCCGTTTCTTTAATGGCGTCTTCGTGGAGCACCCGCTGAATCTCAGCCCGCAGCACCACTGAGTAGTACACACGTAATAGTTCATCTGAGTAGTCTTCGGGGCTGTTCTCGATCACTTCCTCATCCAGCAGACGCTGCAGCATAACCGGGGTGTCTTTCGCCCTGAGCACCATGATCAAGGAACCGATCGGCACCCGCAAACCGATTTTCGCCAACCATTTCTCCGCCCCGGCGGGTTCCCGGTCAGGGCCCGAGCCGACCCCACTGAATGGTGGTTCGGGAATGACCCGATGCTGCTCAACCTGGCCCCGTGGTGCCCGGGTAGTCGGCTGCACCGAATGTGAATACCCATATTCCCGGTTCGCCCGCTCAAATTGAAAATGCAGCTGCGAATGTGCCCCGGGATGCAACGCTCTCCCCTGCTGCCACTCGTCCATCGCCGGGAAGTGGTTAAAATGGGAGCGGAACTCAGACCCGTTGATCTTCTCCACCAGCAACTGGGTCTGCAGCAGGAAATCAACGTAATAGATCAGTGTCAAAATCGGTGCGGCATAGATCAGCTCCAGATTCTTCATCGCCTGTTCCCTCAGCGACTGCTGCTTCTGCGGGGGAAGTTTCCCGATCTGGAACGCCTGCCAAGTCTCATTAGGTGGCATCCGGCTTGGATCTGCAAGAAGAGGGTTCGCTATCACCTTCTCCACCCAGGCCAGATCCCCTCGGCGGTGCGGCAGATAATCCCCGACCGGCGCCCGGGGTGCCGCAGCCTTCCCCTGATCCAGCTGCTGATCTGCCAGTTTCACCAGCTCTGCGGGCAGCTTGGCGGCATGCTTACGCACCAGCCTCGCCAGGCCATCACCCAGCCGGTAAGTCACCCGCGCCGACTCATTGGCGGCCATCAGTTCAGCTGGCAGCTCATCACCCGCCAGTCCACTGCGAAGCAACCCGGTGGTCAACTGCGCCCAACTGCCGGTGAGTTCCGGGGTGTGCGTGGCGGGATCGTCGGGGTCGATCAGCTGAATGCCCCTGCGCCCGACCAGCTGATGTTTGTCCTGTGCGGGGAGCACCAGCACCGGCAGCAACCCGTTGCGGAAATCCTGGGTGGGCAGGGCCGCCGCCCTTTCGAAGGTGGAGAAACTTAAGAGTCTACGGGCTTCCGCCGGGGTGAGGGTGGAGGACAACGCCATCAGCCAGAAGGCCGCCTGATCGGGGTCCTCGAGCAGCAGCACCGCCTGTTCCTTACCTGCCTGAAGCACGTCCTGCAGCCGGTGGAGGGCACCGCTGCGATCCCCGTAGAGTTCCTTGACCAGCATCCAGGAGGCGTAGAGGTCCGACTTGGAGCCCGGCCGAGGTTCCGCCAGCCCAGGCTCCAGGGAGACCGCGTTGACCTCGGTGGCACGGAAGGGGGTGAGCAGATCCGGGGAACGAAAAAAGTTGATCGGGTACTGCGCCTTGAGCGGGATGTCCAGATCCCGGTCAATCACCGCATGGGTGAATACATTGCCGGGTCGGCCGGTGGCATCCTTGCCGGCGGGCACGGACTGCATGATCAATGCGCCCTTTTTGAGCGGCTGGTATTCAAAGCGCCGCGGCAGCTCAGCGATCGCCTTGGAGCCGATGAAATCATCAAAGGTCTGCACCGGGATGAGGCTGGTCGGGGCATGCTCCGCGACCAGCTGGTGGTGCTCCTCGGCGGCGCTTATCGACGGTCCCGTGCGCCACCCGCCCTGTCCGGAGGCATTGCGGAAGGAGGCATAGGTGACATGCGTCCAGGGACTCATCGGACCCATCACCAGCCCCCTGGGTTGAAGTGCCGCATCCACTGATCCAGGGAGAGCTGTTCCGGATTCGGATCGATCAGGGCATTGACCTCCGCGCCGGGGGTGTTGTCATCGGTGAGGAAAAGGCGCAGAAAACCGGTGCGGTAGCGGGTGAACAGGTCCGGGTCCAACTCCCAGTACTCCACTTCCGGTTCCCCCTTTTTACGGAGGTTGAGAGTGCTGATCACCTGTTCAAAGTTGCTGCTTCCCTCACTGTTCTTCCGGGTCCAGATCGGCTGCCCGTCATCAGGTTCCAGGGGCAGACGATCATTGCGGACAACCAGGGTGAAGCTCCGGTATTCCGGGATCTCACGGTCACTGTAGATGGCCAGTGCCAGGCGGTTGTGGCCGTTGGCAACCAGTTTGTAGGAGAATTTCCGCAACCCGTTGTAGTGCAGGGTGGTGGGCTCTCCCCAGATTTTCTCGCCACCATAGGTGCGGCTGGGGTAGAGCAGCACCTTGCCGGGGTGGTTCAGCTGAATCCGCATCCCACCCTGCTCCGCATAGTTCTCCAGGGAGATGGTGCCGGCGATCGCGGTGACCGAGGGATCAAGTTTGCCCGGGGTCTGCCCGGACAGGTCTCCCACACCGGGTTCTGCGATCACGGCGGTGACATGGTGGGCCTGTTCCGGCCAACCGAAGGTCAGCAGCTGGGTACTCACCCGCTCATGAAGTTTGGCGTTACTGACCTGACCGCACCGCACCCAGGAATAGGACTTGCCCACCAGAGCCTGGTTGCCCACCACACTCACTGAGGTGATGAACAGTGAATACCAGTCTTCCGGCCAGTCCACGACAGAGGCGGTGTCGCCCTGATTCAGGAAGTTCGCCCGGTCCCGGTCCGGGAGGCCGAAGCCCTCCAGCTGTTCCACCTCCACGACCCGGTCCTGCAGACCATCGGCCGGTGGGTTTTCGGTCCGGTAGATCCGGACGTTGCCGGAGTGGGGTTGCTGCCAGCGGACATCGAATCGGGCATCGACACCGCTGCCGGCGGGGGTCACCTCGATCGGGACCTCCACCACCTCGGCGGGCATGGTGATGGTGAATTCCTCGGAGGGGGCCGAGGCAACCTCATTCCCACCGATCAACACGAAGCGTTCGGCGACGAACTTATAATCCACCCCGCGGTGTTCCGGGGTGAAGCGGAAACCCTCCCGGTTCCGTTCCTGCTTCACGATCTCATTCTGCGGGGAACGGATCCTGCGCTCGGTGGCTGGGGCGCGGAACACCGCGACCCGGTGGGTGTTCTCCACCGGTGCCCACTGGCCGGTGATCACCGAACCGGCGACAGAGAGGTCGATGTTGTCGATGGGGAGGATGAAGTAGCGCTCCCCCACCAGGCGGGGTTCGCTCTGCACCGCAGCAGATTCAGAGGACCCTTCGTACAGCCACACCTGGTAGACCCGGAAGGCCTTGCTCAGGGGATCAGAATCCACCCAACGGGTTTTCAGCGTGATTGCCCGGTCTTCACCGTGCTGCAGGTCCCGGGCGAATTCGCTTTCATCACTGAGTACCCGGTAAACCTGCACCGCAGCACCATCGTCGGGGACTGACCAGGACAATTCCAGAGAACCATCCGAGGTGGGGTTGATGTTCAGCTGGGCGCCCGGGACCTCGACGACCTCAGAGAAGAAGTCCAGGCCCCGGAACTGATGGGGCTGCCAGGAACTCAGGTGCCCCTCCAAGGGTGTCTCCGCGGGCTGCGGCTCCGGCTGGTAGGAGGAGTACTCCGGTTCCGGGATCCAGGTCTCTGCCGGTTTCACAGCAGGTTCCGGCTGAGGGGAGAAGTACTCCGGTTCAGGGTACTGCGCCTCCTGGTGCTGCGGCGATGCCGGTTCCGGGGTGGGTTCCGGCTGGTAGGAGGAGTACTCCGGTTCCGGGATGTCCGGCTCAGTGCCGAAGATGGGAGGGAATACCTGGTCAAGGTTCGCGTCCTGCTCAGTCTCGACCTCCGCCTCGTGGACCTCCTGCGGGGACGGCCACTGCTGATGCTGGGGCATGGGTTCAACCACCCCCTCATAAACCTGCTGCTGCGGAACCTCGGGAGAGGGCTGCACCTCACCGGCCACCACAGTCATGTCGGGTTCAAAAAGGCGCGGATCGCTGCGGGTGAGAATGGGATCGAGGTTGCCGATCAGGGCCAGAGCGCGGGCCCGACGCAGTGCGGAGGCCCACACCAGCAGTGCCGGGTGGTTGGTGCCCGGCTCCAGCTGGGAGGGGTCCTGGGCGGCGGCCAGCAGCTCCTGGCCGGAGGGCAGGCTCTCCACGGCATGGATGGTGCGGGCAGCCTTGTGCCACTGGTCGAAAGCCTCGAGTATCTGATACTCAGTGGAGTCTGACATCTAGAATTCCCCCGTTCCGGGCATCTGCTGTTCATTCGGGCGAAACTGGGTGGAAAATGGCTGGGCTTCGGTGCCCCGGCTCGGTGGCAGGTGATGTTCCTCGGTCGGCATCTGCGCGAGCAGTTCCGATGAGGCAGACTGCGAGAGCTGACTGCGGAAGGCGATGTCACTCTGCCCGGCAGTATGTCCGACCTGCACCAGCACCTCGCTGACACCGATGGCGTCGAAGGCGTTGGCGTGACGTTCATGGGTGCAGAAGTTCGGGTCCAGGGAAAGCACCCGACCCACCTGTCCGCTGGCGGAGGCGATCTCCCCGTGGAAGGAGCCGCTGGCCACGGAGTTGGCCAGGGGTGCCCGGTTGGGAGCCTCGGTCTTCTTCCCGTCCCGGTAGAACTGGAGGGAGGTCAACACTGCCGCCCCTTCATGGCGGGCGTCATTGGCCAACGCTGCGGTGATGGAGTTCCACTTGGGGGCGCTCCGATCCTGGGAGCGGAATTTCTCGCCGGCGATCCACTGGGAGAAACGTGCCAGATCACCACTGCTGCCCTGCCCGGTGGTGGCGAAGAGGTGGTCCACACCGATGGGGGTGTGGTTCTCGGCGGTGAAGCTGCGGGCGGCTTCCTTCATGCCGCCATCGACGTAGTCCTGCAGCCAACCCTGGCGGTAGAGCTTTCTGCGGAAGCCCACCGCCAACTGGCTCACGGTTTGTTCATCCGGGGTGGCCTCGGCGAAAAGCAGCGAGTCCGGCATCGTGTTCACCGGGATCGCGGCTTCCACCCTGGTGTGCTGGATCTTGCCGAAGGGGCGTTCCAGCAGGGTGCCGATGACCTGGGAGACGGAGAGGAACTGCTGGTAAGCGACATTGAGACGGCCGATCGTGTGTTTCGTGCGGCTGTGGTTTTCCAGCGCCACCGCCAGCCGGGATGCCACGTCACTGCGCTGGTTCCGGAGGCGGATATTGTCACGGGTCTCGAAGTAGACCTGCAGGATCCAGCACAACAGCCAGAGCGCCAACCAGATCCCGAAGAGCCAGGCCTTGGTGGAGGTCTCAGACTGGTTGAGGTGACGGACCCAGGTGCTCAACTCCATCACGGACTCAGCCCGCCAGTTCTCCACCCCCCAGACCAGGGCGAAGACAGCGGCCGACCAGAAGGTCACCCAACCCAGCCAGCGGAAGATCTTGCCCGCGCGCCCCGGGCCGGCAACCTCTTTCTTATCCTTTCTATAATGCTCGATCTGGGCCGCATAGTTGGCCTGCTGCTGGTGCTGCTGCTGGATCCGCTCCTGCAGTCCGCGGCCGACATGATAAGCGAAGCTCTGGGAATTCCGGCCCTGCCACTGCTGGAACTCACTGCGGACCTGGCCCATCTGGCGTTGCCCGACCTGGGTCTGGCTGCCCAACCGCTGCTCATACTCCTGCACCCCGACCACGTCATAGGGGGCGACCCGATGCTCACCGAGCACGCTGCGCAGCGCGTAGGGCAGCTCGGCACCGAAGTTCTCCTCTGGTCCCGGGATCACCTCAACAGCCTGCTTGGCCACGGTGAACCGGGAGGATGAACCGTCGTTGACAACGCTGGGCAGGCGGGCCTCGCCTTCCCCCACCAGCCGGGGTGCGGCATCGAGCAGACTCATGGCGGTGTTCTTGTAGGCCTCCCACAGGGGGCGTAGCTCAGCCGCGGCCCGCAGGTTGAGGTCGACCTGGGCAGGGTCCCGCTGGGCGGGGGTGTGGCCCGGGGCGTCGCTAAGCGAGTCGCCGCCCACCCGGATCCGCGAACCGGTTTCACCATAGATGGTGGACTGGACCGCGTCGGTGGCAAAGCTGCTGGACTCGGCGCGCACATCACCCCAGGCGCGGACCGGGGTGCTGATCATGTTCTTGAACCACTCACCCAGGAAACTCTTGAATCCGGCGGCGGCACTGGTGTTCCGGGTCCGCTCCACGGTCGGGCTCACCCGATCGCCGATCAGCTGGTCCTCAAATTTTTCGAGCAGACCCTGGGCCGCCTCAGCGGCGAAACCGGCCGGGTTCTGGGTGTGCTGGGCACTGATCTCCTGGCCTGGTCGCTCAATTCGGGGCAGCGGGTTCTCGCTGGTGTCCAGGATGCGGGACTTCAGCTGGGCCTGCACCGCCTGGCCGTCGATCCGGCGGTAGAAGGAACGCACCAGACGGAAGGTTTCACCGTGGTTGGGGGCCAGCTCACTCACCGGGGCGGATGTTGCACCCTCCCAGATACCGAAGAGACTGGCGATCCCAGCCGCACAGTGCAGGGTGAAACGGGGGTCGAGGTGGTCGTGGTAGTAGGCCACCGTCGAGGATTCCGGGCCGAGACTGTCCTCAGGGGCCAGCATCAGGTTGGTGTAGCCGTTGAGGATCGGCAACGGTGCGGCCAGGGGGGAATCAACCGCGGTGATCATCAGGTTGGTGCGGTGGATGCCCCGGCCCACGCTGAAGCTGCTCAGCGCATTATTCAGCGCGGTGATCTCCACCGCGGAGAGGATTCCGTCCTCGGCACCGATGACGTTGATGATGCCCAGGTGCATCCGGGAGGCCCCAGACTGGGAGACCAGGGAGTTGAAGGGGCGACGATTGATCTCCGGGGTGCCGTCCGCATTGACCCGCAGGTGGATGGCCTCAGAGGAAGGACTCACGAAGGCGTCGGCATCCACCCACACCAGATCCCGGATCAGGCCGGTGGCGGTGAAATCCTCCAGGGTCTGGCGGATGCCCTGTGCCAGTCGGCCCCGGCCCAGAAACACCGTCAGCGTGCTGTCAAGCCCAACAGGGGTGCTCATCAGAACTCACCGGCTCCGGGCAGGTCCGCTGCACCGGACTGGGCGGCGCGGGGATCGAAGGTGGGGACGAAACCGGTCTCGGCCTGGGGCGGGCCAGCCTGCAGGCAGGCCTCCAGGATGTTGATGATGTCGGCGGTCGCCTCGGTCACATCGGGAGCGATATCGGCGAAGACCGGCACCTTGGCGGACACCGAACGGTCGGTGATGTCGGCGAAGGGGCGATCCGCCGTGTTGAAGAGGCGTCCCTCCCCCAGCTTCGCACTGGGCACATAGGCCTGGGCGATCTCATGCTGACGCTGCAGCCAGGCCCTGGTGATCTCCAGGCGTTCCGCCGGGGTGGCACCGACACCCGTGCCGGCGATCTGGTTGACCTCACCGGCCATCCGCTCACCGTTGTAGAGCCACTCATGCAGCAGGCGACGCCCACGGGTGGTCCGTCCTCCCAGGGAAGGGCTGGGGGCGTCATCCCAGAGCTGACGCAACAGGATATAGGGCTGCACCGAACGGAAGAGGGGTTGCTCACCGGAGCGTGCCCAGGCCAGGGAGACCGACTCCAGCAGACTCGGCAACCAGTCCAGGCCGGCCCGAAAACGGGAGACCGGGGTCAGCAGCGGGGTGTCGAAGTTGACCCACTGCTTGCTCTGCTCCTCGTGGATCTGCACCGGGGTGGTGTCCGCGGTGTCCAGGGTCTCCGGGAAGTAGATCCGACCGATGATGCGACCGATATACCAGCCCTTGACCATGGCCAGCCGCTCCGTGTCGGTCATCGGCAGGGCGGCCGGCAGCGGGCGGGCCCGACGGCCGTTCCAGAACTCCGAGCGGGTGCCGGCAGTCTGGCGCCACTGCTTCTCGATGGGAGGCAGCAGGGAATCGAAGACGATCGGCACATAGTTGGGGTAGGAGCCGAAGATGTCGATGTGGCGTTCCTCACCCTGGTTGACCAGGGCACTGCCCAGCGGTTTGGTGATGTCCGCGGGGCGGTGGTTCGGGTAATCACGCACCGCCTGCTTCAGGGAATCACCCAGCTCATCACCACCGAAGGGGATCTGGGAGAAGTTGAACTCATAGCGCACCTCATCGTTATAGATGGCGCGCACCAGCTGGGTGTTGATCTGGGCCAGCGGCAGGGCGTAGGTCATCGCCTCACTGAACTTGCTCAGCACCTGCTGACGACGCGCCCCCCGCTCGCTCTCCGAAAGCCCCGGCGCGGTGACGAAATCCCGCAGCGAGCTGGAGATGAACTGCTGGAAGGAGAAACCGGGGCGGCGGATGTACTGGCGGGCACGCTCGAGCACCTCGGCGCTGCTGATGTTGAACTGGAAACGGGCGGGGCGGGGATCACGGTGTTCCCCGGAGTTCTCCGGGTCATAGGCCAGGTCGCGGGCAACCCAGACCTCAATCAGGCGGATCAGGTCCCGGGGGGCCGCCTCCGAGCCGGAGAGTGACTCCCAGTTGCCGCTGACCACGCGCTGGGCCGACACATTGAGGGCCTGTTCATAGTCGAAGTTGTGGATTTCCTCGGTCCGGGCGGACTGGGTGATGTCGGTGATGAACTGGCCGACGAAGGAGTCCACCTCCGTCAGGAAGACCTCGTTGGCGGCCTGGCTGAAGCGGGTGGGGACGGTGTTCTGAGACTCATCCGGCCACAGGGCGGGGACATTGGTCTTGAGCTGGGCGACGCCGAGGTCGGAGTCGCTGGTCTTGGTCATCGCATCCTCCAGATCGGCGTGGCCCATCTGGATGTTGCGCTGCAGCGGGGTGATGAAGTTGCTGACGAAGTCATGCAGCACGCTGGCCATGTGCTGGGCGATCATCGCCATCGCCCGGTTCCGCAGCTGGGGGGCGATCTTGGCCACGATCTCCTGCGTCCACTTGGTGGAGTCGTCGATCCGGCCGCGGTCACTTTCCAGGGCGGCGCGCTGGGTTTCATCCAGGACCACGGCCTGTGGGGCGCGGCGATCGGAGAGCTGGCGCAGCTCAGCGACCAGGTTGTCCTCGATCTTGTGGCGGATGTCGAGCAGCAGTGCACTGCCGTAGGGCACCCCGAACTTGGCGATTTCGGAACGCAGCAGCCCAAGCAGCCCTTCCTGGAGGATCCCGGCGCTGGCCCATTCGGCGACCCCGGAGTAGAGCTCCTGCCGTTGGTCATTGTCGACCATGCTGCTGCTGATCTGCAGGGCCCGGGTGACGTCGATGACCCATTCGGAACCACGCTTGTTCTGGGCGTTGGGGATCTGGTCCTGCACCACACCCATCATCCGCTGGGTCCATCTCTCCACGACCCCCTGGAACATCTGGTTGATCCAGCCCTCCGACTGGCCGGGCAGCGGCATGATGCGGTGGAGCTGATTGTCCAGACCATTGCGGTTATTGTCCAGGCGCTTCTTGATCTGCAGGTCGGCCGGGGATTCATCGCTCTTGTCATAGTGGCCGCGCAGCAGGCGTTCCACGGCGGAACGTGCCAGGCGCTGAGCGGCGTACTCGGCGTAGCGGTCACGGCCCATGGACAGCTGGGCGTAGCCGAGAGTGCCCCAGGGGACGTTCTTCGGTTCAGCCGTACCCCAGGCGAAACGGCTCTGGTCTGCGCTGGCACCGCCCCGGTTGCCGAGGGTGTAACGCTTGTAGTCCTCCAGGGCCCCGTCATCGGCGACCAGGGCCGCCAGCGCCCGGCCCAGGGCGCGGTAGACGGTGTCCGCCTGACCGTCGCCGAGCAGGGCACCATTCTCACCGGAACGCACACCCACCGGGAAGATACGTCCCACCGGGACGGAATCTCCTCCCACCGGAACTCCCAGCGCCTGGAAGATCCGCTGGTCCGACTCCGTGGCGGAACCCAGCTGGGCGGCCAGCAGTTCGGAGAACATCGCCAGGGCATTCGGGTTGGCACCGGCCACGGCATCCGGGGAAAGCTGGGAGAAGATGTCCGGGGTGACCATGAACAGGGAGGTGTTGCCCACGGCGATGCCCTCAAGGCCGGTCAGCAGGCGGCAGATATCCAATGCCATGGAGGCACCGGCACCGCCGGCCATGGAGGAGACGACGAACACCAGGGGTTGACTCTGGGAGCTGTCCGCACCGGAGGAGGTTTCGTTGTAGAGCTGGTTACGGAGGTCAGCCAGCTCACGGTCGGTTTCACCCGTGAAGAGCACATCCCAGGACTTGCGCAGCTCCTGCTGCACCTCCTGCAGCTTGCTCAGGATCAGCATGCGGCCGATTGAACGGTACTGGCCGGCGCCGGCACTGATGACGGTGGTCTCCGACTCCGGGTTGGGCAGCGCCCAGCTGGCGATGGTGCCCAGCTCGCGGCGGCTGCCCAGTTGGTTGGAGACGGCGGTGTCCACCGGGTAGTAACGCTCGGTGGAACCGCAGGAGATGTAGCGGCCCCCGGCCTCGGAGACGTTCGGCAGATTCGCGCCGGCGCTTTCCGGGCTGGTCGGCACATCCACCGAGACGAACTGCCAGGCCCGTGGCAGTTTCACGTCCTTGGGGCTGGGGTAACGTTCCGGCAGTTTCTCCGCCAGAGTGGTCTTGAGCTGATCCATCATATAGGCCAGGGTCTTGGCACCGGAGCCGCCGCAACCGACGACGAAAATTTTACGCATGATCCACTTTTTCCTTGACTGATATTGATGAAATTGAAAAATGCCCAGATATGTCTGTACAGGTTAGCCGGGGAGCTTAAGGGGTTCGCGGCGAACCGAAACCGCCACCCGGGTTAGGGCCACCCGGCCCACCGGAACCGAAACCACCACCCGGCCCACCAGAGCCGAAGCCACCACCAGGAGTAGGACCGTTTGGCCCACCGGAACCGAAGCCACCACCGAAGTTCGGCTGCGGGTACTCCGTCCCCGGCTGAGCCGGGGTGTCCCCGCCACCGGGGGCACCGGGGTTCGCATCGCCGGGCTGGGCCGGGACGTCGTCAAGTTCTTCCAGGAGCTGTTCCGCCAGGTTGGGGGCGTAGTGCGTGATGTCGTGGGTCAGCTCATTCAGCTGTCCCGGGTCGCTCGGCAGGTAGGGGAATGCCACCAGTTCCAGCTGTGCGGGTTCCCCACTGCGGGCGGCGAGGAACCAGCTGCCCTGAACCACCAGCGGCAGCTTCGCCCGACCCTGGTCCTGCTTGCCCTCACCACTGATGGAGGGCACATGTTCGACCACGGCAACCGGCTCAGCGAAGGGATTGAGCTGGAAGCTCTTGACCTGGACCTGGTAGCCGTCGGCGTGGAACTGTCCCTCGCTGATGTTGACCTGATTCTGCGCGGTGGTGCGGGAGTTCAGATCCGGCTGGTTCCGGCCCTCATAGGTGAGCAGACCATCCTTGTACTCCAGCGGGATGCGCACCGCTGCAAAAGCCTCCCGGGGGATCTTCGCGGTGAAGAAACGCACAGCGTAGAGCACCAGCAGCGGAATCAGCAGGGCCAGGAGCAGCGCGCTGATCAGGGCCGCCAGGAAGGTGGTGGTGTTGATGGGCACACTGACGCTGCCCTCGGTGGGCACTGCCACAGTGGCCTCGTTCGCCCCCTCCGGGTTCGCAATCTGCAACGGCAGGGAACCGTTGACCAGGCCATCGCGTAATTCGCTCAAGCTCAGGTCCACTGGGAAGGTGGTGGACTCATCCTCACCGAGCACCAGGGCATTATCCACACTGTTGTACTCGCTGCCGGCCGTGATGGACATCCCCTCGGGCAGAGTGCCCTGCAGCTGGGAGCCCTCCGGCAGCCACACCCTGCCCGGGCCGTTGACCGGGACATCCACGCTGAGGGTTTCCTCAGTGGCCTCGAAGTGGATTCCCCCCGGCAGCTGCGGCATATCCCGCTGGGTCAGGGAGAAGGAGGTGGCGCTCAGGATCGGGCTGAGGGAGGTGCCCGGGTTGCCGTCCGCCCCGGCGGTGGTGATCGTGGTCCGGGCGTTCAAGGAACCCAGGGCCGGCAGGTCCGTGATGGCATCCAACGCCACCTCCGCCTGGCCGGAAGAAAGGTCGAGATCCTCAGCCAACACCTGCGTCTCCGCATTATCGGCACGGGTGAAGCTCAGTTCCAGGCGTGCCTGCCCTTCCAGGGCGCGGGGGTTGCCATCCCGATCCACCAGCTGCAGCTGCAGCTGCTGATCATCACGCAGGTTCACTCCCCCCTCGGCCGGATTCTCGCCGGCGCCGAAACGCAGCTGCAGGTCGGGCTGGATCTCCACCGAGTTGAAGACCCGGCTGTCCACGGCCCCGGAATCAAAGTTCTGGAACTGCAGCTGCCAGACACCGGCCCAGTCCCCGCCCTCCGGCAGGGCCAGGGTGCCATCTGCCATCTGCACCGGGGTGCTCTCCGCCTCCCAGCCGACCTCCGCCGAATTCAGGGAACCGGAACCTGACTCCCGCAGCTCCACGGTCTCCCCATTCGGTGCGGTGAGCACCAGGTGGGCAGCAGGACCAAGATCATCCTTGGCGATCGCGGTGAAACGCACCGAATTCACCGAGTTATCCAGGGTGAAGGTGAAGGGTTCCCCGGCGCCGGTCTCCCCCATGGCCTCACCGCCGGTGGCCAGTGCCTCCCGGAAAGCCGCGAAGAGCCCACCGACATTGTCGGCGGTGAAGAAGGCACCATTGGGCGGCAGCTCACCACAGGTACCGGCCCCTTCGGTGATGGACTGCAGCAGACCGAAGTCGGAGGGGTTCTGGGGGGCGGAGAGACCGATGCCGATGTGGCTGACACCGGCGGACCGCAACCGGTCGCTGACCCCACCCGGGGCACAAAGCGCCTGCTCCGCGGCGTCGGCACCCTCAGCAGCGGTGAGCGCACCATCCGTGAAGGTCACCAGCATGCGGCAGGCATCACCCGAGGCGGAACGGGAGAAATCCTGGTAGGCACCATCGATGGCGGCGGCGTAGTTGGTGTACTGCTCATCGGTGCGCTCCGTGAAAGCCTGGATCTCGGCCTTGGTGTCCGCCACGGTGGCCTCGCTGAGCTCAGTCCACTCCCCGTAGTTCTCCGGGTCGGTGGCCCCTGACTTATAGGTCTGGCCGAAACCGGCGATCCGCACCGTGGTCCGGAAACCCTCATCACTCTGCTTGCTCAGCAGCTCCTCCACGAAGCTCTGGGCGGCGGGAACCCGGTTGTGTTCGACGTCCGCGCCGGGGCGGTCCTCGTGGATCTGTCCACCGCTGACCTCGTGGATCAGGGAGCCGGTCTCATCGATCATGATGATGAGATCAAGTGCCTTCTTATCGGAGATGCAGGCACCGACCTGGGAGAGGGAACCACTCGCGGGGGCCGGAATTCCGGGCTGTGCCAGGGCGCCCGGTGCAGCCACTGCAGTTATCAGGGTGGCGGCGGCGGCCACTGCCAGGGTCTTGAAGGATCTCACAGGGTTCATAGCTTTCCCGCCCACAGGGCGATATCAACGGCGGACCAGAGCACTGCGATCACCAGAGCGGCGACGGTGGCGTAGAAGATCCCCTTCTTCCAGTCGACATGGGAGTAGAAGCCGGAGGCCCGGCGTTTATTGTTCTCCGAGAAGTAGAGGCCGAGGCAGCTCACCCCCAGGAAACCCGATAAAAACCAGGCGACTATGGCGGTGATGCCGAAGGTGGTGTCCGTGGCAACCAGGGAACCGAAGGTGAGCCAGGCGTTGAGGATGATGCCGATCAACCCCAGGATGAGGCTGGGAGCCAGCCTTCCCACCGGGGCGGAGGTGGCACCACCACGTCCGCCGCCGGAGGGGGCGGCGGCGGGGGTTGGGGAATTCAGACCCGGCCCGCTTGAGGGCCCTGGCTGGGATCCGAAAGGGCCCCTGGAATTCGATGGGAAAGGGCTGCTCCCCGGCTGGCCGGGTCGGAAACCGGAGTCCCCCTGGGGGTTCTGTCCGAAACGGGGTGGCCCTGATCCGGCAGGTCCGAAACCAGACTGATCGAAGCTCGGCTGGCCCGAACCGGACTGGCCGGGGCCCTTACCTCCCGGTGAGGACCCGGCGGAATCTCCGGGAAAGGGTGTGAATCCTTGGGACATCAGCTGCTCCGGCATCACATAGAGGGAAAGGAAAATCATTCAACTATGCCAGAAAGCCTAGTTAATGGCAGGGACATTCTCAGTTTCGGAGGGGAATGGCACCGACATATATTCGAATATCGGCTCCTTCACCCCCCTGGATTTCATGCCAGGCGGCCAGCTTGAGGCCCCCTGGACCCCCAGCCCAGACAGTCCTTCCCGGAACCCACACCAAGGCCACCGGGAATTCCCCACCCCCAGCCAGCACGCCCCCTGAGTATCAGCCAGCCATGCCAACCCCACCGGGCCCCTGGGTTGCCCGGACTGGAAATCATTAGACTCGGGCGCATGAGCACACCCACGCATCTGCCCTTGTCCGCTGAAATCCGCACCCACGCCCTCACCCAGAAGGAGGAGGTGTTCCGCCAGCTTTCGGAGCTCGTGGCCTTCGATTCCGTCCATGGTGAATCCGGCCACGAGGAGGACTGTCGTTCCGCCGCCGCCTGGGTCAGTCAGGCGTTGACCGAGGCCGGGTTGACGGTGGATGAGATCGTCACCGCCGACGGCTCCATCGCCCTGGTGGGTCAGCGTCACATCTCCGCAGAGGCTCCGACGGTGTTGCTCTACTCCCATTATGATGTGGTTTTGGCTGGTGAGCGCACTAAGTGGCTCTCGGATCCCTTCACCCTCACGGAGCGTGAGGGCCGCTGGTACGGCCGGGGTTCGGCGGACTGCAAGGGCAACCTGGTGATGCACCTGGCTGCGCTGCGCACCCTGGAGCAGTTCGAGGAGACCCCGCGGGTGAACCTGAAGGTGCTGATCGAGGGCTCCGAGGAACAGGGTGGTGAGGGCCTGGACAAGCTGATCGCCGAACGTCCCGAGCTTTTCGCCGCCGACGCCATCCTCATCGCCGACACCGGTAACGCGGCCGTCGGCAAGCCCACCCTGACCACCAGCCTGCGCGGTGGGGCGCAGGTCACCGTCACCCTGAACACCCTGCGAACCCCGGTCCATTCGGGCATGTTCGGCGGTGCCGCCCCGGATGCCGTGGCCGCCCTGGTCCGCCTGCTGAACACGCTTCGCGACGAGCGGGGCCGCACCGTCATCGATGGTGTGGACACCAGCACCCGCTGGGAGGGTGAGCCCTATGATGCCGAGACCTTCCGCGCCGATGCGGGTGTGCTCGGGGGTGTGGAGCTGATGGGCGATGAGTCCGATTCGCCGGCTGATTTCGTCTGGGCACGGCCCTCGGTGACCATCACTGGTTTCACCTCCACCCCGGTTGCCGAGGCCGTGAATGCGGTGCCGGCCACCGCTTCCGCCCGGCTGAACCTGCGGGTCGGCCCCGGGACCTCCGCCGCGGACACCGCCGCGAAACTGGCTGAGCACCTGCGCCACAACACCCCCTGGGGTGCACTGGTGGAGGTGGAGGTCGCCGATGTCAACGAGCCTTTCAGCGCGGACACCTCCTCCCCCGCGCTTTCCCTGCTGGGCAAGGCACTGGCCAGCGCTTATGGCGCGGAGCAGACCGGCACCGTGGGTTCGGGTGGTTCCATCCCGCTGTGCACCGCCCTGCAGCAGGCGCACCCCGAGGCGGAGATCGCGCTCTTCGGGGTGGAGGAACCGCAGTCCACCATCCACTCCCCCAATGAGTCGGTGGACCCCTCAGAGATCCTCCATATCGCCGCCGCGGAGGCATTGTTCCTGCTCAACTACGGTGACCAGAACTAGGGTTTGCATTCTCATGTGATCTGAATTACCTTGGCTCACATGATCACGAACATTCTTCTTCAGCAGCGAGTAGCAGAGGCTACATACCCCAGCACGGGATAAGGACTGACTCCCCGTGCATGGGGCAGTAGTCGTTATAAATCTCGATCTGAAGAAGTCGGTCCAACCCCCTCATCCGCTTAAGAGCGAAGGACCGAAAAATGTTCACCAGCACCCCCACCACCGAGTTCCACACCCAGACCGAGTCCCAGGATCAGACTGAGTTCCTGCGCCAGACCGCGTCCCTGAACCCGAGCCAGCCGACCCGCACCCGCAGTGAAGATCCCCTGCAGAACCGCTTCGGCGCCCACCACCGCCTGCCCCGCGGCCTGCGCGAAGAGGCAGCCGGCATGGACTGGAACCTCTTCACCGCCACCTACGCCCCCAGCGCCAACATCCGTCTGCACCACCGCAAGATCGAGAAGCTGCGCGGCGGCCTGTACCGCTTCCACACCGAACTGATCCACAGCTCCAAGACCGCTGAGCCGCACACCGAGCGTCGTGAGCTGATCTCCACCGGCCCGACCTCCGCCTGCTCCACCCTGCTGGCTGAGGCCGGCTGCCGCACCGAGATCCTCAGCTTCCACCAGCTGGAGATCTTCGCGGCCACCGCCACCTTCCTGCAGGTCACCAATGACCGTCGCACTGTCTGGGCCATCGGTTTCGGCCCCAGCCCGGAGGCTTCGGTCACCGCCGCCATGAGCTCCGGTGCCCAGCGTCTCAATGACACGCAGCGCCTCTACAACTGATCAGCGCTTATCGACGCCCCGCTGGGCCGGGGCCTGCTCCGGCCTCCGCCTCCCGGCGGGCGTCCCGCCAGGTGAAATAACCCCATCCCGTCATCGCCAGCACCACCGCCCAGGCGACCCCGACGATCACCCCGTTGCTCAGATTCGGCTCGGAGATGAAATTACCGATGGCGATCAGGGAGACCTGGCCGGGGACTATGGCAATGCTGCTGGCCACCAGATAGTCACGGTGGTTGATGCCGAACACCCCGGCACCGTAGTTGACCGGCCAATAGGGCAGGCCGGGCATCACACGGAGCATGAACACCGCCTGGAATCCGGCACCCTCGAGATGCCCCTCCACCTTGGCCCCATAATCACCCAGGAGCTTCTTGACCGTTTCCTTGCCCAGGCCGCGGGCGATCCAGTAGGCACCCCAGCAACCCAGCAGGGCCCCGACCACCGACAACACACTGCCCACCACCACCCCGTAGAGCAGGCCACCCGCCAGCGCCATGATGGTGACCGGGATCGGGGTCAACGCAACCAGTGCGTAGAGCAGAATGAAACCCAAGAACCCGGCCCAGCCCAGCCCCTCCAACCAGGCCTGGATAACCTCCAGGTCCGGCAGGCGGACATTGAAGGCGAGCCAGAGCATCACCACCACGAAAACCAGCAGTCCGGCCCCGCGCAGCAGGGGGCCCCACTGGATTCCCGGCAGATTCGCCTCCGGGTTGGGGCTCTTCTCAGGTTCGGACACCTTCTCGGATTCAGACACAGTGTGAGGTTACACAGCCCTGACCTCGGGAGCCGGACCTGACCTCGGGGGCCCCTGAGTCTTCAGTTAATCTGAAAAATTTTCCGGCAATTTCTCAGCCTCCGACCACAGCACCAGATTTTCATGTTCAGCAGCTCAAACATGAACTTTTCGGGGAAACACAGAAGCACCATATAATACTGTCTTCTCGAGTTTCGACTACCACCCTTTCTAAACCACAGGTAGACTTCAATTTTGTTGGCCGCGCCCTTCTGACGCCGCCGAAATGGGTGTTTCTCAGTAAGAAGATCTCTAGGTCCGTCTGCTGCTGGGGGCAGCACGCACGTTGGCGACGACAAGCGGGAAAGCGGCATTGTCCTGTCCGTCAATGAATAGGGGAGCTTCGGGCACGTGCTGATAACTCTTATGGCGCTCACTGCAGCCGCGGTGGTCGCCCCGGCCCTGATCAGACTCATCGGTAGACCTGCCTTCGGACTGTTGGCACTGGTGCCGGCCGCTGGTTTCGCCTGGGTGCTCTCACAGTTCTTCCGTGGCACCTTCGACAACGGTGGGGCCCTGGAGTTCCGGTCCCCGTGGATGCCCTCCGCCAATCTGGATCTGAATCTGCGACTGGATTCCCTGGCAGGCTTATTCAGCCTGATCATCCTGGGTGTGGGTGCCCTGGTCCTGATCTACTGTTGGGGCTACTTCGACTCCAACCCCCGACGTCTCTCCTATTTCGGCGCCCAGATGGTCGCCTTCGCCGGAGCCATGTTCGGCCTGGTGATCTCGGACAATATCCTGCTGATGTACGTGTTCTGGGAGATCACCTCCGTGCTCTCCTTCCTCCTGGTCGGTTACTACGGTGAGCGTGCCTCCTCCCGTCGTTCCGCCGGACAGGCGCTGATGGTCACCACCCTCGGTGGCCTGGCCATGCTGGTGGGTATCATCCTGCTGGGCCGCCAGACCGGGATCTGGAACTTCTCCGACATCCCGCAGTACACCGACCTGGCGGTCACCCCCTACTTCATGGCCACCATCGTGCTGATCCTGGCGGGTGCCCTCTCGAAGTCCGCGATCGCCCCCGCCCACTTCTGGCTGCCCGGTGCGATGGCCGCCCCCACCCCGGTTTCGGCCTACCTGCACTCCGCGGCCATGGTCAAGGCCGGTATTTACCTGGTGGCCCGCCTGGCACCGGACTTCAATGTGGTCAATGCCTGGCATCTGGTGGTCATTCCGCTGGGCCTGTTCACCATGATCATGTCCGGTTGGATGGCGCTGCGGCAGAAGGATCTGAAGTTGATCCTGGCTTATGGCACCGTCTCCCAGCTGGGTTTCATCATGTCGGTGATTTCCATTGGTTCCCGGGAGGCGATGCTGGCCGGCCTGGCACTGACTTTCGGCCACTCCCTCTTCAAGGCCACGCTCTTCATGATCGTCGGCGCCATCGACCACACCGCCGGCACCCGTGACATCCGGCAGCTTTCGGGGCTGGGTCGGAAACAACCGCTGGTGATGGTGCTGGCGGTTATCGCGGCTGCTTCGATGGCGGGTATCCCACCCTTGCTGGGTTTCGTGGCCAAGGAGACCGCCCTGGATGCGGTGCTCAATGAGTCGCTGCTGGTGGGTATGCCCCGCAACCTGATGATCGTGGGCATGGTGCTCGGTTCCATCCTGACCATGGCCTACAGTCTCTACTTCGTCTACGAGGCCTTCGCCACCAAGAAGGAGGGCCATATCTCCGGTGGTGGCACCTCCCCGGCGGTGGCGAAGATGCATCCCATCGGCTTCGAGCTCTGGGTTGCCCCGATGGTGTTGACCTTCCTGACGGTGGGGCTTGGTCTTTTCCCGGGTGCCCTCTCCTGGCTGATCGAGCTGCACCTGGATGCGGTGCTGCCCCTGGCCCCGGGCGAGGAAGCCACCTACCTGGCGCTCTGGCATGGTTTCAACCTGCCCCTGCTGCTCTCCCTGGTGATCATCGCCCTGGGTGCACTCCTGTTCTGGCAGCGTAAGTTCATCGCGAAGTTCACCTTCGAGCAGCCCGCCCTGGGCGATGCGGACTCCGCCTATGACTGGGTGCTGGATCAGCTGCGCAAGATCTCGCTGCGCCTGACCGCTTCCACGCAGCGTGGTTCGCTGACCATCAACCTGGGTGTCATCTTCATCGTGCTGCTCTCCCTGCCGCTGATCTCACTGATCCTGGGTGAGCGGAATGATGTGCGCATGGTGCTCTGGGACACCCCCTACCAGGCGATTGCCGCGGTGGTCATCGTGATCATGTCGGTGGCGGCCACCCAGGCGCAGAACCGTCTCTCGGGTGTGATCATGGTCGGTGTCACCGGCTACACCATGGCGATGATCTTCGCCTTCCACGGCGCCCCGGACCTGGCGCTGACCCAGACCCTGGTGGAGACCATCGTGATGGTGGTGTTCATGCTGGTGCTGCGCAAGCTGCCCACCGAAACCGAATGGAAGGGCACCCCGAAGGGCAACCGTTTCCGGGCCTGGCTCTCCATTGCGGTGGGCTTCTCCGTCACCCTCGTCGCCCTCTTCGCCATCAACGCCCGTTCCGAGGAGCCGATCTCGAAGTTCATGCCGGATCTGGCCTATGACATCAGTCATGGTGCCAATGCGGTGAATGTGCTGCTGGTTGATATCCGCGCCTTCGATACCTTCGGTGAGATCTCGGTGCTGGTGATCGCCGCAACCGGTGTCGCCTCCCTGATCTACCGCACCCGTTCCTTCTCCCGGGAGTCCCGCCGCCCCACACTGCGGACGACGGGTCGCCGCTGGCTGGCTGCCCCGGTGGAGACCGAGAAGGCACAGAACCGTTCCCTGATGGTCGACATCGTCACCCGCCTGCTCTTCCCCGCGATGATGGTCGTCTCCCTCTACTTCTTCTTCGCCGGGCACAACGCCCCGGGTGGCGGTTTCGCCGGTGGCCTGGTCGCCGCCCTGGCCTTCACCCTGCGTTATCTCGCCGGTGGCCGGGATGAGCTCGAGGAGGCCCTGCCGGTGGATGCCGGCCGTATCCTGGGCGCCGGTCTCCTTGCCTCGGCCGCTGCGGTCCTGCTCCCCCTCTTCTGGGGTCGGCCACCGCTGAGCTCCCATTCCTGGGACATCGTGCTGCCCCTGATCGGCGATATGCACATTCCCTCGGTGCTGCTTTTCGACGCCGGTGTCTACCTCATCGTCGTGGGTCTGATCATGCATGTGCTGACCTCCCTCGGCGGACAGCTCGACCGGGATGAGGAGATGCGTAAACAGCGGGCCAGGGACCGCGCCCGGGCCATGACCCGGGCGGTGGAACGCCGCCGCACTGAACAACAGCAACGCCTGGCGGCCAGTAGCGCAGCCCCCGAACACAGTAGCCAGAGCCCGCCCAGCGGGACGTCGACAAGCAAGCACCACACCGGAAAGGAGAGCTGAGAATGGTAGCCAACCTCTTCCTGCTGATCGCCGCCGGGTCGATGATCGCCGCCGGGGTGTACCTCATGCTTGATCGTGCGATGACCAAGATGATGATGGGTATTCTGCTGCTCGGCAACGGAGCCAACCTGCTCATCCTGATGTCCGGTGGATCCGCCGGTTCCCCACCGATCATGAACCGCGACTCCGAGGTCTATGATGACCGCATCGCCGACCCCCTGGCCCAGGCCATGATCCTCACCGCCATCGTCATCTCCATGGCGATGACCGCCTTCATCCTCACCCTGGCTTACCGCCAGTACCGCTACCGCACCGCCGACCTCATCGAGGATGACACCGAGGATGCGGCCATCGCGGCACGCCCCTCCACCGCTTCGGCGGCACCCGACCATGATGCCTCCGATGATCCGGAGACCGGCCGCCTGACCTCCGAGGGTGACTCCTTCGGTCCGAAGTCCTTCGAGGCTCCGGTGAAGGGAGAAGAGGATGACTGACCTGAACACCTTCCTGCTGGATCTGCTCCCCTACATGATCCCCCTGCCCATCGTCCTCCCGGCGATCGCCGCGGCCCTGGCCCTGCTGCTCAGCCGTTTCCCCACCCTGCAACGCGTGGTCGCCCTGGTCACCCTGGCACTGGTCATCATCATCTCCGCCACCATGGTGTGGGTGGTGGACGGTGCCGGCATCCAGACCGTGCAGATCGGCGGTTGGGAAGCCCCGGTGGGTATCACGCTGGTGGCCGACCGCCTCTCCGTCCTGATGCTGACCGTCTCCGCTCTCGTGCTCTTCTGCGTGATGTGGTACGCCATCAGCCAGGGCATCCGGGATGGTGGCAAGGATGAGCCGGTGGCGGTGTTCATGCCCACCTACCTGCTGCTGAGCATGGGTGTGAACCTCTCCTTCCTCTCCGGTGACCTCTTCAACCTCTACGTCGGTTTCGAGGTTTTCCTGGTCGCCTCCTATGTGTTGTTGACCCTGGGTGGTTCACCGTCCCGGGTGCGGGCCGGCGTGGGTTATGTGATGGTCTCCATGGCCTCCTCCATGATCTTCCTCTTCGGCCTGGCCATGGTCTACGCCTCGGTGGGCACCATGAACCTGGCGCAGATCGGACTGCGCATGGAGGATGTGCCCTCCGGCACCCGGGCCGCCATCTTCAGCACCCTGCTGGTCGCCTTCGGCATCAAGGCCGCGGTCTTCCCGCTGGATGCCTGGCTGCCGGACTCCTACCCCACCGCCCCCTCCCTGGTCACCGCCGTTTTCGCGGGTCTTTTGACCAAGGTGGGTGTCTACTCCATCATCCGCATCCGCTCGGTGATCTTCACCGACGGTTCCCTGGACACCCTGCTGATGTGGGTGGCGTTGGCGACGATGCTGGTCGGCATCCTCGGCGCGATGGCACAGAATGACATCAAACGACTCCTGTCCTTCACCCTGGTCAGCCACATCGGCTACATGATCTTCGGCATTGCCATCGGCTCCGCCCAGGGCCTTTCCGGTGCCATCTTCTACGCCATCCACCATATTCTGGTGCAGACCGCCCTCTTCCTGGTCGTCGGCCTGATCGAACGTCAGGCCGGCACCTCCTCCCTGCGCCGGCTGGGTTCCCTGGCTTATATCTCCCCGGTGCTGGCGATCCTCTACTTCATCCCCGCCATCAACCTGGGCGGTATCCCACCCTTCTCCGGCTTCCTGGGCAAGATCATCCTGCTTGAGGCCGGTGCCAATGAGGGTGGCTGGATGGCCTGGGTCCTGATCGGTGGTGCCGTGGTCACCTCCCTGCTGACCCTGTACACCATGGTTCTGGTCTGGTCCAAGGGTTTCTGGCGGGACCGTATGGACGCGCCGGAAGGTTCCGTCGCCATGGCACGCCCCGCCCCGCTGGCCGATGTCACCGATGAGGTGAAGTTCACCGACCGCAAGGACGTGGGCAAGATGCCCTTCGGCATGGTCGGAGCCACCGCCGCCCTGGTCATCGCCTCCCTCTCCCTGACAGTGGGCGCGGGGCAGCTGTCCGGAATCACGGACCGGGCCGCCGAATCCGCCCAGGACGTCAACATCTACCGCACCGCTGTGCTGGGCGGAAACATGGACAACCCGACCCGCAACCTGGAGCAGAACCGGCTGGACGACGGCCGCGATGACCGCCAGAACCGGGAGCATGAACTACCCAAACCGCCACCGGTGAATGAAACCTCAACCACCGACGCCCCGGCAGCAGTGGCAGTAAATGAGGAGGAGCAGTGATGACCGGCCTGAAAAACCGCTTCCGCCCCGGTTCCATCATCTGGTTGACGATCCTGTGGATGGGATTGCAGGGTGAGTTCACCATCGCGAACCTCCTCGCCGGGCTGGTTCTCGCCCTGCTGATCACCTTCGGGTTGCCGCTGCCGGCGATGCCGATCTACGGGTTGCGCATCAACTGGGGTCCCTTTTTCCAGCTGATGGGATCCTGGATCTTCAACCTGATGCTCGCCTCCGCCAAGGTGGCCTGGCTGGCACTGCGTCCCCAGGCCCCGCCGAAGACCTCCATCGTTCAGGTGCCGATGCGCGTGCAGAATGACCTGGTCCTCGCCTTCGGCACCATGCTCTTCAACCTGCAGCCGGGTGGTTCCGTCACCGATATCGACATCGCCAACCGGATGTGGACCATCCACCTGCTGGACACCGACACCGAGGAACAGCTGCAGGCTGAAATCGCGAACGTGGCCACGTTGGAACGCCGCCTCATCAACGCCTTCGAAAGGAGCTAAGCCGGATGGATCCCGCAATCTACAATTCGATCCTGATCATCGCCTCGCTCTTCTTCTCCGCCTCCTTCCTGATGACCATGTGGGCCATCCTGATCGGGCCCAACTCCCTGGACCGGCTGCTCGGCCTGGATGGGCTGGTCGCGATGATCCAGTGCGCCCTGGCCACCTACATCTGCTGGACCCTGGACACCACCGTCTCCAATGCGATGCTGGTGGTGGCGCTGCTGGGCTTCATCAGCACCGTCAGTGTCGCCCGATTCCGGAAGCGGGATGGTTCCTAATGGATCTGCATGTGATCACCGACATCATCTCCCTGGTGCTTCTCCTGACCGGTGGCTTCCTGGCGTTCTCCGCCTCGGTCGGCCTGCTGCGTTTCAAGGACACCATGTCCAAGGTCCACGCCATCACCAAACCCCAGACCACCGGGCTGATCCTCGCGGTCACCGGCACCATCATCCGGGTGCTGGGCAGCCCGGACTTCTCCCCCGCGGAACGCGGTGACCTGGGGGTCCTGCTGCTGCTGGTGATCTTCGCCCTGCTCACCAGTCCGGTCACCGCGCAGCGCGTGGGCCGCATCGGACGTCGTGAAGGTCTCTACGGGGAGAAAGGGAAGATGCTGGAGAACGAGGCCCCGGCGGATCGTTCCCTGCGCCGTCGTTAAGCCAGGGATGAACTCCCCCTGGGGACACGGCCGGCCATGTGCGACAGCGGACTAAAAGCTCGCAGCGGACTTAAAACTGCGGGGGCCGAGCAGCCATATCAGCGCAGGCGCTGCAGTCCCTCCACCAGGATCTCCGGGTATTCCCGGAACCAGGGTTGGGTTGAGCTCTCCACTTTCTGGTAGCTGGCCCCGGGGATCTTTCCGGCGGCCTCCCGGGCGAGTGCATCCCCCTGGGTTCCGGCCAGCACCTGCACCGGCAGACTGAGATCCCCGGCCAGCTCGCTGAGATCAAGTGCGGCGGCTTCCGCCAGCTGGTTGAGCATCTTCTGCTTGTCCACTCCCCTTCTCCGCAACAGGAAGCCGGGGGTCATCTTCAGACCCAGTTTCATCCCCTTGAGCTGCGCGGGATCGAAGCTCAGGGAAAGATCCGAGAGGGTCAGAGAGTTGACCCGCCGGGGGTTGGCGGCGGCATACCTCAGCGCCACCATGGCGCCACTTTCATGGCCCACCAGGTGGAAGTAACCCAGTTCATTTTTCTGGACATAGTCGAAGAGCTGCTCCTCCTGTTCCGCCAGGCTGCCCCGCAGCAGCGGGATCTTGGGGGTGAGCTCCGGAGGCAGTGCATTGACCACCTCGGTCCAGACCTCGGGCAGCTGTCCCGTGCCGGGCAGCAGGATCAGGTACTCACTCAAGGGGCCTCATCTCCTTCAGCTCCCGGCAGGTCTGGTCCACCGCCGGGATCCAGGAACCGGTCTTCTGGAAGATACGACGCTGGCGGTGATAACCGGCACCACGCTCCAGGATCTCCTGGACCAGGGCCAGTTCGGCGGCACAGCCCAGCTCCTCGGCGAGTTCAGCGAGGTCGGTGACCATCTCGGCCAGTTCCTCCGTCACCCAGCGTTCATCGGTGTCACGGTTGACGATGATCTGTGCTTCCAGCCCATAGCGCGCGGCCCGCCACTTATTCTCCGAGATATGCCAGGGCTGGAGGGTGGGCAGCTGTTCCCCGCGGTCGATCATCCGGTCATAGTGGACCACCAGGCAATGAGTGAGGGCCACCACCGCGGAAAGTTCCCGCAGGTTGGAGGTGGCATCGGAGATACGCACCTCGATGGTGCCCCACTTGCTGGCCGGGCGGATGTCAAAATGCATGGAACCGGTGTGGTTGATCACCCCGGAACGGTCCTGGTCATGCATGTAGTCCAGCCACTCCTGCCAGCTCTGGAACTGGTAGGGCAGGCCGGCGGTGGGCAGCTGCTGATAAAGCATGGTCCGGTTGGAGGCATAACCGGTGTCTATGCCGTCCCAACCCGGGGAGGAGGCCGTCAGTGCCAGCAGGTGCGGGTAGTTGGTGCTCAGGGCGTTGATGATCGGCCAGACGCGGTCCTCATGGCTGATGCCGACGTGGACGTGGATGCCCCAGATCAGCATCTGGGAACCCCAGTACTGGGTGCGGGCGATGATCTCGGCGTAGCTGCCCTTGACCGAGACCGGTTGGGTACGGAAATCAGAGAAGGGGTGGGAACCGGAGGCCCAGACCTCCAGGCCCAGCTCATCGGCGGCGGCGACCACCGCCTGCAGGGAGTTGTCCAGATCCACCACGGCCTGGGGGACCGTGTCACAGATGCCGGTGACCAGCTCCACGGTGTTCTGCAGGAACTCCCGCTCCAGGTGGATCTCGGGGTGGTCGCGGTGGACGATGTCGACGACATCCCCGGCGCGGGGCACCAGATCCCGGGTTTCCGGGTCCAGCAGCGCAATCTCCCACTCCACTCCGAGCGTGGGGCGGGGGGAACGCTTGAATTCAATGGCGGCCATCACGGACCTCCCTTCCTGAGATTCCCGTGCTGACACGGGGAGGGGTTATTAGAGGATGACTTCCTTGACCAGGACCAGGGTCAGGTCATTGGTGCCACCGGTCTCATCGGGCAGGGTGTCCTTGTAGACGCGGGCGACACCACCGAGGCGGGAGGCCAGCTCACGGGCCTCCTGCTCCGCCTCGGGGTTATCGGGATGGAAGAATACGGTGGTTTCCGGGAATATTTCATCCGCGAAGTTCCCGACCTCGCCGAGTTCATAGCCCTCATCGTTGAGCTGTTCCGAGACGGTGGCGGCCAGCTGGGGGACGGTGGAGTTGTTCAGCACATTCAGCTTGGGGGTGTCTGCGGGCTTGCCGGAGGCGGTGCCGGCCGGGGCGGCATCCCGGTCACGGCTTTCAGCTGCCTCCGGTTGACGCTCCCCTTCGCCGGCTTCCGGGGTGTCCCCCGGGGCCGGGGAGTCAGCATCTTCGGCATCTTCCCGGGCGGATTCCTCAACCGGGGTGTCCCGGTCTGCGTCACCGTTGACATCAGGTGTCGCATTGTTGGCACCGTTGGCACCGGATTCAGCTGGGGCGCTGTCCGAGGTGTTGGAGGATTCGGCGGTCTGGGTGGGGTCCTCGCCGTCCTGGGTCAGGGAATAAAGCCCCCACAGCCCCAGCAGCACGGCTACTGCGATGAGCACCATGGCCAGGCCACGCAGCGGCAGGCCGCCGGTGGCGGGGGAATTCTGGGTCTCCGGGTTATTATTCGACACCCCTTAGAGTCTAGCCGTCTCAACCTCTCAACCGCGCCTCAGTACACAATCCCGGGTGTGGGGCTGCTGTGACTGCTGTGACTGAAGGGATTGTTGAGCTGGGGAATCAACGACCCAGAGACCCCGGATCGGGGAAAGACCCGGAAAGCCTCACCCCCCTCACTCCTCCTGCCGCCCCTGATGCTGTCCGTGGGCCCGTTCCTCGGCACGCTGCTCACGGATCCGGCGCAGCCGGGCCACCAGGCCAGGATGGGCGGCCATGGCGGCTGGGGCGTCGATAAGCAGGTTGAGGCGCTGATAGTAGCGGATCGGGCTGATCCCCAGTTCCCGACGGATGGCTTCCTCTTTGGCACCGAGGCTGCGCGGGGAGGTCGCCTCGAAGTCCAGGAGGCGGGCGTCGAAGTCATCTAACTCTGGCATGCCTAAACTGTAGGGCATGACTGTTCGTCCGATCGTTATCCACGGTGACCCCGTGCTGCACAATCCCACCACCGAAGTAACTGAATCCCCGGCTGAGCTGGCGGAGCTCATCGCCGACATGTACGAGACCATGGAGGTGGCCAACGGCGTCGGCCTGGCCGCCAACCAGATCGGCGTGGGTAAACGCCTCTTCGTCTACCACTGCCCCGACATCGACGGCCCCAACGGGGAAGCGCTGCCGGAAGCGGAACAAAGTATGCGCCGCGGCTGTGTGATCAACCCCGTGCTGGAAACCTCCGAGATCCCGGAAACCATGCCCGCCGATGACGGCACCGATGATGAGGGCTGCCTCTCCGTCCCCGGGGAAGGCTTCCCCACCCCCCGCGCCGACTGGGCCCGGGTGACCGGCACCGATGAAAACGGCAACCCCGTCACCGTCGAAGGCTACGGCTTCTTCGCCCGCTGCCTGCAGCATGAGGTCGGCCACCTCGACGGTTTCCTCTACACCGACGTCCTGATCGGACGCTACAAGCGGGCCGCGAAGAAAACCATCAAACGCAATGGCTGGACCGAAGCCGGCCTGACCTGGCTGCCGGGTGTGGATGAGGATCCCTTCGGCCACGACGAGCTCGCCGAAGAAGAAGCAGAAAGCTGATATGGCCGGTTTCTTCCGTTCTGATCCCCTCAAGGTCGGCGACCGGGTGGTGGCACGCCGCATCCTGCCGGACACCCCCGGCCATCTCAGCGATGTGATCGGCCACGTCCTCTCGGTGGATCCCCTGGTGCTGCGCCCCCAGTCGGTGGGCGGATTCCCCAGCCAGGCCCCCGCCATCGAGATTCCCGCTGAGTTGCTCAAGATTGTGAAGAAACTCTCGCCCCGCCGGATCCGCAACTCCGATATCCGCGCCATCGAAACCGCCACCGCAAAAGCCTTCCCCGGCATCGAGCACCGCTGGTCCGGATCCGGGCAATGGCTGCTGCGCGCCGGGGATGGGGTGACCGAGCGTTCCAACTCCGCCGCCCCCCTGGGCCCCTCCGCGGGTTTTGATTCCGTACCCCTCGAGGAGATCCTCGATTTCTACCGCTCCCACCAGCTTCCCGTCCGACTGCTGCTACCGGAGCGCCTGGGCAACCCGGCACTGCGCATGGTCAGCGCCGATGGCTGGGAACTGGGCCCGGAGATCATCATCATGCACCGTGACCTCGCGCTGCCGCCGCTTATCGACGACCCCGGCCACCTGAGCTTCCGCATCGATGAACAGCCCGATGAAGACTGGCTCGACCTGTACCACTTCCGGGGTCAGCCGTTGCCGCACCGTGCGCTGGAACTGCTGCGCACCAGGATCGACGGCCAGATGGGCTTCGGTCGGCTGCTCACCCCCGCGGGGGAAACCGTCGCCATCACCCGCGGCACCATCACCGCCGCGGAAAACGACCGTGTCTTCCTCGGTTACTCCGCAGTGGAGGTGGCCCCCGCCTGGCGCCGCCGTGGGCTGGGAACCCGCTTGGGTGCGGAGATGCTGCGCTGGGGTGCCGAACACGGAGCCGATGAAGCCTATTTGCAGGTCATCGCCACAAATCTGGCGGGCATCGGGCTCTATGACAAGCTCGGTTTCGTCGAGCATCACCGGCACCGCTATGCCCACCTGAATTAGTTCAGCTGCGCCGGCCCCCGTGGTGGTGGCGGTGGTGGCGGGCTCAGGGTTTTCCCGTTTCCTGATCATCATCCTGAATATCCACCGGAACCGGGATTACAGGGGGGGGAGACACCGGGGCCAGCCACTCAGGTGCCCCCGGCAGAACATCCCCTGCTGACCGGGAGGATGGTGCTCAGGAGAAGGACCCCCTCGGTGACAGCCCGGTTCCCGGTGCCGGTACCCCACTCCGATTCTCCCCCGCATAGGTTCATCGTGCAGGTGGAACGGCTACTGTAGGACACATGCGTATTGCCAGTTGGAACGTGAACTCGGCCCGCACCCGGGTAGACCGCATGGTGGATTTTCTGGTCCGGCAGGATGTGGATGTCCTGGCGGTCCAGGAAACCAAGTGCACGGATGAGCAGTTCCCCACCGCACGTTTCGAGGAGCTGGGTTATCAGGTCGCCCATTTTGGGCTGAGCCAGTGGAATGGCGTGGCCCTCATCTCCCGCGTCGGGCTGGAGGACGTGGAAACGCACTTCCCCGGCCAACCCGGCTTTGCCAAGGACCCCACCCAGGAACAGGCCATCGAGGCCCGCGCCATCGGCGCCACCTGTGGCGGGGTCAGGGTGTGGAGCCTGTACGTGCCCAATGGCCGCGAGATCGCTGACCCGCACTATGACTACAAACTGCGCTGGCTCTTCGCCCTGGGCATCCACGTCACCGAACGCCTGGGCAAAGATCCCCAGGCCAAGGTCGTCTTCTGCGGTGACTACAACATCGCCCCACATGATGAGGATGTCTGGGATCTCTCCTTCTTCGAGGGCAGAACCCACATCACCGAACCGGAGCGCGCCTCCTTCGACACTCTGCTGGAACGTGGCCTGGTAGAGGTCAGCCGACAGTTCACCGAAGACCAGTTCACCTACTGGGACTACAAGGGCATGCGTTTCCAGAAGGGTGAGGGCATGCGCATCGACTTCCAGTTGGCCACCCCTGCCCTGGCAGCCACCGCCGCCGGTGGTTTCGTGGATGTTGAAGAGCGCAGCACCAAGGGAGCATCTGACCATGCCCCGGTAGTGATCGACTACGAGCTCTAGAATCGCCCGTGAGTCTCTCCATAGATCTTGAGGTCTGGCAGACCATCGGTCTGCTCATCGACTACAGCATCAAGATTCTGGCGATCGGTTTTGTTCCGGAGGGCAGGAGGCCCAGCTCCTCCAATGCCTGGCTGCTGACCATTCTGCTGCTTCCGGTCCTCGGCCTACCGCTCTTCCTGCTGATGGGCAGCCCCTACATCAACCGGCGCCGCCACCGGATCCAGGAAGAATCCCAGGCCATGGTGGAAAATGTCCTGGCCGAGGTACCCGACTACCCCGTGGACGCCACCGTCGACCGGGAGGTGGCCTCCCTGATCCGGCAGAACCGTTTCCTCACCGGCAACCCCGCTGTCGTGGGCATCAACCAGGGTCTGCTCGCTGACTATGAGGGCACGATCCGGAGGATGGCGGCAGCCGTGGATGGGGCGGAGGTGCAGGTCCATGTGCAGATCTACATCATGTCCTGGGATGAAACCACCGACCCCTTCTTCCGCGCCCTGGAACGGGCGGTCAAACGGGGTGTGAAGGTGCGCCTCCTCTTCGACCAGGTGGGCAGCTTCAAATACCCCGGCTACCTCAAACTGGGGAAACGTCTCAGCGAGATCGGGGTGGAATGGCATCTCATGCTGCCCCTGCAGCCCTGGCGTGCCCGCTTCCGCCGCCCCGATCTCCGCAACCACCGCAAGATGCTGATCGTGGACAGCGAGATCGGGTTCCTCGGTTCCCTGAACATGATCGACCGTTCCTACCGGGTGCGTGCCAATGTCCGGGCGGGCCGCCAGTGGGTGGACGTGATGGTGGAGTTCACCGGTTCCGTGGTCACCTCAATGGAGATGCTCTTCGCGGTTGACTGGTACTCCGAAACCAATGAGGACCTGGAGATCTCCCACCGTCTGCCCCGGCACCACCTGCCCGCCCCCGCCTCTGAAGATGCCCCGGAGACCTCCGCCCGTAACCTGGTGCAGCTGGTCCCCTCCGGTCCCGGCTACTCCACTGAACCCAACCTCCGGATGTTCAACTCGGTGGTCCACCACGCCAAGGAGCGGCTGATTCTCTGCAGCCCCTACTTCATCCCCGATGAATCCCTGCTGGAGGCGGTGACCACCGCCTGCTACCGCGGGGTGAAGGTGGAACTGATGGTCAGCGAGAAAGCCGACCAGTTCATGGTGCACCATGCGCAGTCCAGCTACTACCAGGCCCTGCTGGAGGCTGGGGTGCGCATCCACCAGTTCCCCGCGCCCTTCGTGCTGCACTCCAAGTTCGTCATCGCCGACCCAGACGGGCCGGTCGGTGATCCGCTCGGGGTGGTCGGCTCCAGCAACATGGACATGCGCAGCTTCGGGTTGAACTACGAGGTCTCCCTGATGATCACCCAGGGAAATCTGCTGCGCCAGCTCGCCGACCTGGCCGAGGTCTACCGGTCCGTGGCGAAGGAACTGACCCTGGAGGCCTGGAACCGACGCAGCTTCTTTCGCCGCTACGTGGACAATGTCATGCGGCTGACCAGCGCACTGCAATAACCCCGCCGCCCCGGCACCGGACCATGTGGGCAAGCGCGGGCCGGGGATCCCACGGCGTCGATAAGCATGGGGGAGATTCAGCCGCGGCGGGCACCGGCGTAGACCTGGCCGGCGAAGGACACCAGCGCGCACACGACCATTCCGCTCGCCATGATCAACACCGGGTTGCCGCCGAGCCCCATGATCGGGCTGACCAGACCCGCCAGACCGAACTGTGCGAAACCCATGACCGCTGAACCGGAACCGGCCCGCTCCCGCACCACACCGGTGCCCAAGGCCGTGGAATTGCCCATGACGATGGCCAGGCAGGCGACCGAGAAGAAGAGCGGCGGCAGAATCACCCAGGGTGAGATGGTGAACTGCACCGCGATGAGCAGCATGATGGTGAAGAAGATGAGCAGCAGCTGCCCGACGCGGAGAATGGAGTGCACCTCAAACCGGTCGATGAGCCGGGAATTGATGATGTTCGCCGCCATCAGACCGAGGGAATTCCCCGCGAAGATCAGGGTGAAGGCGGTAACCGAAAGACCCATCTGGTTCTGCACCACGAAAGGAGCGGCCGAGATATAGCAGAACAGGGTCGCGAAGCCGAAGCTGAAGGACACCAGATAACCGCGGTAGGCACCCTTGCGCAGCACATAGAGGTAGTTGGCGAAGACACCGGCGATACTGAGCTCCGAACGGTTCTCCGGGGGCAGGGACTCACGGACCACGAAGAGGGAGATCAGCAGCTGCACCACGCTGATGCCGGCCAGCACCCAGAAGATTCCGCGCCAGCCGATGGAGGACAGCAGCAGACCACCGACCACCGGGGCGAGCACCGGGGCCACACCCTGGATCATCATCAGCAGGGCAAAGGCCTTGGCAGCCTTCTTCCCCACCGCCAGATCCGGGACCACCGCGCGGGAGATCACGATGCAGGCACCCGAACCCAGGCCCTGCAGCACCCGCGAGAACACCAGCATTTCCACACTCGGGGAAAGCGCGGCGACAACTGCGGCGAACAGGGCGATGACCGCGCCCCCGACCAGCAGCTTCTTCCTTCCGGTGGCATCCGATATCGGGCCGATGATCAACTGCCCGACGGCCATGCCGAGCATGAACCCGGAAAGCGTCAACTGCACCATCGCCTGGGTGGTGTCCAACTCATTGACGATATTCGGCAGAGCCGGAAGATACATGTCCGTGGACAGGGGGGCGGCAGCGGAGAGGGTCGCCAGACCGATCAACAGTCCCGTCCCCAGATGCTGGCGGGGTTTTCCGGCTTCCTCACCCCGGGGATCATTCACGGCCAAGGATCATCGCCTCTTTCTCATCATTCCAATGGATGCGCCTCGGCTCAGGTGTGCCCGATGAGGCACTCTCCGGGGTCGAAATCCTCTTCCCCCAGGCCATCCCAGCGGCCCGAGATGCCCCAGTGAGGAGCAAACGGATGAATCCTAACCCACCGGGGAACACTTTCCGCTCACCGCCGACACATCCCCGAACCTGGGTGTGCTTCGCTGATATCCAGCTCCCTCTGATGAGACGGATATGTGGGTCAGTTGATATTCTTGGGATGATATCGCCCCGCGGGGAAACAGCAGACCTGATGGGACCAAGGGGGACACCTCCCCCCGATTTCAATAAATATCCGGGGAGTATTCCCGGGGGTAGTCTGCACCTCAAGCTCTCCGGCAGCTCTTCGGCCGGCAGTGCCACCTCGGCAATATGGGGTGGTTCCTGGGACGTGGTGCCTAGGATGAGTGGTTGAATCCCCTGTCCGATCAGAACGGGGTCAGGGCAGGTGAAGAGGGATCAGCGGTGAAAGGGGATGCGCAACAGTGACTTCCGGTGAGGCAGGTGATCCCCAGGAGATGAGGAACAGCCGGGACCAGGTGATACACCGCGCGGCGTTGGGCACCCAGCAGTTCATCAACCCCAAGTCCATCTCCCCCGATGATGACATGGTCATGCTCTCCGGCATCGGGAAGACGATCCGTTGGCTCGGGGTCCTGGTATCCGTCCTGGTGATGCTGCTGGGCGTCGGGTTGATCATCGACGGTGTCTACGGCTTCGGCAATTCCCGGGCGCAGGATCTCTTCGGCCTGGCGACCAATCCTCTGATCGGCCTGATGGTGGGCATCCTGGCCACCGCCCTCCTCCAGTCCTCCACCGCCACCACCGCCATCACCGTCACCGCGGTCGGGCTGGGTGTGATCAGCGTTCCGGTGGCCATACCGGTGATCATGGGCGCAAATATCGGCACCACCGTGACGGTTTTCATCATCTCCTACAGCTACATCGGCCACCGGGAGGAATTCCGACGGGCCTTCGCCTCCGCCGCCGTGCACGGATTCTTCAACCTGCTGATGGTGCTTCTCCTCGTCCCCATCGAATTCATCTTCGCACCACTCCGCCGCGTTTCCGGGGCCATGGCCTCCTCAGTGTTCGGTGATGTTCTGGGCCCCTCGGATACCGGCACCTTCATCACCGCCATCTTTCAGCCGGCGGTCGATTTCATCGGCAACCGCGGCCTGCTGGGGGAGATCTTCATACCGACGGTGGCCGCGGTGATGACCATCCTGCTGGGAACGGCGCTGATCGTGATCGGGGTCCGGGCCATCAGCGTGCAGCTGCGCACCCTCATGGCCGCCGCCACCCACACCCTGCTGGAACGTTCCTCCGGTACCTCCGACGCCCTGGGGCTGCTCACCGGAACGGTGGGAACCATGACGCTGCAGGCCTCCAGTGTCACGGTGTCCTCCCTACTCCCCTTCTCCGCCGCCGGCTCCCTGAAACTACGGGAGGTACTGGCCATCACCCTGGGTGCGAACGTGGGTACCACGCTCAGTTCCCTGCTGGTTGCCCTGGCCCTGCCCGGTAGTCTGGGCAGCTTCGCCCTGCAGGCCGCCATCGTGCACCTGCTCTTCAATGTCCTGGGTGCCCTGCTGGTTCTGCTGCTGCCACCCCTGAGGAAGCTGATCCTCTTCCTCGCGACCCGCCTGGCGGACTTCGCGGTACGCAGCTACACCCTCTCCTTCGTACTGCTGATGGGTTATTTCTTCCTCCTCCCCGCCGCCGTCATCGGTGTCTACTCACTGTTGAACTGAGCCTGGGGGTGGCTTCCTGCCCCGGGGAAAGCGGGGAGGTGAGACCTGCAATCACCGACGTTGAAGACTGCTCTCCACGGAATGAGAAAGGGCGTGGCCCCCCTGGGGGACCTTGAAGGTTCCCAGGGGGGCCACGCCCCGGCAAGGTGGTGTCAGAGCCGATCAGGCATCCCGCTTCTGCAGCAGGATCACACCGGCCACCCAGATCACCACTGCCCAGAGGAGGAAGTAAAGTCCACTGCCGCCCACACCCCAGGCGATGTCCGGAATGGGAGTACCGGAGACGAAGGCGTGGAGGTTGTTGAAGGGAAGATAGTTGCGGATATCGGCACCGACCTTCGGCAGGATTCCGATGATGTCCTCCAGCGCCAGGTACCACATCAGCACCAGGGTCACCGCACCCGCGGTCTGCCGCAGCAGCAGGGCGATACCCTGGGCGAAGAGGGTGATCAGGGCGGCCATCAGCGGGTACGCCCAGATCAGTCGCTGGCCATCCTCGGAACCGAAGGGATCGAAAGCGGCACCGACCTCAGGCGAGACCAGCGCCTCCGCGAGGAGGTAGCAGGCCACGAGGACCACCAGTGTCAAAAGCGCGGCGATCACCGCATAAAGCAGGAGTTTGGCTACTGCGACGGTCCAGCGGCGCGGGGTCGCCAAGTAGGTGATGGACTGGTATTTGTGCCGGTATTCACTGGTGATCACCATGACCGCCTGCACCGCGATGATGATGAAACCGAACATGTAGACACCGACCACAGCATTCTGCGGGGTCAGTGGCATCCCTTCGGTGAAGCTGCCCATCAGGGCTGCCACGCCGAGGCTGAAGGCGATGAAGAGGGCAGAGGTCCACCAGATTGACTTGGTGGTGAAGAGCTTGATGGCTTCAGAGATGATGGTATTGACAAACATGGTGGTCCTACTTCTCCTCTGCCTGATTCGGCTGCTTATCGACGCCCACCGCGGTGGCGGCGGTGGGCGGCACGGCACCCGGCACAGCGGCCGCGTGGTACTCCACCGAATCTCCGGTCATCCCCATGAAGGCATCCTCCAGGGAGGCCTGGCGGAGGCTGAGCTCCTGCAGGCTGATTCCCTCGGCGAAGGCCAGGGCACCGATTTCATCGGTGCTGCGGTCCGGGATCTCCAGGATGAGACGGTTCTCCGCATCCCGGGATTCCGCATGGCTGATTCCCTGGAGCTTCAGACTCTCAGTGAATCTCGGCAGCTGCTCCGCCCGGACCACGACGGTGGTGGCGGAATTCTGCTTGATGAACTCATAGGTGGAGATATCGGAGATGAGCTTGCCGCGCCCGATGACGATGAGGTGGTCCGCGGTCAGTGCCATCTCAGAGAGCAGGTGGGAGCTGACCAGCACGGTCCGCCCCTCTGCGGCCAGGGACTTCATCAGATCCCGGACCCAGCGGATACCCTCCGGGTCGAGACCGTTGACCGGCTCATCCAGGATCAGGACCTCCGGGTCACCGAGCAGGGCTGCGGCGATGCCGAGGCGCTGCCCCATACCGAGGGAGAAACCACCGGAGGATTTGGTGGCGACCCCACTTAAGCCCACCAGGTCCAGAACCTCCTGGACCCGGCCCTTGGGTAACCCATTGGAGCGGGCGATCCACCTGAGGTGGTTGGCTGCGCTGCGGTTGGGGTGACGGGCACCGGCATCCAGCAGTGCGCCGACGTGGGTCAGGGGGTTCTTCAGCTCGGTGTAGCGCTGCCCCTTGATGGTGGCGGTACCGGAGGTTGGGGCATCAAGCCCCAGGATCATCCGCATGGTGGTGGATTTTCCGGCGCCATTCGGCCCGAGAAAGCCGGTGACGATTCCGGGCTTCACTGAGAATGTCAGATCATCGACCGCCCGAACCTCCCCGTACTGTTTGGTCAGTCCCTGAACTTCAATCATGCACACCAGGGTGCCACAAATTCCTAACTCAGCAGCTCAAGGGTCTTCTCCTGCAGGCTGGGAAGGGAACGGCTGAAAGCCGGCAACAGGGGCAGATCCTGGATGGAGTCCAGCGATACCCAGCGCAGTTCCACGGATTCCTCATTGCGGATCGTCGCCAGACGATCATCATGGAATGTGCGCGCAATCACAGTTGTGTAGGTCCAGCCCCCGGGCAGGGCGGGGCGTTCCGGATCCCCCTGGAAGGGCCCCGCGGTGACCAGGGAGTCGAGCACCTCAACCTCAGCGGCTCTGATGCCGGTTTCCTCGGCAGCCTCACGGATGGCGGCCTGCACCGGGGATTCCATGGAGTCCCGGGCCCCACCGGGCAGCGCCCAGGTGCCACCGGCATTGGTCCAGAGGGCACGGTGCTGCATCAGTACCTCGGGACCGGTGGGCAGATTCGCGACCAGGAAGAGACCGGCCGCCCCGAACCTGCCCCACACCTTCGAACCCCGGGGCCCTGCGGCCCAGCCATTTCCATCACCAATCATGATTCAAAGACTAACCAGTTCCGGGACCGGAGTGGGAGAACCCCGGAGAATCTCACCGCGCCGGAGGGAAGTGGCTCAGCCTACAACCCCCTGCCCAACTGCCTGGGGGTGGGGCTTTCCCCACCGGGGGACAGCAGGGGCGTCGCCAAGCGTTTTCGGGGAACTCACCGCGACATTAGACATATTCCCCACCACATTGGTTATCCTGGGAGAATGAACGGCGAAAAGGGCTCCCCTGCGCCACTTAGCGAGCCACTTTCAGAGCAACCGGAGGACTGGGAAAATCCAGGATCCCCGGAGCAGCAGTTCGCCTATTCCCGGACCCGCCTGCGGAATGAGCCGGTCCGGCAGCTCCGCAAACCCCGTGGTCTGGCTCCGCTGATCGATGACAGTGAGGTTCCGGAAGACACCCAGGACCACTGGCTCGACCATATTTCCCAGGATGAGGGAGGGAGCCGGTTCAATGTCTGGAATGTTCTCTACGATTCCTTCGCCGTGCCCATCCACTGGTCGCGGCAGCTCTTCTCCTATATCGCCACCAGTCCGGGCAAGCTGCTCACTCTGACGGTGATTTTGTCCATCGCGATCTTCGCCGCCGGTTATTCCATGTCCCAGTCCGCGGGTCACCGGCAGGCCTCCCTGGATGTGCTGCTGAGCACCACCGAGCCGATGAGCTACTCCGCCCACAACCTCTACACCTCCCTCTCACTGGCGGACACCATCGCCACCACCGGTTTCGTGCAGGCCGGGGTGGAGTCGGCGGACACCCGGGCCCGCTATAACGCGGCCCTCGACCGGGCCTCGGTGGCGGCCTCCGAATCGGCGGCCAGCATTCCCGCCTCCGATATCGACTCCATGCGCCTGATCACCGAGATCCAGCGCCAGCTGCCGGTGTACAGCGGCATGGTGGAAAGCGCGCGGGTCAACAACCGGGTGGGTAATCCGGTGGGTGTGGCCTACATGGCGGAAGCGTCCTTCCTGATGAGGGACACGATCCTGCCGGCGGCCTCCGACCTTTTCAACGCGACCAGCCAGCGGGTGTCCGATGAGCAGCGCAGCCTGACCATGCCGCAGTGGGTGCCCCTGTCTGGGCTGCTGGCCGCCGTATTCTTCCTCAGCATCGCCCAGTGGTGGCTGTGGCGGTTGACCCGACGCCGCCTCAACAAGGGTTTCCTGGCGGCCACCGCCCTGATGCTGACGGCGATCCTCTGGGTCTCCGCCTCGAATTTCGCCACCTGGCAGGCCGGTAACCGCGGTTTCGCGGAAGCTGCGATGCCCTGGGACTCCCTGACCACCTCCCGGATCCTGGCACAGCAGACCCGCACCGCGGAAACCCTGGTGCTGGTGCGCCGTCAGTCCCTGGAGGAGACCGAGACCACCTTCACCCAGACGATTGATGAGGTCAAGGTGGCCCTGGAGGATTTTGAACTGGCTGAGAAAAAAACCGAGCAGACCCATAATGACAGCATCCTGCTGCAGGCCCGGGAGTCCCTGCAGCACTGGGAGAACGCCCATCAGGGGTTGGGGACTGCCCTGGATTCCGGTGATTATGAACGCGCCGTCATTCTCTCCACCGGCACCCCGCAGCAAAATGGTGGCTCACCCACCGCCGCTTCTGCCTATGGGGTGTTGGATAGTGCCCTCGCCGCCCTGATCTCTGATGCCCGCGCCTCCATGCGGGCCTTCATCAATGATGGTCTGGCCGCCACCAAACTGGTGTCTACGGTGGTGATGCTGCTTTCCCTGGCTGCCGTCATCGCCATCTGGTTGGGCATCCGCCCCCGGCTCCGGGAGTACCTGTGATGATCCGCCGTCTTTTTGCCCTGACCATTCTCCTGATCACCGCCTCCGTCCTCTTCACGTCCTGTTCCATGTTCTTCCAGCCGGAACCCGAGGAGAAGAAAGAGCGGGTGGATCGGGCGGAAACCTATGGCCCACCCCTGCCGGCCGATGCTTCAGTGGAGGCGGCCGGCCAGTTCCCCGCGGAACCGGACCTGACCGATAACCTCATCGGTTCGCTACGCCCCGGGGACGCCACCCCGGGGGAGCGGATCCCGGAGATCCTGGAGCGGGGCCGCATCATCATCGGTGTAGACCAGTCGCAGTACCTGCTCAGCTACCGTGATTCCGTCACCGGCGACCTGCAGGGCTTTGAGATCGATCTGGCCCGGGAGATCTCCCGGGACATCTTCGGGGACCCCTCCAGGGTGGAGTTCCGCTTCGTCGACAGTTTTGACCGGGTCAGCACCCTCAGCAGCGGGGAGGTGGATCTGGTGATCCGCAATATGTCGGTCACCGAGAAACGACAGAATGAGGTGCTCTTCTCCGCCCCTTACCTGAGTGCCGAGACCCGCCTGTTGGTGATGGCCCATTCCGGTGTCAACTCCTTCGATTCCCTACCTGGCCAGACCGTCTGTGTGGCCGATAACTCCACCGGACTGGAGACCGCCCGGGAGTATGCCCCGCACTCCCCCATCCTGAAGACCCGCAACTGGGCGGATTGCCTGGTGGCCCTGCAGCAGCATCAGGCGCAGGCGATCATCTCCGATGACTACATCCTCTCCGGAATCACCGCCCAGGACCCCTACACCACCATCGTCGGGGAGTCCCCGGCCTCCTCCGAGTACGGTGTCGCCGCCGCACACCCCCGGGTCTCTGAGCTCTCCGAGGATCTGATCCGCCAGGTCAACGCCACCATGGAGCGGATCCGGGAGGATGGCACCTGGTGGCGGATGTACGACCGCTGGTTCTCCGCCTACCTCAGCACCTCCGGGCAGCCCCCGCTGAACTACCGGGCGGAAGAGGAGCCCTACCAGGACACCCCGGCAGCAGAGACCACCGAGACCAGCGAGGAAGAGCCGTGAGCACCGACCCCAACCAGCAGCCGTGTGAGAACACCCCGCCCCCAGCCGAGGCGGGCGGACACGGCCAGACCCCGGAGCCGGTGGACATCGACACCGAGGCGGTGGCCTTCGATCCTTTCGCCGATGAGGAAACCCCTGAAGATGAGGTGGTCTTCGATGATGATGAGGTGGTCGGCCCGGAGTATGTGGGCACCCAGGCCGTGAAATTCGACCCCTTCGCCGACGAGGACACCCCGGAAGATGGGGCTGCCACCGCCGAGACGGAGCAGGTTGCGGCCGGCAGGGCCCGGGCGAACCCGGAACACATCGGCACCGAAGCGGTGAAATTCGACCCTTTCGCCGATGATGATGAAGATGAGATCGAGGTCGAGTTCGACCCCACCCTGGGGGTGGCCATCCCCATCCCCCGGCCAGCGGCGGCGGATCCGCGACCCCCGGCCCCGGAACACCCCAGCCTGAACTACGAAGGCACCGAGGCGGTGAAATTCGACCCCTTCGCCGATGATGATGAAGAGGATGAGGAACTCCTCGACGCTGATATCGGTGCCCTGATCCAGGAGCTCGGTTCACTACGCGAGCAACCCGGCGGGGTTCCCGAACCGGATGAACCCGTATCCTCCTCTGCCCCGGTCATCAGTCCGCAGGATGCCCGCGACGGTCTGATGAGCACCGGCATCCGGGTCTCCGGGCTTCTCGACGATGATCACGGCACCGAACCCCATGAACGGAATCTGGCCCAGGACACCAGTGCCCGCTCCCGGCAGGAGGCCATCTCCACCTTCCGCCAACGCCGTGGCACCCGGCGCGTGGGACGCACCGTCGCTGATGGCATGGTGCACCTGCCCTTCGTCGGTCTGACCAACCCGGCGGCGGCGTTGAAGAGTGCGGAGGATATCCAGAAGGCGAAGGTTGCCCCACCCCAGCTCAAGGCCGGGGACAGCATCGCCGACCAGTACCTGATCATGGGCCCCATCGCCCATGGTGGTCTGGGCTGGATCTACCTGGCCGAGGACCAGAATGTCTCCGGCCGGCTGGTGGTGCTCAAGGGGATGCAGGCGGAGAAGAGCCTGGAGGAGCAGGGCACCGCCGAGGCGGAGCGGGAGTTCCTGGCCGACATCACCCACCCCGGTATCGTCAAGATCTTCAACTTCATCGATGACCCCAGGGTGCCAGGGGGGTTCATTGTCATGGAGTATGTCGGTGGCCCCTCCCTGCGGGATCGTCGTAATGTGCTCGCGGACCGTACCTTCTCCATTGACATCGCCATCGGTTATATCCTGGAGGTGTTGCCGGCACTGGATTATCTCCATTCCCGTGGGGTGGTCTACAACGATCTCAAGCCCTCCAACATCATCATCACCGAGGATCAGGTGAAATTGATTGACCTGGGTGCGGTCAGTGGTATCGGTGCCTTCGGCTATATCTACGGCACTAAGGGTTTCCAGGCCCCGGAGGTGGGCACCGAGGGACCTTCCGTGGCCAGCGACATCTACACCATCGGCCGTACCCTGGCGGCCCTGACCCTGCAGCTGCCCGCCGATGAGCGTGGCATCTACAAGCCGGGGTTGCCCACCCCGGCGGAGGAGCCGCTCTTCCGCCGTTACCTCTCCTTCTACCGTTTTCTGCAACGCGCCACCCATGTGGATCCGCAGCGGCGTTTCCGCAATATCGAGGAGATGCGCACCCAGCTTTTCGGGGTGCTGCGGGAAATCCTGGCGGTGCGGGATGGGCGGCAGTTCCCGGCGCAGCACTCCCTCTTCTCACCGCAGCGTTCCACCTTCGGCACCAAGCTGCTGGTGTTCCGCACCGACCAGCTCATCGACGGCATCGACCGCACCGCCCGGATCACCACCTCGGAGGTGGTTTCCGCCCTGGCGGCCCCCCTGATCGACCGTTCCGATGTGGGTGCGGCCATGCTCTCCGGTTCCTCCTACACCGAACCCCAGGAGGCCCTGGAAACCCTGCGTCAGGCGATGAAGACGGAGGAGTACCAGCATTCCTCGGAAATCCCGCTCGGTGTGGTCCGTGCCCTGTTGGATCTCGGTTTCACCGGCCAGGCGCGTTCCTGGTTGGCCAGCCTGGCGGAGCGGCTCGGCCATGACTGGCGTTTTCAGTGGTATTCCGGGGTGACTGACCTGCTGCTGGATGATTTCGCCGCCGCCCAGGAACACTTCAACAGTGTGCTCAGCATCCTGCCCGGGGAGTCCGCCCCCAAATTGGCGATCGCCGCTGTCAATGAGCTGTTGCTGCAGCAGCTGGGTTATGACCGCACTCCCCTGCTCGACCCGGCGGCCACCCGCATGGCCGCCAATTTCGACCTGGACTCCGAGGAGCTCGATGATGCGGCCTTCACCGCCATCAATGATGCCTGGACCCACACCACCGAGGATCCGGCGCTGCTGCGTTTCGTGGCGATGCGTCTCTACGGTCTGGTGTGGCGCACCAACCCCACCACCGTTTCCTCCGCCTTCGGGCTTTCCCGCCAGCTGACCGCCGAGAACCAGATTGAGATGGCGGTCGCCGCCCTGGACAAGGTGCCCCTGGCTTCCCGACACCACCGCATGGCCCAGCTGACCACCATCCTGGAGCTGGTCTCCGGCAAGCTCACCGAGGGCCGGATCAGGCGGGCGGCCCGCCGCCTGGAGGAGATCCCCACCAATGAGCCCCGTTTCTTCCAGATCAAGACTGCCGTGCTCTCCGCCGCCCTGAACTATCTGCGTGATGCGGATCTGCGCTCCGCGGCCAGCTCCAATGAACTCTTCGAATTCTCCTTCACCCAGCGTGGCCTGCGCTACGGGCTCTCGGAGACGCTGCGCCAGCAAGCCCGCCAGGCCCCCTTCGCCCGCCACCGTTACGCCCTGGTGGACATGGCCAATCAGGTTCGGCCGGTCACCTGGTTCTAAAACGCTTATCGACGGCCGCGCTCCTCCCCCTTGCGGGGCAGGCACGGCCGTCGATAAGTGTTGTTTTTAGGGGGCGAGTTCAGTGGCGTAGCGGGCGATCGCCAGTTCCTCATTGGTGGGGACGACGAAGACCTTGATGGTGGAGTCATCGGTGGAGATCTCGCGGGGGCCACTGTTGGGCAGGGCGTTGCGCTCCGGGTCGATCTTGATGCCGTACATCTCCAGCTCGGCCATGGCATCAGCGCGGACATTGGCGGCGTTTTCGCCCACACCTGCGGTGAAGGTGATCGCGTCGACGCGGCCGAGGCTGATCATGTAGGAACCGATGTAGCGGCGCAGCTGGTGAATGTAGATCTGGTAGGCCAGCCAGGCATCCGGGTCGCCGTCCTCGATCATCTCCGCCAGGGCCCGGAAGTCATTGACCCCGGAGATGCCCTTGATACCGGACTGCTTGTTCATCAGCGTGTCGATCTCATCGATGCTCATGTTGGCGGTGCGGTAGAGGTGGAAGACGATGCCCGGGTCGATATCACCCGTGCGGGTGCCCATCACCAGGCCGGAAAGCGGGGTCATGCCCATGGAGGTGTCGATCGCCTGGCCACCCCGGACCGCGGCACAGGAGGCACCATTGCCCAGGTGGAGGGTGATCTGGTTGACCTCATCGGTCGGCTTGCCCAGCAGCTCCGGAACCCGCTGCGAGATGTACTCGTGGCTGGTGCCGTGGAAACCGTAGCGACGCACCCCGTTCTCCCCCGCCACCTCCTTGTTGATGGCGTAGATCGCGGCGGCCGGGGGGAGGGTGTGGAAGAAACCGGTGTCGAAGACCGCGACATGCGGCACATCCGGCAGGATCTTCCGGGCCACCTCGATGCCGTCCACATTGGCCGGGTTGTGCAGCGGGGCCAGCGGGATCAGGTCCTTGATCATGTCGACAATTTCATCGGTGATGATCTCCGGGGCGGAGAAGAGGATACCGCCGTGCACCACGCGGTGCCCGACCGCGGTGATCTCCACCTGGGCGGGGCCGCAACCGTGCTCACTCATCAGCTCGAAGGCACGGTTCAGGCCCACCGAGTGGTTGGGGATCGGCTCCTCCAGCAGGTGTTTCTCCCCGCCGTACTTGAGGATGACACGCCCCAGGGGCTCCCCGATCTGCTCCACCAGACCAGAGGCGAAGGGCTCATCGGTGGCGCTGTTGTTCGGGTCCAGCAGCTGGAACTTGATGGAGGAGGAACCGGAGTTCAGGACGAGGGCATAGGTCATGGTCAGTTCCCTCCGGCCTGGATGGCGGTGACGGCGACGGTGTTGACGATGTCGGGGACGGTGGCGCCACGGGAGAGATCATTGACCGGCTTGTTCAGACCCTGCAGGATCGGCCCCACCGCCAGGGCAGAACCGGTGCGCTGGGCGGTCTTATAACCGATGTTGCCGGACTGCAGATCCGGGAAGATGAAGACATTGGCGTGGCCGGCGACCTTGGAGTCGGGCATCTTCTTCTTCGCCACGCTCGGATCCACCGCGGCATCGAACTGCAGGGGGCCATCGACGCAGAGATCCGGGTTGATGCGGCGGGCATGCTCCAGGGCCTCGATGGTGACCTCCACATCGGGGCCGGCACCAGAGGCACCGGTGGAGTAGGAGAGCATCGCCACGCGCGGCTCAATCCCGAAGGCGGCGGCGGTGCGGGCGGAAACCACCGCGATCTCCCCGAGCTGCTCGGCGCTGGGGTTCGGGTTGACCGCACAGTCACCGAAGGCCCAGAGCCTACCCCGCAGAATCATCAGGAAGATGGAGGAGACCACGGAAGCGTCCGGGGCGGTCTTGATGATCTGGAAGGAGGGTTTGATGGTGTGGGCGGTGGTGTTCGCGGCACCGGATACCATGCCATCAGCCATGCCCCGGTGAACCATCATGGTGCCGAAGTAGGAGATGTCCTTCATGGTCTCCCGCGCCTCTTCGAGGGTGACCCCCTTCTTCTTGCGCAGCTCCGCGAACTCGGCGGCGAACTCCTCCAGGTGCGGGTCCTTGAGGTGGTTGATCACCTGGGCGTTGTCCAGGTTCAGGCCCAGCTGCTGCGCCCGGTTCTGGATGTGCCCGGCATCGCCGAGGATGGTCAGTTCGCAGATGCGGCGTTCCAGCAGGCGGTCCGCAGCCATGAGGATGCGGTCATCATGGCCCTCGGGCAGGACGATATGAGCCTTGGCGGCCCGGGCCCGCTCCAGCAGGAAAGACTCGAAGACCGGCGGGGTCATGACCTCCGGGGTGTCGATCTTGAGCGCCTCGACCACCTTTGAGGTGTCCGCCATCTCCTCGGCGGTGAAAGCATCGGCGACGGTGGCCTGCAGGCGGTGGGCCTGTGCGAAGGCCAGATCCACCGGGGGCCCCTGCTGGTCGACGAGCAGCAGCAGCGGCACGCCCAGCGCGCCACCGACCTCGCAATCGAAGCTGAGGTTGCCGGAGGTGAGGATCAGGGCCGGCCCCTCCTTCAGCGGCTTCGAACCGTAGATATCACCGAGGTTGGACTCCAACTCGGTGAGATCGATGATGCGCTTCAGGCCGATACGGTCGGCGAAGTCCTTGACGTCAAAACCATCGAGGCTACGACCGACGGTGCTGAGAACGACCGGGCTGGGTTGGACTGACATGCGGTCCCTTTCTGTACGGGGTCTCCGTGCGGGTTGCTGATCGGACAGGGATGGATCCGGGCTCTGCGGTCTTGACCACTGGCGTTGGCCCGGAGCCGGGGAACCCATTCCGCTCGATTGTGCCACAGAGCACATTAACCACTGACATGTGATTGATGCTAACTCTACCTTTGCAGGCCAGACCTTTCAGTACTTCTTCTCTGCAAATTTTTGTGGCAATCCAATCATGCTTCCTTAACAACATTTTTGCCCGACTTGAGCGGAAATTACGGGGCAACACTCCAGGGGGATCCTCTCCCCCCGACGCTCCCCCCGCTGAGTGGGCAGGGACCTTGCCCACTCGGCACACCGCACCAGGGGGCCTTCCCCACCTGTCCTGCGGCCACTTTCTGCCACACTGTGGGTGAGCACCGTCATAAGGGTGGCCTTTCATCCCCCAGGCGGGCCACGTAGACTGGGATTATTCAGTTCCCGCCCAAGACCCCGTCAGAACAGGATGCCCCTTTATGTCCCGACCCATGCGTGTCGCCGTTGTCGGTGCCGGCCCCGCCGGCATCTACGCCTCAGACCTTCTCATCAAGTCTGACACGGAGGTCAGCGTTGACCTGTACGAGCGCATGCCGGCCCCCTTCGGCCTGATCCGCTATGGAGTCGCCCCCGATCATCCGCGCATCAAGGGCATCATCAAGTCCCTGCACAATGTGCTGGACAAGCCCGAACTGCGGTTGCTCGGCAATATTGAGATCGGCAAGGACATCACCATCGATGAGATGCGTGACTACTATGACGCGATCATCTTCTCCACCGGTGCCACCGCTGACCGTCACCTGGCCATCCCCGGTTCGGATCTGCCGGAGTTCTACGGTGCCGGCCAGTTCGTCGGTTTCTATGACGGCAACCCGGATTTCTCCCGGGACTGGGACCTCTCCGCCGAGAATGTCGCCGTGATCGGTGTCGGCAATGTTGCCCTCGACATCGCCCGCATCCTCGCCAAGACCGCCGATGAGCTCAAGGTCACCGAGATCCCCGACAATGTCTATGACACCCTGGCCCAGAACCGGGCGAAGGTGGTCCACATGTTCGGCCGCCGGGGCCCCGCCCAGGCCAAGTTCACCCCCAAGGAACTCAAGGAGCTCGACGAGTCCCCCACCATCGAGGTCATTGTCAACCCGGAGGACATCGACTACGACGCCGCCTCGGAGGAGCTCCGCCGCGCCTCCAAGTCCCAGGACCTGGTCTGCCAGACCCTGGAGTCCTATGCCATGCGCGAGCCCAAGGACGCCCCCCACAAGCTGTACATCCACTTCCTGGAGTCCCCGGTTGAGGTCATCGGCGAGGAGGGCCACGTCACCGGCATCAAGACCGAGCGCATGGAACTGACCGGCGACGGCAATGTCCGCGGCACCGGGGAGTTCACCATCTGGAAGGCCGAGGCCGTCTACCGGGCCGTGGGCTACCGTTCCGACCCGATCACCAACGTCCCCTTCGATGATGAGAACGCCGTGATCCCCAATGACGGCGGCCATGTCCTCGACCCGGAGACCGCGGAGCCGGTGCCCGGCCTCTACGCCACCGGTTGGATCAAGCGCGGCCCCATCGGGCTGATCGGCAACACCAAGTCCGATGCCAAGGAAACCACTGACATGCTGCTGGCCGACTGGTCCGCCGGCAAGCTCAACGAAGCCACCAAACGGGACCCCGAAGAGGTCACCGAAATGCTCAGGTCCCGCGGTATCGCGGTGACCACCTGGGATGGCTGGTACCGCCTCGACGCCGCCGAGCGTGCCCTCGGTGAGGCGGAGGGGCGCGAACGCAAGAAGATCGTCGAGTGGGATGAGATGGTTCAGCACGCGGGCCCGGAATACGAGATATAGACCGCAGCTTTCGCCAGTTCAGCGCACTCTTTTCACCCACCCCGGGTAAGAGTCCGTCGGAAAGACGGCCAGTGTCACGGATGTTCAAAACCACATCCACGGCACCCGCCGATTCCGTTTGAAATATTCCCATGGCAACTATTTTGTTTCAGGGGGTGAGCAGCCTAGACTTTTCGCCCATGACCATCTTCTATGCGGTTTCCAACCTCGCGAACCTCTCATCCCTCGAGGTGCACCGACTCTATAAACTGCGGGTTGACATCTTCGTCCACGAGCAGCACACCCCCTACGCTGAGATCGAGGACATCGACGCCGCGGAACACACCATGCACGTCATGGCCTGGCAGGCCACCAAGGGTGAGGAAGGTGCCAGCCGCCAGCTGGTCGGTGCCGCCCGCCTCCACCTCGACACTTACGAGGGTGCCGATGTCGTCCGACTGGGTCGCCTCATCGTCGCCCCCGCCGAGCGTGGCACCGGCCTGGCCGCCGAACTGATCGAAAACTCCCTGCGCTTCGCCTTCGAGCGCGCCCCCGGCCGGGATGTCATCATCGCCGCCCAGACCCCGCTGCAGTCCTACTATGAGGGATATGGTTTCCAGGTCTGCGGGGATCCCTTCACCGAGGCGGATGTCCCGCATCTGCCGATGAAGCTGGATGCCGCAGTCCTGAGCGAGCGTTTCGGCGCCGCCGCCGCTGCCAGCTAGTTCAAGACACCAGTTAGTTCAGGGTTTCCAACCGCAGGGCCCGGGCCGCTTCCGCAGCGTTTGCCCGGGCCTGCTCCACATCATCGGCCGTCGCCAGGGCAACCCCCATGCGACGCCCCGGATAGGCCACCGGCTTACCGAAGAGCCGCACATCCGCCTCCGGTACCTGCAGGGCCTCCGCCAGTCCGTGATAGTTCACCGGACCCTCCTCATCAACCGCCCGGAGCACCGAGCAGGCCCCCGGGGAAATCAGGGTCGCATCGATCGGCAACCCCAGAATCGCCCGGACGTGCAGGTCAAACTCCGAGAACCGCTGGGTGACCAGGGTGACCAGGGCGGTGTCATGGGGGCGTGGGCTGACCGCCGAGAAGTAGACGTCCTCACCGGCGACGAAAAGCTCGATGTCAAAGACCCCACGTCCCCCGAGCGCATTGCTGATCCGGGCCGCCACGGAACGTGCATTATCCAGCGCCGCCGGGGGAATGTTGATCGGCTGCCAGGATTCAGACAGGTCACCGGCATCCTGCACGTGCCCGATGGGCTCACAGAACCAGGTGGCCGCCTTCCCGGTCGCCGGGTCGATGGAACGCACCGTCGGCAGGGTGATCTCATGGTCGAAGTCGATGAGCCGCTCCACGATCACCCGGTCCGCCTGGATCCGGGCACCTGCAAAGGCATATTCCCAGGCGGCCGGCAGCTCCGAGAGCTCCCGGACCACGGACTGTCCCCGCCCGGAGGAACCGAAGACGGGTTTGATCACGCAGGGCAGACCGATTTTATCGATGGCCCCGCCCAGTTCCTCCAGGCTGCTGGCCACGGCGTAGGCGGAGGTCGGCAGGCCGAGTTCCTCGGCCGCCAGGCGGCGGATCTTCTCGCGGTCCCGCGCCAGCTCAGTGGCATGGGCGGAAGGTACCACCGCGGCGATTCCGGTCTCCTCGATATCGAGGAGCACCTGGATCGCCACCGACTCCAGCTCCGGGACGATCAGCTGGGGCTGCACCCGCCGGACCAGCTCCAGGATGGCGGCGGGATCACTGAGATCCACCACATGCGCCTCGTGGACAACCTGGTGGGCGGGGGCGTCGTGGTAGCTGTCCACGGCGTGAACCTCCACCCCCAGCCGCTGGAAGGCGATCGCGATCTCCTTGCCCAGTTCACCGGCACCCAGCAGCATCACCCTGGTTGCGGACGCCGAGAGCGGGGTGCCGATGTGGTCAGGGGTATACACGGTTATTCAGGTCTCCTAGACACGGGAATTCGGGTTCGGCTGATTATCGCACAACCCCCGGTTCAAACCCGCCCCGGCAAGGATTCCCGGGGATCTGAGGAACTGTGATCTACCGGATATAACAAGTCCTGCGGAAGGTGCTCATTAAGTCTAAAATTGGAAAGGACCGATAAAATTCTGAGCCTTGGAGGCCCAATGTCAGTTCAGAAGATTCTGTCCGATCTCGATTCCACCAGAGATGCCCGGGAGTCACTGTATAAGTTCTTCCACCAGCACCCCGAGCTCTCCCTTCAGGAGCACCAGACCTCCGCCAAGATTCAGGAAGAACTGGAGGCCTCCGGTATCGAGGTGATCCGGATCGGGGAAACCGGTCTGGTCGGTGTCATCAGCAACGGTGAGGGCCCGGTCATCGCGATGCGCGGTGACATTGACGGCCTGCCCATGGCGGAACAGTCCGACAAGGACTACGCCGCTGCAGGTGTCACCCAGGTGGACCAGAACACCGGGAAGGAAACCCCGGTCGCCCACACCTGTGGCCATGACTTCCACATCTCCTGCCTGCTGGGCGCCGTCCAGGCGCTCAACAGCCACAAGGACACCTGGTCCGGCACCTTCCTCGCCGTGTTCCAGCCCGCCGAGGAAAATGCCGCCGGCGCCAAGGAGATGGTGGCCAACGGGATCGTCGATAAGCTGCCCAAGCCCGATGTCTACCTGGGCCAGCACGTCCTGGGTTCCCTGCCCGGTGGTGCCGTGGGCACCCGCGCCGGCGCGATGCTCTCTGCCGCCGCCTCCATCGAGATCACCATCCACGGCAAGGGTTCACATGGTTCCATGCCTAACCTGGGGGTGGACCCGATCGTGCTGGGATCGGCGATCGTGACCCGCCTGCAGACCATCGTCGCCCGTGAGATCGCCGCCACGGAAACCGCCGTGGTCACCGTGGGCAGCTTCCACGCCGGCACCAAGTCCAACATCATCCCGGACTCCGCCGTGCTGCAGCTGAACACCCGCGCCTATGACACGGATGTGGCGGCCCACCTGCATGAGGCCATCGAACGCATCGTCCGCAAGGAATGCGAGGCGGCCCGCTCCCCCAGGGAACCGGAGTTCCGCTACTACGATCAGTACCCCCTGACAGAGAATGATGCCGAGCCCACCGCCAAGGTGCGCACCGCCTTCGATGAGTACTTCGGTGAGAACTCCGTCGACCTGGCCCCCATCCCGGCCTCGGAGGACTTCTCCGTGATCCCGGACGCCTTCGGCTCGCCCTACACCTACTGGGGACTGGGCGGCTTCGCCGACCACACCACCGCCCCCGGCAACCACTCCCCCTTCTTTGCCCCCGACCTCCAGCCCACCCTGGACCGCGGCACCGAGGCCATCATCGTCGCAGTCTCGCCCTGGCTGCTCAAGGAGTCCTAAATGACTACCGCAACCCCCACCAACCCCACCACCTTCAAAGGCAATGACTCCGCCCTGCTGGGCATCGTCCTGGCGGTCGTGACCTTCTGGCTCTTCGCACAGACCACCATGAACATCGGCCCGATGATGGCCGAGGACGTCGGAATGCCGATGTCCGTCATGAATATCGCGATTTCACTCTCCGCGCTCTTCTCCGGCATGTTCATCGTCGTGCTCGGTGGACTGGGCGATAAGTTCGGCCGCGTCAAGATCGTGCTGCTGGGCAATATCTTCAATATCATCGGTTCCCTGTTCATCGCCTTCGCCTTCGGTGATGCAGCCACCCCGATGATCATCCTCGGCCGCATCCTCCAGGGTCTGGCCGCCGGTTCCATCATGCCTTCCACGATGGCTCTGCTGAAGGTCTACTGGGATGGGCCGGCACGTCAGCGTGCGGTCTCCATGTGGTCCATCGGTTCCTGGGGTGGCTCCGGTCTGACCGCCATCTTCGGTGGTTTCATGGCGTCCACGGTGCTGGGTTGGCGCTCCATCTTCATCATCTGCGCCGTGGTCTCCGTCATCTCCATCCTGCTGATGCGTCAGATCCCGGAGTCCGCCCCCGCGGCTGGCCGGGAAGGCAAGACCGACTGGATCGGCATCATCGCCATGGCGGTCGGCCTGGCTGCCCTGCTGATCGTGGTCACCCAGGGTTCCAGCATCGGCTGGACCAGCATGATCACCTGGGGCCTGTTCGCGATCTTCCTCGCGGCCTTCGGTGTCTTCATCAACAATGAGCTCAAGGTCGACAACCCCTTCGTGGACTTCAAGCTCTTCCGGAACACCGTCTTCACCGGTGCCACGATCTCGAACTTCCTGATCAACGGCACCGCCGGTGCGCTGACCGTCTCGCTCTGGGTGCTCCAGGGTGCCGCCGACATGTCCGCGGCCACCGCCGGCTATCTGACCGCGGGTTATGCGATCTTCATCATCGCCTTCATCCGCGTCGGTGAGAAGCTGCTGCAGAAGTTCGGCCCCCGGAAGCCGATGATCTGGGGCACCATAATCGTGCTGGTGTCCATCGCCCTGCTGATGGCCACCAACACCCTGGTGGAGCAGTACGTCATCCTGGCGGTCATCGCCTACTCCCTCTTCGGTCTGGGCCTGGCCTTCTACGCCACCCCCTCCACCGATGCGGCCCTGACCAACCTGCCCGATGATCAGGCCGGTGCCGGTTCCGGTATCTACAAGATGGCCTCCTCCCTGGGTGCCGCCTTCGGTGTCGCCGCCTCCGCGGCGATCTTCACCGCCCTCTCCGAAACCGGCCTCGACATCGTCGGTGCCGCCGTGGAGTTCTCTGGCCGACAGGACAACCTGGCGGTCCGTGAGGCCGGCATGGTCGGTCTGGCCTTCAACGGTCTGATGGCGATCGCCGCCCTGATCTCCATCACCGTCTTCATCCCCAAGGGGAAGAAGGCGGAGGGTGAGGACAAGCCCCTCGCCGCCGCTCCCCAGCCCGGTGCGGCTGCCGCTGGCACCCGACCCGAGAAGGTCTAGGCCCGCGCTCAGCTCCACTCAGCCAGCGCGGCTCAAGGCTCATCGGACGGGGTACCTGCTTTAAGCTGGTGCCCCGTTCCGGTCTCAGCCGCTCAGGGTTTCTCCCCTTTAGTTCACCTATTTACCCGCCTGCCCACCCGCCTGCCTCGCCATCTATTTCCCGCTGCGGTGCGAGCCTCCCTCATCTTCTGCCAGGTATTTCCCCCTTTGCCACCCCGCTCGCTGCCTTCCTGACCAGACCCGGACCAGGAGCGCCACCCCCCTCTGGAAGGGCATCCGATGGCCTCAACAACTGAAGCAAAGCTACCCGAATCACCGACCCCCTACCGAGGTAATGACCGTGCCCTCCTGGGCCTGGTGCTTTCGGTGATCACCTTCTTCCTCTTCGCCCAGACCGCCCTGAACATCGGCCCGATCATGGGTGCGGATGCCGGTGTCCCGGCCCCGACCATGAACACCGCCATCTCCCTGGCGGCCCTGTTCACCGGCATGTTCATCGTCCTGGGTGGCAACCTCGGTGACCGTTTCGGCAGGGTGCGGATACTGAACCTCGGGCTCATCATCAGCATCATCGCCTGTCTCCTGATCATCACCGCCTTCGGTCCGCTCGCCAGCCCCATGATGTTGCTCGGCCGGGCACTGCAGGGTGTCTCCAGCGCTTTCATCATGCCGACCAGCCTGGCCCTGCTCAAGACCTACTGGGAGGGCCCTGCCCGGCAGCGGGCGATCTCGATGTGGTCCATGGGCACCTTCGGTGGTTCCGGTCTCTCCGCCATCTTCGGTGGCTACCTGTCCACCACCCCCCTGGGTTGGCGCAGCATCTTCATCATGTCCATCCTCATCGCCCTGATCGCCGGACTGCTGGTCCGCAGCATCCCGGAATCCCGGCCGGTGGCCGCCAGCCAGCGCAAGATGGACTACCTCGGTTTGTTCTCGCTGATGGGAACTCTGCTCGCAGCCCAGGTCCTGGCGGCCCAGGGATTCGTGCGGGGATGGACCGATCCCCTGATTCTCGCTCTCATCGCGTTGACGGTGATCGGGCTCTTCATCTTCATCCGCACGGAGCGGAACCGCGAGAACGCCTTCGTTGACTTCAGTCTCTTCAAGAACCGTTCCTTCACCGGCGCGGTCATCGCCAATACCCTCCTCAATGCCAGCATCGGCGTGATGACGGTGGCGTTGTGGACCCTGCAGTTCGCGGGTGGCATGAGTCCTGCTACCGCCGGTTATGTCACCGTCGGCTATGCCGCCTGTGTCATTCTCTTCATCCGCGTCGGGGAGAAGATGCTGCAGAAGGTGGGCCCCCGCAAGCCGATGGCCCTGGGTGCCGGAATCATCTTCATCGCCATCCTCATGCTGTTGCCCACCTCCCTCATGCAGCTCAGCTATGTGGTGCTAGCCACCGTCAGTTTCGCCTTCTACGGCCTGGGGCTGGCCTTCTTCGCCACCCCGGCCACCGACACCGCGCTTTCCTCCCTCCCCGAAGAGAAGGCCGGTTCCGGTGCCGGTGTGTTCAAGATGGCGTCTTCCCTCGGCGCCGCCTTCGGTGTGGCCCTGTCCTCCGCCATCTTCACCGTGGTCAGCAACTCGCCGCTGCCCATGCTCGGGGAGTACGTGATCTTTTCCGGCCAGCAGGAGAATGTGCTGATCCGCACCGCCGGCATGGTCAGCGTGGCTTTCAATGCGGTGCTGGCGCTGGGCGCGCTGGTAGCCATTCTGGTGATCATTCCGCGCCAGGACCGCGATGCCGAGCAGTTGAAGAAGCAGCCCCACCCCGAGCACCCCGAGCAGCATCCCGGTCACTGAGGCGCTTATCGACGCCCCCCCTCACCGCGCACCTCAGGCGCTGGGGCGGCAGCTGCCCTGGGAACAGAAAAAACCGGGCCCTTTCCCCCTGGAGGGCCGGGCACCTGGAGCGGTGCGGCTGCCTGGGGGAAGGACCCGGCTTTTCTTTCGCTAGATCTCAGCGAAAGAACTCAGTGCCGGAGCTCAGAGCTGATTGTCCAGGACATCGTGGATCACGATGGTCTGATCGCGGCCCGGGCCGACACCGATGTAGGAGAAGCGGGCACCGGAGAGTTCCTCCAGGCGGCGAACGTAGTTCTGTGCCTTTTCGGGAAGTTCCTCGAAGGTGGTGCAGCCGGTGATGTCCTCATCCCAGGCGGGCATGGTCTCGAAGATCGGCTTGGCGTGGTGGAACTCGGACTGGGTCATCGGCATCTCATCGTGACGGACCCCGTCAACCTCGTAGGCCACACAGATCGGGATTTCCCCGATACCGGTGAGCACATCCAGCTTGGTGAGGAAGTAGTCGGTGAAACCGTTGACGCGGGAGGCGTAGCGGGCGATCACGGAGTCGTACCAGCCACAGCGACGCTTACGACCGGTGTTCACACCGATCTCACCGCCGACGGTCTGCAGGTACTCGCCCCACTTGTCGAAGAGCTCAGTGGGGAAAGGGCCGGCGCCGACGCGGGTGGTGTAGGCCTTGATGATGCCCAGGGAGGAGGTGATCTTGGTCGGTCCGACACCGGAACCCACGCAGGCGCCGCCGGCGGTCGGGTTGGAGGAGGTGACGAAGGGGTAGGTGCCGTGATCGACATCCAGCATGGTGGCCTGGCCACCCTCCATGAGGACATGCTTTCCCTCATCAAGTGCGGTGTTGAGGACGTACTCGGAATCGATCATCATCGGGCGGAGACGCTCGGCGTAACCCAGGAAGTACTGGACGATCTCCTCGGCGACAATCGCCTTGCGGTTGTACATCTTGACCAGGATCTGGTTCTTCACATCAAGTGCGGACTCGATCTTCTGGCGCAGGATGGACTCATCGAAGATGTCCTGGACCCGGATGCCCACCCGGCCGACCTTGTCCTGGTAGGTGGGGCCGATGCCACGGCCGGTGGTGCCGATGGCACGCTTGCCCAGGAACCGCTCCTGCACCCGGTCCATGATCTGGTGGTAGGGGGCCACGAGGTGGGCGTTGGCGGAGATGCGCAGCCGGGAGGCGTCCGCACCCCGGGCCTCCAGGCCCTCAATCTCCTCGAAGAGGGCCTCGAGGTTGATGACCACACCATTGCCCAGGATCGGGATGGCGTTCTCGGAGAGGATACCGGCGGGAAGCAGCTTCAGTTCGTACTTCTCGCCGCCGACGACCACGGTGTGCCCGGCGTTGTTACCGCCATTGGGCTTGACCACGTAGTCGACGCGACCACCGAGAATATCGGTGGCCTTTCCCTTACCTTCGTCGCCCCATTGTGCGCCGACAATCACGATTGCAGCCATTGGTTTACGTCACATCCGATCGCTTGGGTTCGTCATGTTTCCTGGCCTTGGAGAGAACCGTTTCCGGCGTCCGGGGCACTACATGACAAGGACGTTAACCAATTCTAACAGCCACCCCATCAGAGAAGTACAAGCAGGGACGTAGAATCTACTCCCATGGCTCTGATGGTTCTGCACTGCGGTCAAGACAAGGCCGGGCGAAATGACACCGGCACAACGATCACCGAGGACTCGGTCACGGAGATTCTCCACCGTCGTAATATCCGGGAGAAGCGGGTTTCCCACCACTACCTGGATGCGGTCCCCTCCCGTCGGGAGCTGCGTTTCCTCGATGAGATGGCCGCGGAGATCCTGCCCGAAGATCCCACCCCTTCCCTGGATGAGATCTCCGCCCAGCCCGATGTGGAACACCTGGGCACCCCGAAGCATGCCCCCCAGCAGCCGGCAGAAAGACTGCGGGTGATCGTGATCGGTTCCGATGCCTCCCTCGGGGCGGTGCTGACCCGGATGATGCGCGCTGATTATCTCTGGGCCGAGGTGGGTTATGTACCCGGTGAGGAGTCCAGCGCGGCGGCGGTGAACTGGGCGATCCCCACCGACCCGGAGGCCGCCCTGGAGATCGCGGTGGCGGCATCCGTCCACCCCGCCCCCCTGATCCGCACCGACACGGGTCTGGCGGTCGCGGGTTCCGCCACCATCAGCAACTGGGATAACCATGAATTCACCGGGGAGATCATCGTCGATGACACCATCCTGGTCCGCCATGAGGGAGCGGATCAGGTCCGTTTCCACGGGGTCTTCGGCACCCGCCTGGTCCCCATGACCGATGCCCCCGGGATCGCCGCGGTCCGCGCCACCTCCCCGGTGGCAGCCCTGGCGGACACCACACCCGGTGGTCTCGGGGGTTGGCTCGCCACCCGCCTCGACCCGGCGCGACTGCAGAAGCTCAGCGAGTCAGGCCTGCTCGCGAACTCCCTGCGGCAGGCTCCGCCGCGTACCGGACTGGTCGCCCCGGAGTCCCTGCGTTCCGGTCGTGCGGTGCAGGCCGGTGGACCCGCGCTCGCGGTCACCGTGGATGGGGTGCGTGCCAGGCGGGCGGTGGAACGGTCCACCTTCTACCGCCATCTGCGCGACCTGCAGATCGTGCGGCTCTAGATGCCGGCCCCCTCAGCGGGGGCTTCCTCAACTGGGGTCTCTTCCGCCGGGGCTTCCTCAGCGGGGGCTTCACCCTCGCCCCCTCCCGCGCCGGCACCAGCGCTCCCACTCACCGGTTCCGGGGAGACGATCATGCAGCTGGTGGCACGGTCGCCGTAGCGCCAGGACTGATCGGTGGGGTGGAAATAGGTGATCTCCAGCTCGGACTGAAGATAGGGCACCCCGGTGAAGGACTCGAAATTGTCCAGGCAGATCTGTTCGCTCTGCGTCGTCAGTGCCTCAACCCCGGGGAATTCCCCATCCGGGAGATCCTCCGCGTAGTACACCTCGGCGTTGTGGGGCTGGGCGCAGTCAATGACTCCGACCTGGGTGACTGAATCCACCATTTCGGCACCACCGAAGATGGTTTCAATGTCTTCGATGCAGTCCCCCACCGACAGGTCGAAGACATCCTGCTCTTCAGCGGTCGTTGTTTCGGTGCTGGGCTCCTCGGTGGTGCTTTCCACGGGGGTGGAGCTTTCGCTGCTGTCGGAGGTGGGGGTGGTGGTCTCTGATTCACTGTCTGAGCTCATCAGGGTGGCACAGGATGCCAGCAGTGCGGCGGCGGGGAGACTGAGAGCGAGTGTCAGCAGACGGCGTGCGTTCATGATCTGATCCTTGGTTCGGGGACGGTCTCGGGGCTTTCGCGGAGACTTCCTCAGTGAAGAAAAGTCGCCTGGGCCACACCAGCCTAGTGTTTTCCGACACTAAACGTCATCCATTTTCAGCTGCCCACGCTTTCCCGCACCGGGGCACCCCACTGCAGGAAAGCAACCACCTCATCCTCCCACCACGATGATTTCAACCAGGGAGGGGTGTTATTCCACTTCGCCGTCCCCAAGCGGGTCCTCCTCCCACACCTCCGGTGGGAAGGCCGGGGTGTCGGAGGTCGGGGCCAGCACCGCCACCGCGGATTCCCGTGACATACCGCAAACCTGCAACAGATCAACGATGATGGAGCGGGACTGGGCCAGCACCACCTGCGCAGAGAGCACCTTCCCCTCCGCCACGGAGATCTCGGCCCGGGCGCCGAGCCCCCGGAGCCGCTGGACCAGTTCGGGGATCTCGATGGCTTCGGTGACCATGGTGTTGCGCTCATAGACCCCAGCGAGTGCGTGCGCGATATCAGCGAGCTCCTCGATGATCAGGAGCTGTTCCTCGGCCACGCTGTCATTGTCCTCGGTGAGCACCAGGGCCCGGCGTGCCAGCACGCGGACATTGCGGATGGTGTTGTCCACCGGGGTGAGGATCCGCTCCAGGGAGCGGACGCGGCGCTTTTCGCTCCACAGCAGTGGGGAGACGGTGCTGGATTCCCGGCCGGTCTTGGTGGCCGCCAGCATGATGTTGATGTCCTGCTGGGTGCCGCGGACCGCGGAAAGCACCTCATTGAGGGCCTTGGTGTCGCGCTCCCGGATGGCGATCGCGACGTCCTCAAGCACACTGGCGACGATGCCGAGCACCTTGGAGACCTCATGGCGGCCGGCCTTGAGCGGGGAGGTGGGGATGATCGCGATGATGATGATGGCGGTGACACCACCGATCAGGGCGTCGAACATGCGGTCAAAGCCATCAGAGGAACCCGGGGGCATGATCGTGGCGATCAGGATGGAGCCGATGGCGACCTGGTTGCTCACCAGGGGGGCCTTCGACAGGAAGGAGGCCACCAGCAGGGAGACCCCGACCACCACGGCGATCTGCCAACCGCCGGAGCCGATGAAGGAGATCAGCAGATCTCCCAGGCCGACCCCCACCGCGCAGCCGAGGGAGAGTTCCACGGCCCTTTTGAGGCGTTCGCCGCCGGTCAGGCCGAGGATGATCACCGCCGCGATGGGGGCGAAAAAGGGTTGTTCGTGGCCGAAGATATTCTGGGCCACCCAGTAGGCGCTGCCGGCTGCGAGAGCTCCCTGCAGCACCGAGAGGCGTCTTTTGAATACACGACGCGCTCTGGCCTGCAGGGAGTCATCAATATCCCGCAGTCGCTCCAGCGTGCCGATTCTACGTTTGGGCATGGCCCTCACTTTAGTCGGCGCGGCCGACCCCGGGACCGGGGATGTTACTTGGTGACGGACTTGCCCACGGAGTGCAGGTCCTGGCAGGACTCGATGATGCGCTCGGACATGGACTGCTCGGCCTTCTTCAGGTAGGAGCGGGGGTCGTAGAACTTCTTGTTGCCGACCTCCCCGTCGATTTTGAGCACACCGTTGTAGTTCTCGAACATGTGGGAGACGATCGGGCGGGTGAAGGCGTACTGGGTGTCGGTGTCGACGTTCATCTTGATGACGCCATAACGCAGCGCCTCCTCGATCTTCTCCTTCTCGGAGCCGGAGCCACCGTGGAAGACGAAGTCGAAGGGCAGGGAGTCCTCGCCCAGGCCCAGCTTCTTGCGGGCGACCTGCTGGCCCTCGAGCAGGATCTCGGGGCGCAGCTTGACGTTGCCCGGCTTGTAGACGCCGTGGACGTTGCCGAAGGTGGCGGCCAGCAGGTAACGGCCGTTCTCACCGGTGCCGATGGCGTCGATGGTCTTCTCGAAGTCCTCAGGGGTGGTGTAGAGGTTGGCGCCGGCCGTGGCCTCGACACCGTCCTCCTCGCCGCCGACGACACCGATCTCAACCTCGAGGACGATGTTGGCCTTGCGGGACTTCTCCAGCAGTTCCTGGGCGATCTGCAGGTTCTCGTCGATGTGGATGGCGGAGCCGTCCCACATGTGGGACTGGAAGAGCGGCAGCTCGCCGCGGTCCACGCGCTCCTGGGAGATGGCGATCAGGGGGCGGACGAAGTCATCGAGGACTTCCTTCTGGCAGTGGTCGGTGTGCAGCGCGACGTTGATGCCGTAGTGCTTGGCGGCCTCATGGGCGAAGGCGGCCAGTGCCTGTGCACCGGCGACCATGTTCTTGACACCCAGGCCGGAACCGAACTGGGCGCCACCGGTGGAGAACTGGATGATGCCGTCGGACTCTGCCTCAGCGAAACCCTTCAGTGCGGCGTTGATCGTCTCAGAGGAGGTGCAGTTGATCGCCGGGTAGGCGTAGCCGCCTGCCTTGGCACGATCGAGCATCTCGGTGTATACCTCAGGGGTTGCGATAGGCATTGTGGTGGTTCCTCCATCAGAAGTGTGTGTTTCGGGCCTCATGATCGGGGCCCGGTCACAAGTCCGGACCCCACATCCCGACACCAGTATGCCTGGGTCGGGAAGGAATGTCTCGGGTTGTGGGGGATCACCACCCCACTGTGCTATCCGCCACGCTTGGTCTCCCCCGATAGGGTGTCCCGCGTTTTCTGCTCATCGGCTGAGACCCGGGCCGCAGCCTCAATGAGCATCCAGCCGGAGAGCTGCACCGACAGGTCCCGTTCGGTGATGCGCACGACCCCCACCCGCTCCGGGAGGGAGCTGGCGGTCAGGCCGAAATTATGTGGCAATCGGGCACTCTGGGTCCAGTCGGTGGCGAATACGGGCAGGCCATCCACCTCCAAACGGTGGTTCCACACGCTCTCTGCGCTACCCAGCACCAGGCGGGCGGCGCGACGTCGGGTGGTCTTGTTGGCGGGGCTGTCAGCCGGCAGGCGGACCGCCACATCCGCCAGATAGCGCACCAGGATGCCCTTGAACAGGCCGCCGTCGCCGTCCCCGGTGTCCCAGTCGATCACCCCGTCGGGGTTCGCCAGGTGTCGAGCGATGGCATCCACCAGGGAACGGATGTGGGTGATGTAGGGCATCGCCTCATCGGCCCGTTCGGCATCCGCCAGGTCCTTGATTTCCTCGGTGTGGCTGAAGCCGGCCCGCTCCCGCAGTTTCAGGGCGATCTCCAGACAGGCCCCCAGGGTCACACCCTGGCAGTAGGGGTGGATGTCCTTGACCACCTCCGGGCCGTGCATCCGCATCCGCAGCCCGTCGGCGATCAACCCGTGCTCGTTGAGGAGGGTGTCGAAGATCCAGTCGACGATGTGGGTGGCCTGGTCCAGGCGTCCGGTGCGCGCCATCATGATCGCGGCCGGACCATTGGTGGGGGTGTTGTAGAAGGTTTCCCCGGTGCGCCAGGGCAGCACCCCGGTCAGCCCGTCAATGCCGGCGATGATGTCGAATTCCAGGGCTGCCAGGGTCTTCGTGGCATTGACCTTCTTGAGTTTGTCGGCTCGCGCCAGGGCCAACGCCAACCAGGCCTTGTCATCGTAGTAGCGGTTCTTGGTGAGTTTGCCCAGGTTGCGGATCCGGATGGACTTCATGGTCCGGTTGATCCGCTGCTGGCGGGACTGGGTGGCACGGCGGGAGGCCGCATCCACCAGGCAGTCCAGGTAGTGGGCCTGCCACCAGTAATGCCAGTGGGCGAAGAGAGATTCCTTGGTGGTCGGTGGCCAGCTGACCACCGCCAGGTTGGTGCGCGGCAGACCCCACAGCCTGGTGGCGTGCCTTTCATTGATGGCCGCTTCCGCGAGGTCGGCGCGATGCGCCCATTTCTCATGCACTACAGCTCTCACTCCTGGCGAGGATCCCGGATAACGATCGTTACCCAAGCGTAACAATTATTTCCAGGCCACGTCGAGATCCCCGTGCTGCCGGATCCAGCTGTGCATCGCAATACCCGCCGCCACTCCGGCGTTGATGGAACGGGTGGAACCGAATTGAGCGATGGAGCAGGTCATCAGGGCTCCCGCCTGAGCGGCGGCACTGACACCGGGGCCTTCCTGGCCGAAGAGCAGCAGACATTCCCGCGGCAGTTCCGCGGTCTCCAGGGGCACGGAACCCGGGGTGTTGTCGATCGCCACCACCGTCAGGTCATTGCGGATCGCCCAGGTCAGCAGGGACTCCACATCAGGATGATGCATCAGGTGCTGGTAACGGTCGGTCACCATCGCCCCACGACGGTTCCAGCGCCGCCGCCCCACGATGTGGACGGTGTCCACGGCGAAGGCGTTGGCGGTGCGCACCACGGTGCCGATATTGGCGTCATTCTCGAAGTTCTCGATCGCGATGTGCAGGGGATGCCGGCGGGTGTCGATATCGGCGACGATCGCCTCCCTGGCCCAGTAGCGGTAAGCGTCGACCACATTGCGTCGATCACCCTCCGCCAGCAGCTCGGGATCAAAATTCGGCTCCGTAGGCAGGGGCTGCCCGGGATGTTCCACCACCCAGGGCCCGACACCATGACGACCCTCGCCCCACTCAGTGGGTCCGGGCCCCGCCACCTCTTCGCCCTGTGTCCCGGTCTCCGGCACCTCGGGCTGTTGATCAGGCAAGGTTGAGATCCTCCAGACCCAGCAGGTAGCGGTACTCCAGGCCGGCGTCAGCGATGACCTGGTCTGCACCGGTGGCACGGTCGACGACGGTGGCCACACCGATGACCTCGGCGCCGGCCTCCCGCAGTGCCTCCACCGCAGTCAGCGGGGAGTTGCCGGTGGTGGTGGTGTCCTCCACGACGAGCACCTTCTTGCCGACGATGTCCGGGCCCTCAATGCGGCGCTGCATGCCGTGCTTCTTGGTTTCCTTGCGCACCACGAAGGAATCGATGGCACGGCCCTCGGCGTGCATCACGGCGGTGGCCACCGGATCCGCACCCAGGGTCAGGCCACCCACGGAGACATAGTCCCAGTCGGCGGTGGCCTGGCGCAGCAGCTGGCCGATCAGCCGGGAGGCACGGTTGTGCAGGGTGGCGCGGCGCAGGTCGACATAGTAATCGGCTTCCTTGCCGGAAGACAGGGTCACCTTGCCGTGAACCACGGCGAGTTCCTTGACCAGCTCAGCAAGTTCGGCGAGCTGTCGGGCATCCAGGTCGGGTCGGGTCATGGTGGCCTCCTCAGGCATTAAGGGGACCCCGGGCAGGTCCCCAAAAAGGGTTTCTCATAAGGATAAGGTGCCGGGTGCCGGTGGCACCCAACCCCTTCAAACTTAGTTCTTCCCCTCACCGGGCTCATCGCCGCCCAGTGGATCAGTGCTCAGTGGGTCGGTGCCCAGCTCCTTGGTCAGGTCATCGAAGATGCTCGACCCCCGGGAAAGATCTCGCAGCACGCGCAACCCATTGAGCTTCTCCGGGTCCAGCTCCGGGGTCTCCTCCGCGATCGGTGCCACCTCATCCACGCCCACCGGGCGGGGTTCGACTACTCCCCGGCTTTCCGACCGGGTGCGGCTGGGCAGCTCCAGGGGTTCCTCGGGACGGATCACCAGCGGGGTGTCCGGCTCCGGGTCAGGTACCGCGACCAACTGGGCCGGGGGGTGCTGCTTGGGCGGCATCCGCCGGGTGGGATCCAGGTCCTCATGGTTGATGGCCTGCGGGGTGTTCAGCGGCGGTGGGAGAGTTCGGGCGGCATCCGCCAGGGAGGCCAGGGGGGCGCACATCTCATCCCAGTCGCCCTGGTGGGAACCCTTGAGAGTCTGGGCCAACACCCAGTCCCCCTCCGCCCACACCGCGGCCACGATCTCCGGCAGGGCGTCCAGCGCGGCGGTGACCCTTTCATCGATGAAACGTTCCGCGGGCCCGGTTTCGGTGGCGTAGAGCCGGAACCCGTTAATCTCACTGACCGGCACCAGATCCGGGGATTCCGCGCTCCGGTCCGCCGGGATCGCCTCAATGCGCCGCAGATCGATCACCACATCGGAGGGCGCGCCCCGACGCACCGCCATCACGGTCACCCCGCCGAGGTCAACCAGGTGCATCTCCTTGCCGTAGACCACACCGGAGACCACATCCCGGACCACTGCCCCGCTGGCGGCAGCCCCACGGTTCCATTCATCATCCAGGTAGGCGTCAGTGCGTTTGAACTCCCACTCATTGGCTTCCGCCCAGGCGCGGCGTTCCCGGCGTTGGGAACCCGGCAGGCTCAGCCCGGTGCGGCGGGGGGCGCGGCGGGTCTCAGGTTTATCCTGGTCCTGTTTGTCGATGTCCACCGCTGCCTCAGCTTCCGGTTCGGATTCAGGTTCGCTCTCTGTTTCGCCGCTCTCGGCGAAGAGTTCCGGCTCCGGTTCCACGGCGGGCTCCGCCGCAGGTTCGGGCGTCGGCTCCGGCTCTGGTTCGGGCTCCGGCTCGGCGACAGACGCTGCCGTTGTGACCGGTTCAGGGAGCGGGGTGGTGTCCTCGGTGTCCTCGACCTCCACGTCCAGTGGCTCGGTCGAGGTTCCGGGTTCAGTTGCCTCCCCCGGTTCCGGCTCCGGGGTGTCCGGCTGTGCCGATGCCGGGGTCGCCGGCGGCTGCTCCGGGGTCCCGGCGGCCAGGGGTTCCCGATGGGGTGTGGATCCGCGACGTCGGGAAGCATCGACGAACCACAGTGTGACACCGGCGATACCGGCCACACCTGCGAGGGCGAGCGCGAAGAGTTCCATTAATCCTTAACATTAGTGCCCCGCGCCGCACTTAGGGAGATCCCTCTGTCAGACACCCCGCCCCAGTGGGGAAACCCCGGTGGTTTAGAGGGGCTGGTTCACCGGGTATGCGATGGGGTTGGCCGGGTTGGCCGACCACTGTGACCAGCCGCCGACGTAGTGGGCGGCGCCGCTCATTCCGGCGAGGTGCATGGCGACCAGCGCCTGGGAGGAATGGTTGCCGGAACCGGAGTAGACGATCATCTCCTCCTCCCCGCTGAGGCCTTCCCTGGCGAAACGTTCCCGGATCTGCTCGGGGGTTTTATAGGTGTGATCCTCGTTGACCAGGTCACGGGAGGGGATGTTGATGGCCCCGGGGATGTGGCCGGCCTTGAGGTCGAAGATTTCCTTGCGGCCGTGGTAGCGGTTGGGTTCGCGGGCGTCGACAAGCACCCCGCGGAAATCACGGACATCATCCATGGTTGCCAGGGGCAGGTTGCCGGGCTGCGGGGTGATGTTGGCGCTGGACTGGATATTGCCCGGCCCGGCGAGCACCGGGTAACCGGCCTTGTCCCAGGCGGCCAGGCCGCCGTCGAGAATGCGGACATCCTGGACACCGGCCCAGCGCAGCATCCACCAGGCGCGGGCCGCAAAAAGCCCCTTGCCGTGGTCATAAACCAGGACGCTGCGGTTCTCCCGCAGCCCCCAGGCCTGGAACCAACGGGAGAGGGAGTCGAGGGAGGGCATCGGGTTGCGTCCCGAACCGGAACCGGGGACAGCAGCCAGGGCGGAGGAGGGATCGCAGAAGAGGGAGGTGGGGATGTGCTCGGAGTTAAAGGCTGCCAGGCCGGCACTGTTGTAGCCGGAGAGTCCCGGCTTCTGGTGGGGAACCCAGTAACTGGCCAGGACGATCTGATTGTCAGCATGGTAGATGGATTCACGCAGCTGCGCCGGAGTCGTCAGAATGCTCATGCCCCGCAGTCTATTGACCCTATCGGGATCGTGCAGATCCCAGCGAGGATCCCGCAGGTGAGGGGTGAGGTCTGCGGGGTGATTCAGAGCCAGCCCAGCTCCCGGGCCCGGGTGTAGGCCTCGAAACGGTTCTGGGCACCGAGCTTGCTCATCGCCTGGGAGAGATAGTTACGGGTGGTGCCCGGCGCCAGGTGCGTCTGGGCAGCGATCTCCTCCACACTGCCGCCCCGGCCCGCCAACAGCAGCAGTTCCTCCTCCCGCGGGGTCAGCGGGGACTCCCCCGAGCTGATCGTCAGCGCCGCCAGCTCCGGATCGATGTAGCGACGCCCCGCATACACACTGCGGATGGCGGTGGCGAACTCCGCGGCGGTGGCGGTCTTGGGCAGAAAACCCTGCACCCCGGCGGACAGGGCACGTTTGAGCTGGCGGGGCCGGGCATGGCTGGTGACGATCAGGACGGGCAGATCTGAGGTGGATTCCCGGAGCTTGATGGCGGTGTCGATGCCGTCAATCCCCCCGAGCTGCAGGTCCAGCACGCAGACATCGGGTAGCTGCCCACCGGTGGTTTCCGTCCGTTGCCACCAGGCCAGCATCTCCTCCCCCGAACCGCAGACCGTGAGCACCTCCAGGTCATCCTCCAGACTGAGGAGGGTGGCCAGGGAACTGGCCACCAGAGCTTCATCATCGGTGATGCTGAGGTGTATCAAGGGTTACCTCCGAAGATCAGGCTGGCGGTGAACTGCTCGCCATCTCTTTCCACGAGCAGCTGAGCCCCATTGTGCTCCGCCCGGTGCCGCAGCGCCTTGAGACCCGACAATGCCCGGATCTCCCGGCCGGCCCCGTCATTGCTCATGCTCACCACCTCCGGGCCCAGCCGCAGCCGGACCTGATCGGCATCGGAATGGCGCAGCACATTGGTCGTCGCCTCCCGCACGAACCAGGCCGCCAGCTCACGGTCCCGCGGCACCACATCCAGGGCATCACCCCTGATCTCAAGCGCAATGCCGGAATCCGCCAACAGACTTTTCGCACCCCCGACCTCCGTGGCGAGGTTGATCCCCCGGTAACCGGCCGCCACCTCCCGCATCTCCGACATGGAGGTCCGGGCCAGCCGCTGCAGCTCCACCAGCTCCCCTTCCAGACGATCATCACCCCGGCGGGCCAGCGCCAACGCCAACTCCGCCTTCAGGGACATCCCCGCCAGGTGCTGGCCCAGGGTGTCATGGAGTTCCTGCGCGAAACGCAGCCGCTCCTCGGTGACCTTCAACGCCGCCTCCGTCTGACGGGCCGCCTCCACCTCCCGGAAGAGCTCAATGGTCCAGAGGGTGATCCGCACCGTGGCCACCAGGGCCGCCGCACCCACCACCCAGAACAGCATGGCAACACCCTCGGAGGTGATCCGGTAACTCAGGGCCATCGTGACCAGGCCGATCCCCGAGAGCCACACCCAACGCCAACGCAACCACGGCAGATAGGTCAACGAAAGGTTGAAGAGCAGCCACACTGCCCCCAGCACCCCGAGCACCCGGTAACCATCCGGCAGGTCTGCCACCACCAGCACCAGGCTGAACCCCCAGGCCACCAGGTTGAAGATGAAACCAGCCAGGAAAAAGGGGCGGACCTCCCGGCGTGGCCGGGAATTCAAATCGGGATGCAGCTCCAGAACAGCCACCATCAACCCCAGGGAAACCAGGCCCAGCAGGCCCGCCACCACCAACCCCGGCACCGGCAGCTCCCGGCTCGCCGGGAAACTCAGCAGGGGCAGCAGGGTGAAGAGCAACATACCCACCCCGATCAACTGCAGGGAGATGCGGGTGTAGGCGATATAGCGGGCCCCACCACTCATCGCCCGCCAGGTCCGCCGGGGCGCAGTCAACCTGGGGAAACGCTCGACGGCGGAGTCTGCCGGGGAATAGTCACTCATGATGTCCTGATTCTAAAGGTGACCGGCCTTAACGATGAGAGTCCCAGCGCATCAGACGCTTCACCCCGAACAACGCCAGCCCAATCCAGACCAGCAGCACCAGCAGAGACATCCACGTCTCAGCGAAACTTCCCCCGAAGTTCTGGGGACTCACCCCCTCCATCAGCTGGGTGAAGGTGGCACCCGCCCAACCGACACCCACCAGATCACTGATCGCGGCAAAAGGAGTGAAAGCGATGACCTCCGCCAGAAGCCCATCACCAAACAAGGGACGCAGGGTTCCCAGACCCAACAACGCCAGAGTCATCACCGGCAGGGAAGTGATCTGAGCGGCCTCCGCATTCCGGGTGAAGACACTGCTCAACAGGGCCAGCGCACTACTGAGCACCAGGCCCAGCAGCAGGCCCGCGGCAATCAGCAACACATTGACCGGAGCCGGTGCCCCCAGCAACATCATCAGCGGGATGATCACCAGGGTGAACACCACCGAAAGCACCGCGCCGGGCGCACAGATGGCAGCCAGAATCTCCCAGTCCCGGGCCTCCCCGGTACGCAGCCGCTTGAGCACCCTCTCATCACGACGGGTCGTGGCCATCGCCAGAACCGTATAGAACTGCACAAACATCAGCACATAGAAAACAAACATGTCGAAGGAATTCGCCGCCTGCATGGCGGTGCCCTCCCCCATCAGGAAAAGAACCAGGGGGATACCCACGGGAAAGACCGTCGCCATGAAAAGCAGCGTCTTATTGCGGCGGAACTGCAACCCCTCAGCACGGGCCAGGGAACGCAGACGCTGCCCTGAACTCGACAGCTCCCGGGGTTGGGTGGTGGTTTCAAAGGTGGTGCTCATCAGGGGGAAATCTCCTCTTCAAGGGGGGTGTGGGTTCGGGGAACTTCTCAGACGCCGGCGATCTGCAGGAACACGCTCTCCAGGCTGGCCGGGCGGGCGGCGAAACCATTCAGTTCCAGGCGGTGTTCCGCGGCCCATTCCAACAACAGATGGGTGTCGCGCTGCAGCTGATCGGTGGTGATGGTGACCTGGCGCTGATCCCGGGTCAGATCCGCGCCGGGTAGCTGCGGCAGGGGCGGATGGTTGGCCTCGAGTTCGAAGTGGATCTCGGATCCGGCCCGGGAGACCAGCTCCCGCAGGGTGCCCTCCACCGCGATTTCACCGCGGTGCATGATGGCGATCCGGTCGGCCAGTATCTCGGCTTCCTCCAGGTAGTGGGTGGTCAGCATCATCGTCACCCCACGTTCCTTCAACCCGCGGAGCAGTTCCCACACATTGCGACGGGACTCCGGGTCCAGGCCGGTGGTGGGTTCATCGAGGAAGAGTATGGAGGGGTCCCCCAGCAGGGCGCAGGCCAGGTCGAGGCGGCGTTGTTCACCACCGGACAGCGCCCCGACCTTGATGTCCCGGCGGTGGCCCAGGTCGACATCCTCAAGCACCTCATCGATGGGCCGTGGGGTGGAGCAGGTGCCCTGCCACATGCGCATGGTTTCAGCGACTGTCAGCTGGGAGGGCAGGCCCCCGGACTGGAGCATGATGCCCAGTTCGGGGCGCAGCAGCGCGCGATCCTTCACCGGGTCTAGGCCGAGGATCTCCACCTGGCCGACGCTGGGTTCTGCCAGTCCCTCGATCACTTCGAGGGTGGAGGTCTTGCCGGCACCATTGGTGCCGAGCAGTCCGTAGACCTCGCCACGGCGGACCTGGAAGGTGGAGTCCTTGACGGCGGTGTAGCGTTGCTTTCCCTTGCCGTAGGTACGGCCCATGCCTGCCACACGGATGATGGTGTCGGTGGTGGTCTCAGGGTTTGTGGCTGGGAGTGTCCTTGTCATGGTCTCAACTCTGCCGCAGCATCATGTCCGCAACCAGGGCCGGATGTCAGGAGTCTGGCTGGAAAATGTCACTGCTCAACCATGACATCTGTCATCTTTGGCGGGGGCATTCCCTCCCCGGGTCGGAGGGCGTAGATTCTGAAGGGCACAGATCCCTTTCCGGAAGGGCATGAATGCAGTGAAGACCTTCCACCACATCCTGCTCAATACGCTGATTGCCAATGTGACCACCAGTTTCCTCTGGTTCGCCCTGACCTTCTGGGTGTATCTGGAAACCCGGGACGTTGCCCTGGCCGGCGTCCTCAACGCCCTCTACATGGGGTTGATCGCGGTCGGTTCCATCTTCTTCGGCAGCATCGTCGACCATAACTTCAAGAAACACGTCATGATGTTCGCGGCGGTGGCCACCCTGGGCTGCTATCTCCTTTCCGCCGTGGTCTGGGTGCTCTTCGTCGACCCCGCCAGCATCGGGTTTGACGACGCCGCCCTCTGGGCCTTCGCCCTGCTGGTGCTGCTGGGCTCGGTGGTGGAACACATGCGCAATATCGCGCTCTCCACCATTGTCACCCTCCTGGTTCCGGAGGGGGAAAGAGACAGGGCCAATGGTCTGGTCGGCACCGTGCACGGTGCCTCCTTCCTGGTCACCAGTGTGATCGCCGGTTCCGCCATCGGCTGGCTGGGAATGGAGATCACCCTGTGGATCGCCCTGGCACTCAGCGTGGCGGGACTACTGCACCTGATCCCGATCAAGATCCCGGAGCAGGAAATCCTCAGCGCCGCCGAGGCCGAAGCCAGGGCGGCGACGGTGGCGGCCAGCACCCCACGGGAGGCCGGGGCACCGGTGGAGGCAGATCCGGAGGGGGTGTCGATAAGCAGGGGCATTGACCTGCGGGGTTCGCTGAAGATCATCCGGGGTGTGCCCGGGCTGCTCGCCCTGATCCTCTTCACCTGCTTCAACAACCTGATCGGTGGGGTGTACACGGCCCTGATGGACCCTTATGGGCTGGAGCTGTTCAGCCCACAGGTGTGGGGTCTGGTGCTGGGGATCAGCAGCCTCGGTTTCATCCTCGGCGGCATGCTGGTGGCCAAGTTCGGCCTGGGTAAAAACCCGGTGCGTACCCTCCTGCTGGCCAATGTGCTGGTCGCCCTGCTGGGCATGTTCTTCGGCATCCGGGAATGGTGGTGGCTCTACGCCGGGGGGATCTGCCTCTTCATGCTGCTGATGCCCGCCGCGGAAGCCGCCGAGCAGACCATCCTGCAACGTGTGGTGCCCTTCCGTCAGCAGGGCCGGGTCTTCGGCCTGGCGATGGCGGTGGAACTGGCGGCGAATCCCCTTTCCGCGGTCATCGTGGCGGTCCTGGCGCAGGCCTACATCATCCCCTGGATGAACACTCCTGCAGGCCAGGAAACTTTCGGTTGGTTGCTCGGTGCCGGCACCACCCGGGGCATGGCACTGATGTACTTCATCTCCGGGTTGATCATGCTGGTGGTGGTGCTGCTCGCCCTGGTTTCCCGGCCCTACCGGCAGCTCAGCCGCTACTACGCCACCCACCAGCAGGACCTGGGAGGTTCAGCTCAGTAGAACTCCCCCAGGGGTGTGACCCCCTCATCCGGATCCCGGATGGCCTCCATCACCCGGGCGGTGTCCGCCTCCTCCCAGTCCGCCGGTTCCAGGATCCTGACCCAGAGTCTCACCGCCTCCTCCCCATAGTTATGGCCATAACCGGTTGGAACCCCCAGCGAAAGGGCCATATCGGCGGTCACCTGCCAGAAAGTGACGAAAGGCAACCACCTCATCCCGGGATGCACCCAGGGACCAGGTTCCTCCGCCAACCAGTCCGGCCGGTTCAGCAGCAGCGAGAAACTCCACCAGGTGACCGGATCGCCACTGTGCTGCCAGAAAACGAAACGGGGTGCCTCCCACTGTGCGGTGGGAACCTCAAGGTCCCCGGCGCGTTCGGCAAAGCGGATATGTTGGCCCGCATCCACCACCGGGAGACGTTCCAGTGAGCCGGCATCACGTTCCTCGGTGAGCCGGTTCCAGGGTTCCGCGAAATTCGGGGTGCCGATCAACAACCCGCCATCAAGTTGGTTGATCATGCCTTGGGCGGAACCCACCGCCCCCTGCGCCCCATAGGATCCCAGACTCTCCCCCATGACATAGAGCTCGGGGCGGTCGCCCTCAGGCAGCTGGGACCACTGCTCAAACACCTTCTCCAGCAGCACCCGTCCTGCCTCAAGCGGAGTTTCCCGGTCAGCGAGGAAGGCCATCGGGCTCTGCAGGTGGCTGTACTGCATGGAGATGATCGCGCTGTCGCCACCATGGAGGTACTCGAAGGATTCCGCCCCCGCCTCATTGACCCAACCGCGGCCGGTGGTGGTGACCACCAGCAGCGCGGTTCTGTCCAGTCCTCTGGTGCGCAGCAACTCAGCCACCGCATTCTCGGCGATCCCCTCGACTGAATCCGCTGAATCCACCCCGGCATAGACCCGGATAGGTTCGATCGCGGCCCGGCCGGTGACCTGCGCGATTTCGGCTTCATCAGGACCGGTACCGATGAAGCCGCGGCCGTCACGGCCCAGGGACTCCCAGGCCTGCGCGGAGTCCGGGGAACCGGAACGCTCCGGATTCCGGGGCTGCTCAATCCCCTCCCTGGTGGTCTGGTCCACCGGCCCGGCGGAACGTTCCGCCACCGCGAGGACCCCCTGGATGAGAAGCCCGTTGATCAGCACCCAGACCAGCAGAACCATCAACACCACCGTGCCGAGTCTGGCCAGAGGGCGGGGCAGGATGCGACGCTGCTGGTGGTTCAGCCAACCGAGGAAACGGCCGATGGCACGCCCCACTGCGATCAACAGCGCGGCGATGAGCGCCGCGAGGAGCAGGACCAGAACATAGAAACCACGGGAATCCCGGGGCGCGTCCACCAACTCCCGGATCTCCCACTGCCATTGGGCGCCGAGCACGCTGAACAGTGGAATCAGCACCAGCGCCAGGATCCCCAGAACCCACCAGCCGATCCGCCGCCACCGGGCCGGGGGTTGCCAGGTGAAACCCGCCCACCACCAGATGCGTACCCCCAGCACCCCGAGGCCATAACCGGTGGCCAAACTGATTCCGGTGGCCAGGGCCTGGAAATACCACATGCGTGGCAGGAGGGAAGGTGTCAGCGACCAGGTATAGAACAGCAGGGCACAAGCCAGGCCCACAGGATGCAGGCTCAGGAGATGCTCCCGGCTGTGCTGAAGAAAAGAGGTACGGCGGGTTGTTTCAGGATTCGGTGACCGGGTGATCAGATTGCTCCGCGACATCGGCGGGCCTCATTTCGGGGAGGGCCCGAAAAGCTGCCCGGGCCGTCAGATGGGTACCGGGGGCGGAGGCAGGCATCAGACTCTGCGAGCCTAAGCCCTCAGAACTGATTATCCCCCAGGCTCCGGCCCCTGCACCAGAGTTCGGAGCTGATACTTTCCACCGTGGTTTCCAGCCGGCTGTACCAGAAGTCGCTCCTAGAGGAAGCGCAGACGACGCAGGGTCTTGTTCAAAGCGGCTCGGGCCTCAGCTTCACCGAAGTCCGCCTTGGAGAGCACCCTCATGGTCACCCCATCCAGCACCAGTCGCAGTTCCAGCGCCGCCTCCGCCACCTCATGGGGAGCCACGGTGGTGGCCACGATCGCCCGGCAGAGCTCATCCAGCTGCTCGCAGGTTTCCCGATAGGACTCCACCAGCACCGGATTATTCGGATGATCTGTCTGCACCGCCAGCTGCACCAGCAGATCCACCCGAGTGCCAGGGCTCAACGGCAGCAGGGCCAGCAGCGTATCGACGGCCGCGGCCAGGCAGAGTTCGCTGCCTGCCGGGGTTGCCTGCAACTGCTTCAGGCGGGTGGCGCTGCGTTTGCGGCCATCTTCGAAGAGCGCGATGAAAAGCTCATCATGGGAGGGGAAGATATGCCGCAGGGAACCAGCGGACATCTCCGCTTCCTCCGCGACCCGCCGGACACTCGCCGCCTGCATGCCCTCCCGGGACAACAACCGCTTAGCGGCCGCAAGGGCTTCCTTGCGGCGTTCCTTCTTCTGCTTTCTCGCCATATCGCGAACTCTATTACGGGTGAGCTAGTCCTGCTGGCCAAGTGGAAAGCTGCGCACTTTCTGGGGTGAAAAATGACATTTCCGCAGCGCACCACCCCTATCCAGATGCTAGGGTTTTCCCATGACTTTCCCTCGCCTGCGCCAGGTTATCCCGGTTGCCGCACTCCTGGCCACCGGATCCCTCTTCTTGGCGTCCTGCTCCACCACCGAAGAAGACCCGGCCCCGGCCAGCAGCACTGCACCAGCCTCCAAAACGGTGCCCGCCACCACCGCAGGTACTGCCGTTGCGGCTGAGGCTGAAGCTGAGGGGCCGAGCGTACCGGAACTCAGCGTGGCCCCCTCGGCGGATCTGCCTGCGGTCTCCCCCGCAGAAGAAGGCGATGGCAGCATCGACTTCGGTGCTAACCCCCTGACCGGGGCGGAAGCGGTCGACGCGGACGCGGATGCCATTTCCTTCCAGGTGGAACCGGCCGAAGGACTGAACACCGACAGCGGCATGGTCACCATCCACTGGGCAGCCACCGCGGGAGGCTCCCCCATCGTCGCCGATGACTGTGTGGGCATGCTTTCCATCACTGGACCGGAGGGTGAGACCCTGACCTTCGAACCGGGGATCGAGGGCTGTTCAGGAAGCACCGGCATCCTGCTCCGGGAGAGTGTGGGTGCGATTCCCGGTGACTATCAGGTCCAGGTCTCGCTGGATAAGGCCAGTGGAGAACAGAGCATCAGCGTCGCTGCTGCTTAAAGGGGATTGAGCGCCACAGCGAGTCCCAGCCCGACCCGGTTAACCCAGGTGGGTTAGTATTCCCGCATGTCCTGCACCTGCCCTGACGTCCTCGCCCCCAGAACCCGGTCCCGGTTGCGCCGCGGTGCCGTAGGTGTGGTGGCTCTGGGGGCAATACTGCTCAGTGCCTGCGGCAGCTCCCCCGAGGAGCCGGATGAGGAGATCTACGTCCCCACCCTGCCCATCGAGGAGATCTCCCTGCGCAGCGATGTACCCTCCCCCACTTCCCTAGGCACTGGCCCCGGTGTGGTGAATTTTTCCTGGGAGGGGCTGATGGCCGGGCAACCGGTGACTCATGATGAATGCGTCGGAATGGTCTCCCTGACCGACCCGCAGGGGCATCTGATCACCCTCGATCCCAACCTGCGCAGCTGCGCGGGCAGCACCGAACTGGACCTGGGCCAGGCCCGGCAGATCTCCGCGACAACAGAAGGTGGCAGCCCGCTCGGGGACTACCACCTCAAACTCATGCTCAACGGCCAAAGCATCGACCTGATCTTCCAGGTGCAGGCCTAACCGCCACGGATCACCCCGGAAGCCCAGGACGGGGAGACAGGCGGTTGAGGGGGGCGTCGATAAGCGGCCTAAGCGGGGCTGGGGGCTGGGACGGCAGGGAGCGGCTCCCCGGGGCCCCGCCGGGAATGATCCCCTACGGGGGTCTGGGAGCACGCTCAGTTCCACCCATGTGATGGGGTCTTAGTTGCGGACCCCACGGATATCGAGCTTTTCGCCACCATCAGCAACATCCACATGCACAATATCACCATCGCGGACATCCCCGGCGAGCAGCTGCTTGGCCAGTTGATCGCCGATGGACTGCTGGATCAGGCGGCGCAGCGGCCGGGCGCCATAGGCCGGGTCATAGCCACGCTCCCCGAGCCACAGTCGGGCGGCGTCACTGACCTTGAGGTCCAGGCGACGGGAGGAGAGTCGCTGTGCCAGCTGGGCGACCTGGATCTCGACGATGCTCCCCAGCTGCTCGCGGCTCAGCTGATCGAAGACCACAACCTCATCGAGACGGTTGATGAACTCCGGCTTGAAGGTGCGCTTCACAGCCTCCATCATCTGCTCCCTGGTGCCGCCGGCACCCAGGTTGGAGGTGAGGATGATGACAGCGTTACGGAAATCGACGGTACGACCCTGACCGTCGGTGAGGCGGCCATCATCAAGAACCTGCAGCAGAATGTCGAAGACATCCGGGTGGGCCTTCTCCACCTCATCGAAGAGGATGACGGTGTACGGGCGACGGCGGACCGCTTCAGTCAACTGGCCGCCGGCGTCATAACCGACATATCCGGGAGGGGCTCCCACCAGCCGAGCGACGGAGTGTTTCTCCCCGTACTCGGACATGTCAATCCGAACCATGGCGCGTTCATCATCGAAGAGGAAGTCAGCCAGGGTCTTGGCCAGTTCTGTCTTACCCACACCGGTGGGACCCAGGAAGAGGAAGGAACCGGTCGGGCGATTCGGATCGGCGATTCCGGCCCGGGAGCGGCGGACCGCATCCGAGACCGCGCCGACAGCCTCCTGCTGACCGACGACCCGTTTGCCCAGCTCACCTTCCATGTCCAGCAGCTTCTCGGTCTCACCCGCCAACATCTTGCCGGCCGGGATGCCCGTCCAGTTGGAGACCACATCGGCGATGGTGTCCGGGGTGACCTCCTCGGAGAGCATGGCGTTGTTCTGGCCTTCCTTCACGCTCTCCTCAGCAGCCACCACCTCCTTCTCCAACTCCGGGATGCGGCCATAACGCAGCTCCGCGACCTTGCCGTAGTCACCCTCACGCTCGGCGATCTCAGACTCCTGGCGCAGCTTCTCCAGCTCCTCCTTCGCCTCCCGGAAGCGCTCGATGGCGCCCTTCTCATTGTTCCAGCGGGCCTTGAGCTCACCCAGCTTCTCCCGCTCATCAGCCAGCTCCTGGCGCAGCTTTTCCAGGCGCAGCTTGGCGGCCTCATCGGTCTCCTTGGCCAGCGCCATCTCCTCGATCTCGAGGCGGCGGACAATACGTTCCAGCTCATCGACCTCCTCCGGGGAGGAGTCGATCTCCATGCGCAAGCGGGAGGCGGCCTCATCAACCAGGTCGATGGCCTTGTCAGGCAGGAAACGGCTGGTGATGTAGCGGTCCGAGAGGGTGGCGGCGGCCACCAGCGCGGAGTCCTGGATCCGGACACCATGATGGACCTCATAGCGTTCCCGCAGGCCACGGAGGATACCGATGGCATCCTCCACGCTCGGCTCACCGACGAAGACCTGCTGGAAACGACGCTCCAGCGCGGCATCCTTCTCGATGTACTTGCGGTACTCATTCAAGGTGGTGGCACCGACCATGTGCAGCTCACCCCGGGCCAGCAACGGCTTGATCATGTTGCCGGCATCCATGGCGGACTCCCCGGAGGCACCGGCACCGACGATGGTGTGCAGCTCATCGATGAAGGTGACGATCTGACCGTTGGCGGCCTTGATCTCATCCAGGACCGCCTTCAGACGTTCCTCGAACTCACCGCGGTACTTGGCGCCCGCCACCATCGAACCCATGTCCAGGGACACCAGGGTCTTGCCTTTCAGTGACTCCGGCACATCCCCGGCGACGATGCGGCGGGCCAGTCCCTCCACGATGGCGGTCTTACCCACACCGGGCTCGCCGATGAGGACCGGGTTGTTCTTGGTGCGGCGGCTGAGCACCTGCACCACGCGGCGGATCTCGGCGTCACGCCCGATCACCGGGTCGATCTTGCCCTCCCTGGCCAGTTTGGTCAGGTCGGTGGAGTACTTCTCCAGGGCCTGGAACTGGCCTTCCGGATCCTGGCTGGTGACTTTGGAGGAGCCACGCACCGAGGGGAAGGTTCCCTTGATGGCCTCATAGGTGGCACCACGCCCCTTGAGCAGGTCAGCGGCATCGGAAGTGCCACGGGCGATACCCGCCATCAGCACCTCGGTGGAGACATATTCATCACCGAGCTCGCCGGCCAGCTCCTGGGAAGCGGTCAGTGCATTGAGTGCCTCCCGGTTGAAATTCGGGTTGGCGAGGTTCTGCCCCTCCGCCTTCGGATAGGAATCAACCAGGCGTTGCGCCTCCTGAGAAACCACCTGGGGATCCACGCCGGTGGCCTTGAGCACCGGGGCGGCAATGCCATCAGTCTGCTCAAGAATGGCGACCAGCAGGTGTGCCGGGCGGATATCGGGGTTGCCCTTGGCGGAGGCAGCCTGCAGAGCGGACTGCAGGGCCTCCTGGGTCTTGGTGGTGGGGTTGAAGGAGCTCATGTACACCGTTCCTTTCCAGTACCTGACCGGTCACTGACCAGCCATTATTTTCACTCTCACTAGATATAACACCGCGGAGTTGAGTCTATTCCACTCAACTCCACTCAATCTAGAAAAACTTTCCTGAATCTTGAGCAGATGCGACTCAACTTTAGTCTCGCCATCCAGTTTCATGACCGGCTGGCCCGATGACTTGCCAGCTTAATGCCCCCGCCAGATATTCGGCTCCGGGAAAACCCCGATGCCCTCCAGACTGCTCACTCTTGAGCCCTGGCCCGGCGGGGCGGTTCAGCCCGGTGCGGCGGTTCAGCCCGGCGTGATGGTTCGAACCGATGTGGCGGCACGGCCCGATATGGCGGTTCAACTTGGCACGACGGTTCAGCCCGGCGTGGCCAAGAAAGTCAGCTGCGCTCCTTGGCGAAAACATTGGGCACCTTCCCCATGACGCCACAACCCCCAGAACCCTCCCTGAGGACGAGGCATGGACAAATGAACACAAACTAATGAGAAAGGAAATCACTATGATGCTTAGGAGGTTCAGGGTGCAGGATGCTGGAGCACCGACGTGGAATCACTCCCGGAGGTTCAAGAAGATGAACTACGGTCGCTTTAGCGGCTTTGGGGAGCACGACAAACGCCGGCAAGGAAGCAACCGAGACGGCTGAGTCTACCTGTCGGCACCTGCACCGGCCTCGGACCGCTTGTGTATCCCCACAGGAGAATCCCCACTCGAAACTACCAGTCACAGATCTGGGTGGTGGACCCTACCGGTGAAGCATTGAGCCTTAAGTATCAGAGATAAAGAAACTCCCGAGGTCTCCTTTGGTGGGTGTGGCTGGTGGCTGAGATGCGCATAGCCTGCAATTACACCGACACCCACCCGTTCGCAAGAAAATCTCCCTAGCCCTCACGGCGTTTGGTGTGGACGTACCAGGCCGCTGCCAGCAGCAGGATCGAGCTGCCCAATAGAACGCCCGGCCAGATGCCCCGACCGCCGGTCAACGGGAGTTCACCGGTGGCGATATTGGCGACATGAATCGACCAGGGTTTGCCCTCTGTCGGCTCCTCAATCCTGATCAGGCCAGAGTGATCAGTCTCCGAGTTGAGGCTGATCTGCAGATCACCCAGAATCTCCGGCTCAGGATCCGCGGCGACGGTAAACCGCCACGGTTGCGGCATCAACTGCGCGCCGTTGCCACTGCGGGTTTCCACCAGGAAGTAGGTGCCAGGAACCAGCCGAGCGATAAAGCGCGAACCATCCTCGACGTTCGGATCCCACTGCATATCCTCAATTACGGCTTCACGACTGGGGCTTCCATCAGGCGACGCAGGATAAATGGCAAATGCTGCACCTTCCAGGGCCGTGCCATCGGCGTTTTCCTTCCGGACGGCAACCTCGCCGTCCTCCCGGAACAGGCTCTGGAACACCAGGGCCACGCCGCGGTCAATTTCATCGACTTTCGGGTTGTTGTCCAGAATGATGCTCGGGTTCCCCTGATCCAGAATCACCCGGGTCAGATCACCATTGTCTTCGCCGGAACCGCGGTACCCATAGTTCGGCTGCACACGGAGCACATTGTCCTTGATACGTTCCGCCAACTCCGTGGAAGGCTCCTGGGGGATCACAGTGCAGGTGGTGCCTTCCGGGGCAAGCTGACTCCACTGTTGATCCCGACCTAGCTCAAAGATTCCGTTCTGGTCGAAGGGTGCCGGTTGCCCCGGCAGGAGCCGTATATCGCACTGGTAGTTGTATCTGAAGGTGTCGTCCTCCCGGACCACCATCACATCATTGTCTCCTTCCACGGTATGTGCGATACCCATCTCGCTTTGTGGCACATAGAAAGCACGGGAGAAAGAAACGTGGGTGTTATTTACCGAGGTCAAGCTGACATCCTGAATGTTCAGGGCATCGGTCTGCAAATGACGGATGGTCTCTCCCGCCGCCGGGTCTTCTTCCCAGCGCGTCATGCTCGCAGTACGGACCAGATCCTCAAAATCCTCAGGAATTCGCTCCCGGGCAGAAAGCCCGGTGAACGAACACACTGCGGAAGCAGGCAACCGCTGGCCGTTATCCCCCCAGGTCACTGGCTGTGGGTCCCCGCCGACGGGAGTCGGGGTGGTTCCGCCATAAGTGGTATCCAGTACCGGGTCATAGCACTGCCAAGTGATGTTCACCGGTGCATCGCTGTTAACCAGGTACGCGGATACGTCACCGAGCCGCTGGGTGTCATAGGAACTGGACACATGTAGGTCAGCACGAGCGCGCTCATAGTTGTTGGTGACGCGTAACGGGTACACGGTATCCACGAATTCAGCAGTCGCCACCCAGGTGGTGGATGCATGGGACTGGGTCGGGTCGACGGGATCAGCTGGCTCTTCGCCAAACCAGGCGGTGACGGTTGCGTCGTAACCGACAATCATGTTCTGCCGGATTTCGCATTCGAAACCCACCGGGATCGGACGCGAGGGCACGGCAATCTGTCCGTTGGGATTATCCGGGTCCGGGATCAGCTCGGTGGCTTCGCCTTCTCCAGTCACCCGGAGTACACCGGTGATCGTCGGATCAGGCATATTGCCGCCCTGCTCATAGCGGGGGTCGACGCAGCGGTAGGAATAGGTGAATTCCTCCGTTCCCACCAGCTCCGGACCATCCCCTGACAGGTGGTTGTTGACTCTCAGCTGTACCTTGTCATAGACGTAGGTGTTCCAGATGGTCAGAGTACCCTGGAAATAAGGGTCCAACTCAGGAAGGTTCTGCCCGTTATCTGGCAGCAGTTCATCCACATTGGGAAGGGTTCGATCGCTAATAGTCAGCAGCACCGAAAAGTTGTCCGCCTGCGGGGTGCAGTTGTCGGCGGCAGAACATGCTTGTTCCGGGGCATCCCAACCCGTGGCGTCAGGAGAAATCATCCACCGGGTGGACAGTTCCGCATTCGGTTCCGCCGCCACCCCAATGTCTTCAGTAACCAGGCATTCCGAGCCAACCGGAATCCCGGTGATCATCGCAGCTGTCGCCGGGTCGAAACGACCGATACCAAGCTCGTCTCGAGGCTGAACCACCTGACCGCCCAAGGTGCACTGATAGTTCAGATCGAACAGGCGGTTTCCGTCAATCGTTGCGACCCCCTCGCCGTCCACCTTCTTCTTCAGGTTGAAGCCACCCAGCTTCACCGTGTACCGGTGGTGAGCGCGAACTTCCTGCGGTAACAGAGTCTGGGTGACGGTGTAACCCGCATCCGTGGTCGTGCCGGTACCATCCCAGGTGGTCTCCGGTCCCGCTGCAGAAACCAGATCCTCACCACCCACGGTGAAGGTGCATTCTGCCCCCACAGGCAGTGCCGGAGACCGCGGTTCACCGGACTCCAGCACACGGGACGCAGTGGCAACTTCATAACCGTTACGGGTACAGCTGTAGTTCATCAGATATCGCTGCTGCCCCAGCACGGACTCCCGGATGTCATCCGCCGGGGTTCCATCGGGGTAACGCAACTCAGCGTTTAGGCGGATGCCTGCGGGAATCATCACCGGTGAGTACCGGTGGGCGATATTCACCGTGGCGCTTTCTTCAGTAGTGGGGATTTCCACGGTCAGTCTCACCAGATCGTTGTCGGTGGTACTGCTGGATTGTCCTTGCTCAGCCGGTGTCGTCCACGTCGTGGCACGTTCCACCGCTTGATTAGTGGTGGTGTTCAACGTGATGGTGCACTGTGTGCCCTCCTGGACCTCTACATACCGGGTCTCGCCGGAGACCAAGGTCCACGTTCCCATGGTGTCATCGGAGCACTGATAGTTATAGGTGTAGTTGTCAGGAACAAGCTGGGCAGCATCGGGAATAGCAGCGGTCAACCCCGAGGAGTGTTGCAGCACCAGTCTGGTAGTCGCGATATCAAAGTGAACCTCAAGTTCTACATCAGCCGTCTCCCCTGCGGTTACCTCAACCGAGCCGGGTGAGAAGGACAGGTGGGCTTCTGCCCCGATGGGTGCGACGTAATCCGAGCTGAATTGGCAGATCGTGCCTGCCGGGAAACTCTCCAGGCCAGCAGTTCCACCGTCCGTGATGGTTCCCTCCCATTCGGTGGGCGTCACTGCCCCGGGCTCCCAACACTGCGCCCTCACCGGGACCGCAGCCAGCAGCAGTTCTTCTCTAAACACCGGGTCATTGATCTCGGAGGCAACGTCGTGCCGCGAAGTCAGCTGCACGCTTCCCTCCTGTGCGCTCAACGTCAGAGGAACCTCGACCGTGGTGGTCTCGCTGCCACCGGAAACCACCACGGTCGATGGCGCCGCCTGGGTGACCTCCACACCCGGCACAGTGGTGCCGGACTCGGTGACCGTGCAGTCAGCACCCACCGGAACACCGGTGATCCTGGTGGTCAAACCCGGGGTCACCTGGATCCCCGTCTGAGAGAAAATCTCCTGCCCCTCGGCGACACACCGCACATTAAGCAGGTAGCTCAGATCCTGACCTCGGTCGGCAGCGTCGCCACCCAGGCTGACGTTGATGCCCAGGGCGCCGATCTGCCGTTCGTAACTGTTGCGGATTTCCAGGGTAAACTCCCCGGACTGTGGAATGCGGATGTAGTTGGACTGGCATTCTCTGATACCGGTACCGGCTTCCCGATAGTCAAGGCAGGCATCAGATGCCCACGTGGTGTTCAAGGTGAAGCCGTCGATGGACGGGGTGGAACCGTCCTCGGCGACTTCCTCGAAACCGCACTGCGTACCTACAGGCAGATCATCGATGATTGCGACGCCTGCTTCAGAGACGGTGGTGTACCCGGAAGTGACATCTGCCGGGTTGGTGCCCCCGCCTCCGAGTTCTGGGCGGTCATTGGGATTCGGGATATAGCGACAGAAGTAACGCACCGGGAACTGCCCCGGCACTTGGTTGGCAGGCACCGACTCCGCATCAAGGACTTTGTCGATCATCAGCGAACCAGTTTGCGCCACATAAGAGTTGTGGACTCCGATGGTGACCCCGTTCACGGAGGGATGTGAGTCCACCCGGAAAGAAAATTCCTGGGCGCTGTCCCCGGAGTCCAACTTGGTGCCACCGGTCACGGTCCATTGGGTCTGCAGATCCTGCAGGATCGGATCGGCTGGTGGGAATACCTCCCACACGGTGCATTTCGCCCCTACGGGGATCCGCTGGGGAAACATCACGGACTGCTCGGCGAGCATATCCGTGAATTCGCCAGAAGCGATCTCCCGGCCTCCGGCCGTGCACTCATAACGGAAATCGAATTCGTATCCGCGTAATTGCTCCAGAAGTGCCTGCGGAGAGGCGCTGACCGTTTTGGCGAGGTGGACCGGGACCAGCTCCCGGTTGCTGAAAGTACAGGAAAGAGCGTCACTGGCCTGCAGGTTAACCCGAACACCGTTTTCTCCGATGGAGTCTGGGTTGACCTCGATATCAGGGACCCCGGGCCGAATGATGGTGCAGCGGGCAGGCTTCCCGTCGATGGGAACCAGCTCGTAGGATTCCTGCTGCCGCTCAGTCAGCGTGACGGGTATCGATGCCCCAGATCGGAGACCGCGAATCTTCGTCAAGGCATTTCCCTGAGCCGAGGTGGTTAACTGGGCATTATCCACACTCACCCAATCTGGTGGATTACCCAGTGCCACATCAAACTGCCAACCCCGACCCGGGGACAGGACTTCCCCGTCAGCGTCCACCATCTCCTTGTTGACCTGGACACAGGCAGGGACACCAAAGTTCACCATCTGACCGGGCACCGACCCAAGGCCAGTTCCCACTGCCCGCAGAACTTCCTGCGGATTAGTAGCCAATTGTTCGAGCATCCCCAGGACTGGCACGTTGGTCTTGTCTATGAGCCAGTTCAGACCAACCAGCGTTGTCCAGGTGGTGACTGTTCCATTCACGGAATTATTTCCCGCCGCGATGGGGATGACCCTGGTGCCTTCCTGCCTAAGCGCAGTGGCTGTTTTCACCGCATTCTCGATCTCAACGGTTTCGGTGGTATTGCCGGACAGCCACCGGTTGGAGCCGTTACGGTCATGGTTTGGTGCTCCGCCGGCGAAAAAATATACCGTTTCGAAATCAACGCTACTATTCAAGACTTGTCTCAAACCCTTATCCCAGTTCGCCCCGTCCTCTGAACCGCCTGGCCTGGTTAACCCGGTGATTTTCGCGTGCAGCTGGTTCACTCCCGCTTGATCCCGGACAGATACCGGATCCAAGGAAGTATTACGACTGCCCTGCGCCGGAGCATCAGTGGCGTAGGTATAAACACCGATTTGATGAACCGAACCCCGCATCCGGGTGACAAAGTCTCGCGCTGCCTGCTTGGTTTGCTCCAGTGTGCCAGCAGAGACATGACTGGAAAGATCAAATACCAGGGCTATTGACGCACCACACGTGCCGATCTGTGCTGGGGCCTGCTGTGCGGGGACTTCCTGAGCATCTGCCACAAATGGTTTCTGCGGCACCAACAACAAGGTCAGCAGCAGCACCACGATGGCGAAGATGCTGAACACGCGTTTAGCTGATGTTCGTAGTACCGTCGGCATGGTGTCAGGGGAGATCACGGTCATTCCTTCTAAAAGTCAGTACATGACAAGGCTGTGGGGAAAAAATCATTGCTCAGCCCTTCGCCGACGTAGTAGGAATAGACCCAGCAGAATCATCGCTAAACCTGCCGCCACGAGGCCTAGGACCGCGGCCTTGGTGCCGGCCAAACCCTCTCGCCTGGACTTATCAACCCTGCTGGCACCGGCCTTCTCAGGCTGCCCAGAGGGCTGTTCTGTGTTTCCTGGTGTGCTTTCCGACGGCCCCGATTCCCCCGGACTGCTGGTCTGCCCAGGTCCACCCGGTTCTGTGGTGGGTTCAGCCCCCTCCTGCCCCGGGATGGGATCAGGCTCTGGATCCGGCGCTGGACCACGGGTCGGGGTGCCAGCGTCAGCCTTCGCCTTGGGATACACCATGAAGGAGTACTCCCAGCCAGTGCCGGTGATATTGGTCATGGGCACGGTGATCACAAAAGGTTCGAATCTCAGCTCGACATCCTCAGGTGCGGTCACTGTGTACAGCCCCAGTGGCAGGTTGGCGAAGCGGACACGACCGTCGGGGCCTGTGTCCTCGGAGCGGTGATCAGTGAAACGGTCAGCAGGGAACGCGAGAACCTCCTCGGCCTCCAGGTCCGCAGCCTGCCGCCAACCTTCACTGGTGCTCAGATCAATGTCGGCGACCCTTCGGATATTCACGAGGACACCGACGTGAGTCTGTCCAGGCTCATCATCATTGAGGTTGGGGGCACGAAACTCCAGGGTGAGCTGGCCTAGCTGATGCACGTCCACAATAGGAGCAGACGCGGCGATGACCGCAGGAACGACCGGGCGGGCGGAAGCAATCGGGGCAACCGTAACCCAGAGCAAGCCGAGGATTGCGGCCGCGGCAGTGGTGCGGACGAAACGTCGATTAGCGGACACGGTGTCGTCCCTCCCCCGGAAGTGCTGCCGCACGCTTTCGGGCCAGCGCGCGCAGCCCCAGGAACAGAATGACCAGCAGCACGATTACCACCAGAATCAGCACCCAGGTCATCCAGGTCTGCCATAGTCCCCCGTCGGTGAAGACCTCATCAAGCTCTTCCTCATCCATCGGAACGCGGGTCCCGCGAACCAGGAGACGATGAGAGTTGATGCCATAGGGAGTGCAGGTGATCAGCGTGAAAAGATCACGGCCCTCCTTCGGCTGGAGATCATCGATCTCATTGGGCAGGACAACCTTGATTTGATCCACCTCATACTTCAGCGGCTCGCCGAGAACATCGAGGTAGAACGCATCGCCTTCGACAATCTCGTCCAAACGGTCGAACATTGTGGCGGTGGTCAGCCCGGTGTGGCCGGTCAATACAGAATGGTGGCCCTCGCCGCCCACCGGCAGTGCGGAGCCGTAGAGGTGGCCCAGCCCGCGCTGCAGAGTCTCCTCATCGGTGCCGTGATAAAGCGGCAGTTTCGAGTCAATCGCCGGGATCGCCACCGCCGCCATGGGCGCTTCCGGATCCCCGGTGGGGTTTAACTGTTCCAGGTAATCGCGGTAGGGCGCGTTGTCCCTGGACACCCGCGCCAACCACGGATCCAGGATCGGGATATTGGTGTTGGTGTCGTTGTACTCCCGGGCGCGTTCCAACCAGGCTGCACGATCAACCTCAGGTACCTGGGTCTGTGAATTGCGGTAAGCATCCGCGATCGAGGCATGGTTGGCATTGCGCAGATACGTGACGGCAACCGGATAGAGCAACACGAGAATGCCGGCGATAACCAGAACAATCGGGATGACCTTATGGACCGTTGAGCGTTTAACCGCCCCAGCCTTTTCGACCACGGTCATGTCTGGTACTCCTGAATCTGGCCCGCCCAGCCACCACAGCAATTACCGCGGTGGCTGAGCAAACAACTGGGCCGTTGGTTACGCGTTATCGCGCTTGCGGGTCACCAGGTAGTAGGCCGCGGCGATCAGCAGCAACAGGATGCCACCACCGAGGATCAGCCAGATACCCATGCCACCGGTCAGCGGCAAGGAGAAACCGGCATTGGCCTCGACGTTTTCGATGGGCTGATCGACACTGACCAGCTCGAGGTTGTCAGCGTCATAAACCAGGTTCACGCCCACCGGCTCCGGCAGCAACGCATAACCGTCCGGCGCCTGGGTTTCGACCAGACAGAACTGCTCACCGTTTCCTTCCCAGAGATCCACATAGCTCGTCAAGTCATCCTGGTCGGTCACGTTCGCCAGGTGGATTCCGGAGATGCTGGCGGAGCCGTCTGCCCCAGTGGTCCACGTAGTGGTTCCTCCGACCTGGATCGGCAAACTGCTCTCTGCCAGGTCGCCATCAACACAGCGGTGCAACTCGAAGACCGCGTCGGCGAGTCCATCCGAGTCATCCCCCTGCCCGGTCTTTTGAATATTGATCTGGCCGTAGATCGAGCGGGTGGCGTTCGACGGGGTGCCGGGGCTGGCGCCTTCGGCTTCCGGATCCCAGCCTTCGGCCACACCGAGGGCAGTGGGAGAAACCCAGGCTTGGTTGATCAGGTTGGCCTGCGGGGTTGTCTCAAGGGGGGCGTTGAAGCTGACCACAATCTCCCCGCCGCCGGCCCCAAGCTGTGCAAGACCAGTATCAGTCAGCTCAACCAGCAGAACTTCCTGAGCGTCATCGCCTGCACCGACGGACCAGTTTCGAATGCTATAGGAGTTTTCAGCCAGCGCTACCCCATCGAGAGTGACCACCACGGATTCCAGGTTCAGTCCTCCCAATTCGGCAGGAAGCTTATCTGTCACGGAGAAACCATTGAGGGCGTTGTCCCCGCCGAGCGCAGGAACGTCGGCTGCAATCTCGTAGCCGATGAGCTCGCCGAGCGAGGACCCGGTCAGATCCATACCGTCACCTGTCGGGACGGGATCGGTGATTGTCTTACGCGGTACCGCAACTGCCTGGCCCTTCGGGTAGACATATACCGTGTCCAGCCAGGTCTGCCTATCGATCGGGTCCGTCATGGGCAGGGTGACCAGGAAAGGAGCGGCTGGGGCGACAGCCTGCCCATTGGGCAGGGTCGGGTTGGCTTCCTCAACCACCAGATACAGGCCGGTATCGCCCGTAAAAGCGGCGACCCCGTCAGCGTCAGTCACCGCGGTTGTCTCAGTGCCAAGCCCGGTGCGGTCCAAGGTGCTGTAGGAATTGGGGGCAGCGCCAGGGAAGAAGTCGTTGATCTCCAGGCCATCCGCAGCCTGCCAGCCTTCCAGGGTGTTCAGGTCAATGCCGTTGACGGGGAAAATAGAGAATTCGATCCCCTCTGCCGGCTCCCCGGGAACCTCCTCCGGGGCGATCTGGGTGCCGTCATCTCGGGCAGTCCCCGGCAGGCCCAGCCGCTTGTTGATCTCCAAATTCGCGCTATCTGGAATGCCGTCGATCGCAGCAGTCTGGGCAGCAGCAGACGGTAGGAACGAGGCGCCACCGTTGATAGCGCCGACACCAACGAAGGTTCCGGCAGCGAGCAATGAGGCCACGGCTACTGCCGAGAGCGTTTTACGGGCGATATTGGCCATTGGTTTATCTCCTGAAGAATTGATTTTTCACTAGGTGCGTTCAGGTGTGAGCAGACCTGCGCTCACGTGACAGATTGGAAAAATGGTCTGGCGGGCTGATTTCCCAGAACTCAGAACGCCCGACCCTGCCTTTCATTAGGATGCGTCGCTTAATATTTAACTTGCTTCAAACATAATTAACAGACATAACTTACGCCAATCTCAGATGTACTGTATCACCTCATTGGGTATGATTGTCAGTTTTATTGGTCATCTTTTTCATAACGTGAAATAGCACTCACCAGCCTTGAGACAGAGACCGAAGCCTCTTTGCCCCAACTGGCCAGGTAGAGCCCACCCGGGAAGTGAGGGAGACGATGGGCCAGCCAACACACTGCGAAAAGGGCCCAGAAGGATGTTGTTGCACAGTGATGCGATAGTCAGAAGGCCATGGAATGAGCACAGCCATGGATGTCTTCTCGGGCCGTTGACCCTCTCCTGAAGACCACCCGATGAACGGCGTATCGATCGCTACGGTTATGGGTTCAGTTATCTGGGCCTCAAGAAATGATGACTGCAGCCTGGCATGCGCATCGACCCCCTCTCCCGCAGGGTTCAGGCACATCTTTTCCAGTTGACACCCAGAGGTGTTGGCACCGGCAGATTTTGGGCTGGCAGTTCCGATCCCTGCTGGTAAATGAGACCCACATTCAGGCCGTCGGTAAATAATGACATCTTCGATCTGGCGCTCACCGTGAATATTCAAACTCTGAATTTCCCCCTCTTCGAAGCGCAACATCACAGCGAGGACACCTCTTCGGACCACGATAGCCATGAAAACCGGTCACACATTGAGAAAAGGACCGAGGGACGGCGTTCACCTGCGGACAGCTAGACCCTGGACATGTGATCGCTGGCCAAGCGTTTGAGAACACCTGAAAGCACTGAAACAAGGCATCTACCGATGTTTCGGCCCACCCCCCCACCCTTGTCCCCGCTGTGCAACAACACCGACTTTCATCTCGAGCAACTGCCGTGCAAGGATCTGCTAACCGATACCGCTAGTGAGAGGAACAGGATGCGAGCCGCCTCGAGCATCGCCCGTCCCCTGTCAGGGTCAAGGTGTTGCACCGACCCTTAGAATCCGCCCCGCATCACAGTGTAGGAGTGGAAGAATCCTGAGGCCAGTTAATACTGGATACGCCAGTCCGAAAGGAATCCCATCCAACCTGCCCCAGCAACGTTCAACAGCTGGAGCAGAGGGGGCCGACCAGATGGAAACTATGTCAGGAGATTCTGCCGAATTTCGATACCGGCGCATTCAATAATCTCGCCCAAGCGATCAACAGGAGGCTGGAGCACCTACGTGCAATCTCCCACGGAGTCAGGAATATAACTCCTTACCTCTTGGTCGTCGCTGATCCACCCCGAAAGACTCCAGGGAGAGATCAACAATTCCACAAAGAGTTCCTAAAACGGGAAGGGCCACTTAGTCCCTTAAAGAGCGGACTTCTATTAATAATGAAAAATACTACAACTAAGCAATGTAAAAACTCGGAAATTCTCCTTTGAAATATCAATTTAGGACCATTAAGACAGAGGTAATTCAGACAAATTCCCCCACGAAAGTTCATCCGAATTTATCCCCCAGATGCCGCCACAACAGCTTTTAAGACACCCGAAAAACCCGCCCCAAGAAGCGCGCCCACATCTGAGAAAAAACTGGGAGCCACCCCCGAAAAAATGCCGAGGGAACATATTGCCCACCCCACTCCTCCCAGCAGCCACCCAGGGCAAAACCTTCGCCACCCATCCCATATCTGCACTCCAAAGCTGGACAATCGAGCCAAGACGCCCCCTAACTGCCTCTCCCCCAGCCACACATATCAATGCCAAAAACCCTGAGAGTTGACGGACACCACCCCCGCCAACACACCCGAAACAGGGCCGGTATCAACCGAATGAAAACTGGCTGCGCTGGCAATATAACCGGAACTACTTTTCCCCGAAATCCCTTGATCATATCATAGCTAAATTGGTTTTTAAATTTCGATAGTTTGGATTCGGCTATAACTCAGAATGTTGTTATGGTTATGCCGCACTCAAATCGCCCCGCTGGCGGAGGACATGTATTCACTTTAAAGACGGGACCGAAAGCTGCGGCCTTTCGCCCGGCTTCCTCTAAGCCGCGGGTTCACTCATTCTTCGGTCCCGAAGTATGGAGGAGATTTGGACGGCTTTCAGTTCAGTTCATGGGCGACCATATTGATGTTGGTCGGATTCTTTGGAGCGACCTTCCTGCTCACCCTGACCATCCGACAGCGTAAAGAAAACGTTGATGGATTCATGGTGTCCAGTGGCTCCATCGGATTCGGTTTCTCCGCCTCATCGATGACTGCGACCTGGGTATGGGCAGCGTCTTTCTACGCTGCAGCCGAGGCCGGTTATATCTACGGAATCTCTGGCCCCATCCACTACGGTCTCTGGGGCGCACTGATGATTCTGTGTATTTACCCCTTCGGAAAGCGTTTCCGTACTCTTGCACCGCACGCGCACACTCTCGCTGAGATGGTCCATGCCCGGCATGGTTCATCCAGTCAGTTGATGCTCGCGGTGTCGAATATCGCCGGCAGTCTCATCAGCCTGACGGCGAACTTCACCGCCGCTGGTGCGCTGGTGTACGTTCTCACCCCCTTCAGTTTCGGCACCGGTGTCCTGGCGGTCGCAGTCGGCGTTCTCGCCTACACCATCTGGTCCGGCTTCCGTGCCTCGGTGCTCACTGACTACATCCAGCTGGTCGCCATGATGGGCGCCGCGGTCATCATCATCCCGACGATCTTCTACGCCGCTGGTGGTCCCGACATGATCAGCACCGGCATGGACACGCTGTACGAGCAGAACCCGCAGAAGGCGGACTTCTGGTCGAAGGATGCCTTCCTCTATCAGGGTGCGCCCTACATGGTGGCGGTGCTGGCTTATGCGATCGGCAACCAGACCATCATGCAGCGCCTGTTCGCGGTGCGGGTCGACCGCATCAAGTCAACCTTCGTCACCGCGACTCTCGGTTATGCCGGCACCGTCATCGGCCTGGGCATGCTCGGCGTCCTCGCCGCCATGATCGGCCTGCAGCCCGCCGATGGCAACACCAACAACATCATTCCGCAGATGGGCGTGGAGTTTCTGCCCGTCTTCCTCATTGTGGCGTTGTTCATCATGGTGATCGGCTCACTGTCCTCCACCGCGGACTCCGATCTCTCGGCACTGGCCGCGATTGCGATGACCGATATCTACGGTAAGAACATCGCCCGTGGTCGCGTCAAGACCAAAACGATGCTGCTGGTCGGCCGGATGACCATGGTTGGTGCGACCGCCTGCGGTGTGGTCCTGGCTTTCGCTAACTTCAATATTCTGGACCTGTTGGTCTTCGTTGGCGGACTATGGGGTGCACTGGTCTTCCCGGTGATCATGAGCTTCTACTGGAACCGGATCACCAGTAAGGCATTCACCATCTCCGTGGTGGTTGCAGTGGTCTTCTTCCTGCTGACCCGCTTCGAGCTGATCCCGATGTTCGGGGTCCAGGCAGTGGTGTTCGAGCTCTTCAGCGCCCTGGGTGCTGCGAGCGCGGTGGGGCTGATGGTCTTCGGCATCTTCGGCCGTCGACCTGGTTTGATCGCGGCGGCAATCATGTTCGTCGCCATGGTCCCGCTCTTCCTCGGCTTCCTCCGCGACTACCCGGCACTGCTCAGCGCCCTGGTTGCCTACGGCATCAGTACTGCGTTGTGCGTGGGCATCAGTTTCCGCAGCAATGAGAGTTTCGACTTCGACCTCATTGACGAGCGCGTGATGTCCTTCCAGGGTGGAGAAACCCGCACGACCACCATCACCAACGCCGACGGCAGCGATACCGCGGACCACGGATCCCCCCAGTTGGCACATCGCTTGGCTGATGGCGACGATGGTGGCACCGACACTGACCCGAAGGGAGGTGTCCGCGTATGACCACAGTCCTGATGACCATCTATATTCTGGTGTGGCCGATACTTGCCGCAATTGTGTTGATCTATCTCACTTTGGGTGTAATAAACGATTATCGAGACGCTCACCGGGAAAATCGATCGGTCGTCTGACCGAAGAAATCCCTCATTTCGCCGCCGGGGCCGAGTTGCATATGCAGCTCGGCCCCGGCGGCGTTGGTGTCTGTGATGAAGGCTCCCCCGGCGGTGTTCAACCGTGGTCCTTCAAGAAGTCTGTCTGGGGGATCACGCTTCCCCGGCGGTAGCCGGTTGCTGCTCCCGGTCGTTTCCTCTGACATGGCCACGTTCCGGTAGCCACTTGAGAACGAAGGCGGCGCCGATCACCGCCACCGCCACAATCAGGGTTGCCCAACCAAGGCCAGCGGTCAGGCCCGCGATCACCGCGATCGGGGCGATGATGGTCATGCCGATCTCGAAGGGCGCGAAACCGATATAGGCCACGCCGTATTCATTCAGGGTCCCCGATTTCAGCTTCGGGTCGACGATCTTGAGCAGTGCGATACCGGTGGCCACGGCGGCGGTTGCCCAACCCCAGCCGAAGACAGCTCGCTCCAGCCACTTCTCGCCGAAGAAGCGCGGGGCAACAACAAAGAAGAAGAAGACACAGTAGATGACACCGGCGACGAAGAGAATGATCAGCGGCACCAGGTAGTCCGCGATGGCAGCCGGGACGATCGAGGCGATTCCGAAGGCAATGAGGTAGTCGGTGGAGGCGCCGGAGATCGAGTTGACGGTGTCCCGGTCCAGGTACTCCGGCTTCTTCAGCAACCGCAGAATACCCATGCCCATGATGCCGACCACGAAGGAGGTGGCGAAAAGCGGGATGGACACGGTCGCAAACATCGAGGTGATCCACTGATTGAACAGGTAGGCGAGCAGCACCGTGAAGGCGATGATGCCGGCGTGCAGTGCCAGCGGCTCGATGGCCGAGGGGTTGGTGGTTGCCTTACCGATGCTGGGGCGCTCGGAAAGCTTGTCGATGTAACCGGAGCGCAGATCCCAGGGAAGCTTCGAGGGCATCGCTGCGGTCTTGCCCTTCTTGATGCCCCAGGTGGTGAAGATGATTCCGCCGACGATGGCTGCCAGGGTACCTACGGTGGCAGAGGTGAAGCCCAGCGAGGAGGCAGCGACCGCGCCGGAAGCTTCCAGGGAGCTGCCGACGGCCGCGGCGGTACCGAAGCCGCCGACGAAACCGACCGGCAGCATCATGCCGAACCAGTCCTCAGTGCCCCAGATCGGCTGGAAGAAGTAGACGCCGAGCAGGATGAAGATCGCCCACTGCCCCATGAACATACCGGTGGAATAGGACCACATGGTCTGGGCACCGGAGCGCATGGAGCGGGAGAACTGCATGGAATAGGGCATCGCCGCGAACACAACCGCAATGAGCAGGGTGGTGTAGGTGCCCATGTGAGCGGAAAAGCCGATCAGACCGAGGACATGCGGACCCAGCACCAGCCCGATCAGGCCAGCGGTGATGGGCGAGGGAATCAGCAGGGTCTGGAAGAAGGGGATTTTCCGGCGCAACACATTGCCGATCACCATCAGAGCGGAAATCCATCCGACATCCTGCAAGAGACTAAAAGGGGTGTACTCCATTGTGGCGACGCACTTCCTCTCATATCAGTTCAATGGGGTGGTAGAACAGGAAGAGCTTAATGCAGATCACATTATTTATGTAGGTAGGGTCCCGACCGGCGCGGCCGAATAAAAGCATAAACGCTCTTAGCGCTAAGTTTCGCTGTCATTTCAACTGGAGTTCAGGGACTGTACTTTCGGCGCTTCCCCGGAAGTTCCCCTCCGGCGGCTCCCTCAATGAGGGAGCAACTCCTGCTAGAATTGTTGACATGACAACTACTTATAAAGCAATCATCATCGGAGCTGGCCAGGCAGGCCTGAGCGCGGCACATGAATTAGCGCGGCGAGGACTTGTCCCCGGCAAGGACTTCCTGCTTATCGACGCCAATCCCGGCCCCGGTGGTGCCTGGCGGCACCGCTGGGATTCCCTCACCCTGGGCAAGGCCCACGGCATCGCTGACCTGCCGGGCCTGGACATGAGGCGCCCGGACCCAAAGATGCCGGCCAGCAGATTAGTCAGCGATTATTACGGTGCCTATGAGGACACCTTCGAACTGAAGACCATCCGACCGGTTGATGTCACCCGGGTCGAGGAAGCGGAGAATGATCTGCTGCGGATCCATGCCCGGGACGGTCGAAGCTGGTTGAGTCGCATGGTCCTCAATGCCACCGGAACCTGGACCAATCCCTATATCCCCTATATTCCGGGCATCGAGACCTTCCAGGGGAGGCAACTACACACCAGGGACTATGTGAAGGCGGAGGACTTCGCTGGCCAGCGCACCCTCGTGGTGGGTGGCGGACTTTCGGCGGTGCAATTTCTCCTGGAACTGGCACCGCTCACCGAAACCATCTGGGCCACCCGCCGGCCCCCGAACTTCACCAGCCAGGAATTTGATGCCGGCTGGGGTCTGGCGGTGGAGAAGGCGGTGCGGGAACGCACCCATTCCGGCCAGGCCCCGGCCTCAGTGGTGCGCACCACCGGCATCCCCCAGAACCCGGATTACCTGCGGGGAGTAAAGGAGGGCACCCTGGTCAGCCGCGGCATGATAGACCAGATCCATCCGGAGACCGTCCGTTTCGGCCCGCCGCTTTCCACCCGCCAACAGGGACTGGGACCTTCCACCGGAAGCAAGTTGGCGGTCCCGGAAAGCTGGGACCCCCTCCCCCACGGCCAGGTGGAGAAGGTGGACGTGATCTTCTGGAACACCGGCTTTCGTGCCGCCCTGCGCCACCTCGCCCCGATGAAGCTGCGCGGCAAGGGCGGCATTGAGCTGCTCGACGAGGTCACCCCGGCCGCGGATCCACGAATCCTGCTGGTGGGCTACGGTTCGACCGCCTCCACGGTGGGTGCAACCCGCGCGGGTCGCCTGGCCGGCCGCAAGGCCTGGAAGTGGCTGAGTGGGAAATAGCTGCGGCGACAGCACTGTTGGGAGTGGGGAATCTAACCCCCTGGACAGTTGTTGACACATCAACTACAATCTTCGACATGAAGAGTTTCGGATTTTTGAGTTTCGGCCACTACGCCATCGGCAACCAACCCGGCCCCGATGCCCGTGACACCCTCCACCAGGCCATCGACCTTGCGGTCGCAGCCGATGAGCTCGGTGTCAACGGCGCTTATTTCCGCGTCCATCACTTCGCTCCGCAGAACGCCTCCCCGATGCCCCTGCTTGGCGCGATCGCCGGAAAGACCAGGCACATCGAGGTCGGCACCGGCGTGATCGACATGCGTTATGAAAACCCCCTCTACCTCGCCGAGGAGGCCGCCGCCCTGGAGCTGATCGCCGATGGTCGAATGGCCCTCGGGGTGTCCCGGGGATCGCCGGAGCCCGCCGAGAAGGGCTGGGAAGCCTTCGGCTACAGCGCTGAGCAGGACAATGGCGCTGACATGGCACGCTCCAAGTGGGAGACTTTCCTCGCCGCCATCGATGGTTATGGGATGGCCAAGGCCGCCGAGGCCGGCAAACAGTACCCGAACATGTACCACCCCGGCACTCCCCTGCCGATCTTCCCGCAGGCCCCGAACCTACGTAAGCACATGTGGTGGGGTGCCGGCTCCCACACCACCGCCGAGCAGGCCGCCCGGGATGGTGTGAACCTGATGAGCTCCACCCTGGTGTCTGAGGCCGACGGCTCCACCCTCGGCGAGGTTCAGGCGGAACAGATCCGTCGTTACCGCGCCACCTGGCAGGAAGCCGGCCACGACTGGACCCCTCGGGTGTCAGTGTCCCGCTCCATTTTCCCGATCGTCTCCGAGAAGGACCGTCAGATGTTCGGCCTCCAGGCCAGTGACCGGGATCAGATCGGCTCCCTGGGTGAGGGTGTGCCGGTCACCTTCGGACGCAGCTACGCCGCCGAACCGGATGTGCTCATCGAGCAGCTGAAGGCCGATCCCGCGGTCATGGCCGCAGACTCCCTGATGCTGACCATTCCCAACCAGATGGGCGTGGAGGTCAACCTCTCCATCCTGCAGAATTTCGCGGAACACGTCGCTCCGGCACTCGGCTGGATCTCCGCGAAAGAGGGTCTGACCACGGGTCATGAACTTTCCTGAGGCGTTAATGAACCCCCTTGGCAACCTGTCCCTGAAATAGGGCACAATGGGGGACGTGACCCCCTCCGAGACGCTTTCTGAAGTTGCCAGCAGGGTGCGCGCTCAGGAGGCCCGGTTCCGGGACCTGGTGCACAATCATTTCTTCACCAGCATCCTGGAAGCCCGGGCGCTCTTCCCGCTCTCCCGGGAACGCACCCATCTTGGGCTGGTCCCGGTCATCACCGATGTCCTCGACCGCACCCCACTCAATGGCCAAGTGCCGCAGCACATGCTGGACTATGTGGCGGCACATGGTGTCCGGCACCGCCGCCATGGTTTCCCCTCCGAGGCCTACGGTCCTTTCGGGGATTCCCTTGCCGCCGCGCTTGCCGACGTCCTCCCCGCCGCCGAGCCGGAAATCCTCGCTGCCGCACAACAGGCGCTGCGTCAGGTCTGCCAGGCCATGGCCTCCGCCGCCCACCAACAGGATCTTGCCGGCGTACCGCCCGCTTACCTGGCCACCGTCACGCATGTGGAAAGACGGAGCCGACGCATCAGTGTGGTCCATCTGGACAGCCAGAAAATCGACTACCGCGCGGGACAGAACATCCCGGTGGCCATGAGCTACCTGCCCGGCACCTGGCGCACCCTCACCCCGGTGCTGCCCAGCGATGACCATGGTCAGCTGGAATTCCATATCCAGGTCCACGAGAACGGTGCCGCCTCCGGCATGCTCGCTAACCCCCGGGTCGGTGACTACTGGACCCTCGGCGCCCCCACCGGAAACTTGAACACCGAGGGTCATTCCCCTCTGCTGCTGATATCTCACCGCATGGGACTGGCCCCCATGCGGGCCATCATCTTCGACCTGCTCCAGCGGCCCGGCCCTCACCAGCCGGTGCACCTGCTCATGAGCGCCGAATACCCTGGCGAGCTCCATGACCTGCGTACCTTGTCCAACCTCGCCCGGACCGTGGACTGGCTTGAGATCACCCCGGTGGCGGAAAACCCCGCCGACCCCTGGTGGGTGGGTGCAACCAGCGCTTCCGAACCGCCAACCGGGGTCTCGGTGCAGGTGAGTGAGGATCTGGGCCAGTTCGTGCTGGACCAGGGCATCTGGGATAACCATGAGGTGCTGGTTGCCGGCCCCGCCCGCGGAGTCCATGAGGCGGTGCGTTCCCTCTACCGTGGTGGTGTCCCCTTCAACCTGGTGGACTATGAAGCCTGGTAGTTTCCGGCTCCGGCGATATGAACCGTCTTGAGGAGATCGGGACTTCCACCAGCAGCTGCGGAACGTTCTCCGTCATGAAGGGCCCCGCCTGGAAAAGCACCTGCGCAAGATCCAGCAGAAGGTGGGAAGTGCTCCGCATCTGAGCGTCATCCGGCTTTTCGACGTCCCGGCCTTGGATGTCAGGCAGGCATCGTCTCGCCGCCACGCAGGATCCGGCCGCCTTGGTGGTGAGCCGCCACGGGATAAAGGAATTCCGCTAGAACTTCCCTGCCCCGAGCACCGGCAGAATCTTGCGGACCTTGTCCACCACATCCAGGTCAATGTCGAGAATGAGGGTGTCCTCGCCATAACCGGCCTCAGCCACACGTTGGCCATTGGGGTCAACCACACAGGAATGTCCGATCCCGGTCGGCCCGGAGGGGGTCCCACCCTCCACCTCCCCACCGGGACGCGCCTGACCTGCGGCGATGATCCAGGAGGTGCAGTCTAGGGCGCGGGCCGCGGTCAGGGTCCGCCACTGCGGCAGTTTATCGGGCCCATCCGCCCAGGAGGTCGGCAACACAATCCCCTTCGCACCCTTAGTGGCCAGTGCCTTGAACTGCTCTGGAAAGCGCACGTCATAACAGACCGCCACGCCCAGGGTGTGCCCCTCCACCTGGAAGGTCACCAGCTCCTCACCGGGGTGGACGGTGTCAGATTCGGCGTAGTTGAAGGCGTCATAGGTGTGGATCTTCCGGTAACCAAGGTGCTGCCCTTGGCCGGTCACCAGCGCCAGGTTGTACACCCGGTTGATGGTCTTGCCCTCACGTTCCACCGTGTCCGCCGGGGCGAACATACCCGCCACGATCACCACCCTGAGTTCCTCGGCAAGTTCCCTCAGTCGGCCGGCGAACTCCCCGTCGATCTCCTGGGCATCGCGGTCGAGCCTCCCGGTCCCGAAGGCCTGGCTGCTGGCTTCCGGGTAGACGAGCAATTTCGCTCCCTCTGCAGCTGCCTGACGTGCGCTTTCCTCGATCCGGCCCAAATTGGCCAGAATATCTGCTCCGGACTGGATCTGTACCACTGCAATGCGCATGATCCCAGGATATGTGGATAAGTGACCTTTATCCACAGGTTCGGGAGCATCCTTCTTGTCGCTTCACCGCACCTGGGGATTCACTGTGGTCATGACACACAATGAATTGAGCTTCCCCCGCCACCTGCCCGAAGCACTCACCAGGGCACAACGTCCTTTCCCCGTACTGCCTTCACTTGCCTTGCCCGGTGGCAGCCGCAGCGCCGCCGCTCTTCAGGGTGCCGTGCGCAGCTGGCATTCCCGCTGCGACTCGGCTGCCCGGGCGGTAGGAGATCAGCTTGATCAATTAACTGAATTCAGCGTAGAGCTAGAGTATCAGGATCAGGTGCTCTCCTGGCAGCTTGGGGCAGTCCGATGAACACGCTGCTTCCTTTTCACAGCTCAGAACTGCTGAGTAACGCCCAGCTGCTCAGCCAGAGGGGCGGACAACTGCACAGTGACTCTGCCGAAAGAAAAGCTGAATGGTCGGCCCTGTCCGCCGAGACCCTCGGCATGGGGTTTGAGCATGGCTTCGCCCTGCTGTTGAGCCACCACAGCCCGATTCCGTTGTCTGCTACCCAGATCCTGGCGGTCAGTGAACTGCTGGCTGAGGTGGCAGACCTCCTCCGCCCCTGGGAGGAGCTGCAGGAACGCGTCCTCCCCCTCGTGGAGGCCCTGGGGGAATACCACCCGGTGGTGACGATGTGGTTGCAGCACATCTCCCATGCTGCGGCCCTGTTGGATTTCATCTGCGCCCGGGAGATCACCGCCCGCTCAGGTGCCCACTCCCCCGGACCGCTGCGCAGCTTCGCCGATTTCGAGGGATTGGCGGCCGGTGCCATCCATGAACATCACCTGCCGCGGCTTCCCCCGGAACTGGCGCAGCTGGTGGCGGAGCAACCGGATATCCAGGTCCTGGAACTTTCCGAGGGCGCTTTCGTGGCCGCCATCGGGGACATCGACAGTGCTGATGCGGTGGTGACCATCGCCGCCGGTACCGGCTCCGCGGATCCGGCGGGCTGGCCCACTCAATTTGATCGGGCCCGGAACATCTCCCAGACCAGCGGGGCCGCCACGGTGTTGTGGATGGGGCATCCGGCACCCGGTAGCGTTCCGGAGGCGATGAGCCGGATCCCGGCACAGCTGGCGGGCCCCAAACTCCGTGATTTCCAGGCGGAACTGGCCCGCCGGAATCCCGGGCAGCAACGCGTGGTGGTGGGTTATAGCTATGGCTCTGTGGTGCTCGGTGAGGCAGCCAGTCCGCGGGGGCCAGGGCTGGCCGCCGATGAGGTGGTTCTGGTCGGCAGCCCCGGTATCGGGCTGAGTCGCGCAGACCACCTGAACCTGGTGTCTCCCCAGGCGGCGGGGATGAAAGAAGCAGATATGGAAGAGGAAGGCAGCGCAAAACCCCGCGTTCATGCGGTCACCGGATCAGCTGACCCGATCGGCCTTTCGGCCACCGCATTCGGCGGGGTTCATGGCGTTGACCCCACCTCCCGGTTCTTCGGGGCGCAGGTGTGGGAGTCTGCCGCAGATCATTCCGGTTATTGGAATGAGGAGGAATTCCTGCGGCAACTTTCCACCCTGACCACCGGGCGGTGAAGGAGATGGTGGGAGGCTAGAACAGACCGGTGGGCTTCTCGGTGTAGGAGACCAGCATGTTCTTGGTCTGCTGGTAGTGGGCCAGCATCATCAGGTGGTTCTCGCGGCCGATACCGGACTCCTTGTAACCGCCGAAGGCGGAGTGCGCCGGGTAGTTGTGGTACTGGTTCACCCAGACCCGACCAGCCTGGATGGCACGACCCGCACGGTAGACGATGTTGTTCTGACGGGACCAGACACCCGCGCCGAGACCGAAGTTGGTGTCATTGGCGATGCTGATCGCCTCATCAAAATCCTTGAAGGTGGCAACGGAGAGCACCGGGCCGAAGATCTCCTCGCGGAAGATGCGCATGGAGTTGTCACCCCGGAAAACGGTGGGCTCGATGTAGTAGCCGCCCTCCAGGCCCTCCACCTTGTTGACCTTGCCGCCGGTCAGGGTCTCCGCCCCTTCCTGGGGGCCCAGCTCCAGGTAGGAGGTGATCTTGTCCATCTGCTCCTGGGATGCCTGCGCACCCATCATGGTCTCGGTGTCCAGGGGGTTACCGATCTTGATGGCCTCGACCCGCTTGGTGCCAAGCTCCAGGAATTCATCGGCGATGGATTCGTGCACCAGCGCACGGGAAGGACAGGTGCAGACCTCGCCCTGGTTGAGGGCGAACATCGCGAAGCCCTCGACAGCCTTCTCCAGGAAGCCGTCCTTCTCATCCATGATGTCCTTGAAGAAGATGGACGGCGACTTGCCACCCAGCTCCAGGGTGACCGGGATGATTTTGTCGGAGGCTGCCTTGTTGATGATCTTGCCGACCTCGGTGGAACCGGTGAAGGCGATCTTGGCGACACGGTTCGAACCAGACAGCGCAGCACCTGCCTCCCCACCCAGACCATTGACGATGTTGAGCACACCATCCGGGAGGAGATCGCCGATGATGTTCATCAGGTAGAGGATGGAGGCCGGGGTCTGCTCGGCGGGCTTGAGGACGATGGCGTTACCGGCAGCCAGAGCCGGAGCGATCTTCCAGGTGGCCATCAGGATCGGGAAGTTCCAGGGGATGATCTGACCGACCACACCGAGAGGCTCGTTGAAGTGATAGGCCACGGTGTCATCATCGATCTGGGAGGTGCGGCCCTCTTGGGCGCGGATGGCGCCGGCGAAGTAGCGGAAATGGTCAACGGCCAGCGGAATGTCGGCAGCCAGGGTCTCGCGGACCGCCTTGCCGTTGTCCCAGGTCTCCGCGACGGCGATCTCCTCGAGATGCTCCTCAATACGGTCGGCGATGCGGTGCAGGATCAGCGCACGCTCCGCCACCGAGGTCCGGCCCCAGGCCGGGGCCGCAGCATGGGCGGCATCCAGGGCGAGCTCGATATCGGCGGCGGTGCCACGGGCCACCTCACAGAAGATCTCACCGGTGACCGGAGTGATGTTTTCCAGGTACTGACCCTCCACCGGCGGTACCCACTTGCCGCCGATGTAGTTCTCATAGCGCTTCTCGTAGTTCGCGATCGCGCCTTCGGTACCCGGGTTTGCGTACACAGTCATGGGGTGCTGCCTTCCTCTGATGAATTCGAGTCGCCCCGGGCGTTCCCGCCGGGAGCCGTTGGTGACTATCCCCATTTGTAACCGCACTCCCACTGTGATGCAAGCAACTTTCACAATCCCGATGTGAATCATGACATTTGCATTATTTGCACCTTGTCCCCTTTTCTCACTTTCCGCAGCTCAGGACAATGCGAAGAAAATCCCCACCACCCCAAGAGGGGGTGGTGGGGATCTGCTCATCATCGGCTAAACAAAACCCAGCGAAGTTCGCTAATGCTGTGGTTTCCGGCGGGGACGGCGGGGCTCCCACATCACCACGGCAGTGGAACGGGGCACGTGCACGATCTCGCCGCGAGAGCGGTTGCCCCCTCGATCCAGATGATCCCGAAGCTTCTGGTTCTCCGCCTGCAGGGCGGACATCTCCGCCCGCAGCACCTCATTTTCCTCGGTGAGTTCAATGATCGCCTTGATGCCGGCCAGGTTAACGCCATCATCCTGGCTCAGCCGCTGGATCTTGCGCAACATCACCACATCACGGCGCGAGTAACGGCGCCCACCACCGGTGGTGCGCATCGGAGTGACCAGACCCATCCGGTCATAGGTACGTAAGGTCTGCGCATGCATCCCGGAGAGTTCCGCCGCGACCGAGATCATGAAGACCTCACCGATCTCAACGGAGTCAGCGACACTTTCCCGCCGCCGGGTGTCCTGTGTGTTGTCTTTATCGGAATTTTTTATCGACATGACTTCTCCTCACCTCCCTCCCTCACTGCCATCAGCCACCGTCTCCTGCAACCACCTGAGTGGGCACAGGGTCCAGGGGATATTTCCCGGTGACTATTTCCGCTTCGCCCCGGCCCAGTCCGCCCGAGGATCAAAACCAGAGCCCTTCTCCGCCTGGGCATAGGTCCGCAGCGCGCTGGTGGCTGCGGCATCGAGGTTCTTGGGAACCTTCACCTGGACCGTGACCAGCAGGTCTCCGGCCTCAGCACCGCGTTTGGGCACACCTCTGCCCCGCACCCGGAGGGTCCGACCATTGGGGGTGCCGGCGGGCACCTTCACCCGAACCGGAGCATCCAGGGTCGGCACTGTGATGGTTTCACCGAGGGCCAGTTCGGTGTAGGACACCGGGACGGTGACCTCGAGGTCATCACCGGAACGGGTGAATACCTGATCCTCGCGGACATGCACGGTGACGAAGAGGTCACCGGCAGGCTTGCCGTTGGGGCCTGCCTCACCCTGGCCCGCCAGGCGGACCTTCTGGCCGTCGATCACCCCGGCCGGGATCCGCACCGTGATGGAACGGGTCCGGTTGACCGTGCCCCTCCCGGAACAGTGGGTGCAGGGATCGGTGATGATCTGACCGGTGCCACCACAGGTGGAACAGGGTGCGGAGAACCCGAAGGCCCCCCGGCTTTCCGAGGTGAAACCAGTGCCGGAGCAGTCACCACAGGTGGAGGGGTTTCCGGACTTGGAGCCGGAGCCGTGGCAGACGTTGCAGGGTGCATCCCCGGTCAGCTGGAGCGGGATTGTCGTCCCTTTCGCCGCCTCGGTGAAGTCAAGGGTGATTTCCGTTTCGACGTCTGCGCCCCGCGTCGGCCGAGCTGTCCCGCGAGTACCGCCGCCACGGTTGAAAAGGCCACCGAAGATATCGCCAAAAGCGCCGTCTTCAGAAAATCCTCCATCGGATCGGTCTCCGAAGATGTCGGAGGTGCTGAAGTCCGTCGGCTGGCGAAACCCTCCGGGGAAGCCGGACCCCCCACCCCTGCCGAAGCCGGAGAACCCTCCACCTCGCAACATCGCTTTCAGGTCATCATATTCCTTGCGGCTCTCCGGGTCGCTGAGAACGTCATTGGCCTCGGCGGCCTTCTTGAAACGTTCCTCAGCAGCCTTGTCACCAGGCTTGATGTCCGGGTGGTTTTCCCGGGCGATCTTCCGGTAGGCCTTCTTGATCTCATCCGCGCTGGCGGTTGAAGATACCCCGAGGTCGGCATAATAGTCTTTTGTTGCCCACTCGTTCTGCGCCATCCGACACTCTCCTTAAATTACTCTTCTAGAACTTCGTTCAACTGACTTCAGCGGCAACCACAGGGCATCTGTCAATAATATTTTTAGTTGTGGTTGAGTCTAATGCACTGAACTTTGAGGCTGGATCTCTCCACAAACCACAGTCTCCGTGACACCCATGCGCACCCTGGCCTGAGTCAATCGAACCTGAGGTTCCTGGGGTTCCCCCACACCAGCGTTTCTGAAATTTTCCGCCACCTGCTGCACCAACCTGCCCCACCCACCAGCCCCACCTTGAGCTGAAAAAACCCGCACGCTCTCCCATTGAGAAGGTGCGGGTTCTCAGCGCTACCTGCGGTGAGACATCCCCCTTGGCTGGCTGACCGGAATCAGCCGGCCGGAGGGCGGCTGATTTTAGGCCGGGTCAGAGATGATGACCATCGCGGTGCGGATCATCCGTGCATCCGCGCGGTAGCCCTTACGCAGGACCGTGCCGATGACCTTCTCATCACCGGAGGACAGGTCCTGAACGGCTTCGTGGATCTCCGGGTCGAAGGTGTCACCCTCGGCAGCGAAGGCTTCCACCTTGTACTCCCTCAGGGTGTCACGCAGCTTGGTGGCGATGGCCTTCAGCGGACCTTCGGCGAGATCACCGTGCTTCTCAGCCAGGTCGAGATCATCGAGGATGGGAAGCAGCTTGGTGATCACGGTGGTCTTGGCGTTATCGATCACACCCTGGCGTTCCCGCTCGGTACGACGACGGTAGTTGGCGTATTCCGCACTGACCCGCTGGAGGTCCTCGGTACGCTCAGCCAGCTGGGCCTCGACGGAGTTGTCGGCGCTGTCTGCCTCGGCGTCGGCAAGTTCGGCATCGATATCAGCCAGTGCCGCATCCACGTCCGACTCGAGGGTCGGATCAAACTCGGCGGACTGCCCCTCGATGGCGTCCTCGCTTGCACCCTGACCAGCGGCGGCCTCCTCGGCGGCGGCTTCGGAAGTCTCAGCCGAGGTCGCCTCCGGATCGGTGTTCTCCGGATCTCCCGGGTTGTCGGGCATACCGTTGGACTGGGTCACTTGCTGTCATCCTCCTTCTTCTCCTCGGCGCTGTCCTCATCGACGACCTCGGCATCGACGACATTGTCGTCAGCCGGGGTGTCTGCCTGGGTGGCACCGGTGTTGGCCTCGGCCTCGTAGATGGCCTTGCCCATCTCCTGGGACTCGGTGGAGAGCTTCTCGACGGCAGCCTTGATGGCCTCGAGGTCATCACCCTTGAGTGCCTCGTCGACCTCCTTGGCAGCTTCCTCGACCTTGGTCTTGAGCTCCTCGGAGACCTTGTCGGAGTTCTCCTCGACGAACTTGCGGGTCTGGTAGGTCATGGACTCAGCGGAGTTGCGGGTCTCCTGCTCCTCGCGGCGCTTCTTGTCCTCCTCGGCGTGAGCCTCGGCATCCTTGACCATGCGGTCGATCTCTTCCTGGGACAGGCCGGAGCCATCCTGGATCTTGATCGTGTTCTCCTTGCCGGTGCCCTTGTCCTTCGCGGTGACGTGGACAATGCCGTTGGCGTCGATGTCGAAGGTGACCTCGATCTGCGGAACGCCACGGGGTGCCGGTGCGATGCCACCCAGCTCGAAGGAACCGAGCAGCTTGTTGGCGGAGGCAATCTCGCGCTCACCCTGGAAGACCTGGATCTGCACGGAGGGCTGGTTGTCCTCGGCGGTGGTGAAGGTCTCGGAACGCTTGGTGGGGATGGTGGTGTTGCGCTCGATGAGCTTGGTCATCACGCCACCCTTGGTCTCAATGCCCAGGGAAAGCGGGGTGACGTCGAGAAGCAGCACGTCCTTGACCTCACCGCGGAGGACACCTGCCTGCAGGGCAGCGCCGACTGCGACGACCTCATCCGGGTTGACACCCTTGTTCGGCTCGCGGCCACCGGTCAGCTCCTTGACCAGGTCGGTCACGGCCGGCATACGGGTGGAACCACCGACGAGGACCACGTGGTCAACCTCGGAGATGGAGAGGTCGGAGTCCTTGATGACCTGGTTGAAGGGCTGCTTGGTGCGGTCCAGCAGGTCCTGGGTGATCTTCTGGAACTCGGTGCGGGACAGAGTCTCGTCCAGGAACAGCGGGTTCTTCTCTGCGTCAACCGTGATGTAGGGCAGGTTGATGTTGGCGGACTGGGAAGCCGAAAGCTCGATCTTGGCCTTTTCAGCAGCCTCGCGCAGACGCTGCAGGGCCATCTTGTCCTTGGTCAGGTCGATGCCGTTGGAGGACTTGAACTTCTCGACCAGCCAGTCGACGATGCGCTGATCCCAGTCATCGCCACCGAGCTGGTTGTCACCGGCGGTGGCGCGAACCTCAACCACGCCGTCACCGATCTCGAGCAGGGAGACGTCGAAGGTGCCGCCACCGAGGTCGAAGACCAGGATGGTCTGCTCCTTGTCACCCTTCTCCAGGCCGTAGGCCAATGCAGCAGCGGTGGGCTCGTTGACAATACGCAGAACGTTCAGACCCGCGATCTGGCCGGCCTCCTTGGTGGCCTGGCGCTGTGCGTCCTCGAAGTAGGCGGGGACGGTGATGACGGCGTCGGTGACCTCATCGCCCAGGTAAGCCTCAGCGTCGCGCTTCAGCTTCATCAGGGTGCGGGCGGAGATTTCCTGCGGGGTGTAGTTTTTGTCGTCGATGGCGACCGACCAGTCGGTGCCGATGTGGCGCTTGACGGAGCGGATGGTGCGGTCAACGTTGGTGACCGCCTGGTTCTTGGCGGACTGGCCGACCAGAACTTCACCGTTCTTGGCGAAGGCCACGACCGACGGGGTGGTGCGGGCACCCTCGGAGTTGGCGATGACGACGGCCTCGCCGCCCTCCAGAACGGAAACCACAGAGTTGGTGGTACCGAGGTCGATTCCTACTGCACGTCCCATATTGATATTCCTCCTGTTGATCCGGGATCTATCTTTAGTTGACTGCACTCAGCTCAACTTCTGGAACCAGACTAACAGATCCCCTTGAGCCGATGTCACTCAACCTTACATCTGCTGCAACCAGACTAACTCCAAAGTTATTCCAAGTCGACTCAACTCTGCACATTTTCCCAGCTAATCAGGGGTAAATAGGTGGGAACCCTGAGCCACCCCGAGCCGAGAAGGCTCAATTCTGATCGCTTAAAGCGAACTCTGGGGCCGAAGATTTACTCGGATCAGAGCCAGAACCGGGGAAAAATATCGCCGAGCCACTCCCCCATTCCCCTCAATCACGGCCACCGGGAGCCCGCCGCGAGCAGGAATCCGCCCATCGACCACAACAGCAGGAACCAGAAGCTTATCGACGGCACGGTGCCCCCCCCGAGCTCCCCGACCCGCCCTGAAACCTAGCCCCAAAGCACATAAAAGAAGGGCCGACCGCTCTCCCGGAGGAGAGTCGACCGACCCCGCGATGAAAAGAAGTGCTAGATATTGCCCTGGGCATTCTCGAGGTGCTTGCGCATGAACCACTGGAACTTCTCCAGCTCGGCGGCCTGGCCGATCAAGGCATCCTCGGTGATCGGATCCAGCTCGCCGGCGACGGCGATGGATTCACGAACCCCCTCGACAACCTGGTTGTAGACCTTGTCCAGCTCAGCCAGATGCTTCTGGGTGGGGCCTTCGTTCAGTTCGTAGGTCAGCGGAGTGCGGTCCTCAACCGAGCCCGCCGGGGTGCCTACCGGCGCGCCACCGAGGGTGGAGATGCGCTCTGCGACCTCATCGGCGTAGCCACGGACCAGCTCGACCTGCGGGTCAATCATTTCGTGGACGGCAATGAAATTGGGGCCGTTCACATTCCAATGCGCGTGCTTCAGGATCAGGTGCAGGTCGTTGTAGTCGGTAAGTCGGGCCTGAAGCTCGTCGTTGAGCTTCTTGGCGTCGTTTTCATTGATTCCCGGAACGGTGTAGTTGCTCATAGCTGCAATTATACACAAAATTGATCACGGTGGGTCTTTTTTGAGCATTAACCTATATTTCATAGGTCTGCCTTACCTAAGAACCTATCGGCCCCGCTTTTCCCCGAAAAAATTCCCCATCACCCGCAAAGGATACTCGAAAATGTAACCTGCCCCACTCCCCTGGTTTCCTCCATATACTCGGCCCTAGTAGTTCTTTCGGAATCTCCGGGACTCGCTGAAAGGTGGTGCCACAAAACATGCACATGAATCGTTGCAATCTCAGGCATGCCAGTGACCGGCCGCCGGTCGCGGCCGTCGATAAGCCGGCCAGATAAATCTGCCCGGATATACCGGCCCCCGCACCAGCACCACCCAATTTCAGGAGTCCAGCATGAACGCCAACCACATCGAAGAACAGAAGTACGCACCCCGCACCCCCACCGCGAATGCCGCGGATGTGGAGGCTGTGGTTGAGGCAGCTGTCGAACGTGCCCACCAGTGGCTCAAGGAGACCGGTACCGAGGCCTCCCATAAGGAGGCCAAGGCCACCGAACAGCTGGCGGAGATCGTGCGGGATCCCAAGGGCGTGAACTTCACCATGGATTTCGTGGACCGGGTGGCCCGCCCCGAGGACAACAAGGTCGGTGCCGAGGAGCTGCGCCGCCTCACCGAGGTCCCCGATTTCCTGGGTCCCGTCAATAAGTTCCTACTTGGGGCGGGCGGTATGGCCGGTCGCGTGCTGCCGGATGTGGTGATGCCCCTGGCTAGGAGACGGATGCGCCAGATGGTTGGCCACCTGGTGCTCGATGCCGAGGGCAAGGCACTGAATGCCCTGCTGGACAAGGCTCATGCCGAGGGCACCCAACTCAACCTGAACCTGCTGGGTGAGGCGGTGCTCGGTAATGATGAGGCTGCTTCCCGTGCCGCCCGCACCCTGGATCTGATCCGCAATCCGCGGGTGACCTATGTGTCGGTGAAGGCCTCCAGCCTGGTTGCCCAGCTCAACCACTGGGACATCGAAGGCAACCTGATCCGCCTGAAGGAACAGCTGCGGCCGCTCTACCGCACCGCGATGCAGCAGTCACCGCGGGTGTTCATCAACCTGGACATGGAGGAGTACAAGGACCTTCACCTCACCATCCGGCTCTTCACCGAACTGCTCAACGAAGAGGAGTTCAAGGACCTGGAGACCGGCATCGTGCTGCAGGCCTACCTGCCGGACACCTATGACGCTCTGGTACAGCTGGCTGAATTCGCCCAGCAACGCCGCGCCGAAGGTGGGGCCGCAATCAAGGTCCGCCTGGTCAAGGGTGCCAATCTCTCCATGGAGAAGGTGGAGGCGGAGGTGCACGGCTGGGCCCAGGCCCCCTACTCCTCCAAGGAGGAGGTGGACGCCAACTATCTGCGCCTGCTCGACTACATCCTCCAGCCCGAACACGCCGATAACCTGCGCATCGGTGTGGCCAGCCACAACCTCTACACCGTGGCCCTGGCCTGGGAACTGGCCGTCAAGCGTGGGGTGGAGCATCAGCTGGATGCAGAGATGCTGCAGGGCATGTCCCCCTCCCAGTCCCGGGCGGTGCAGAAGGTCTTCGGGGAGATGATCCTCTACACCCCGGTGGTGCACGCCGAGGACTTCGATGTGGCCGTGTCCTACCTGGTCCGTCGACTGGAGGAAACCAGTGAGAAACAGAACTTTCTGCCTGCCCTCTTCGCCCCCGAGGTGGAGGGCCAGGACCACCAGACCCCCATGCAGGAACAGGAGCAGCGGTTCCGCGAGTCGGTGTCCTGTCGCTGGGTCACCGCCTCCGGACCCCGACGCCGCCAGGACCGCAACCTGGATTCGGACACCCAGGCGGTGGGCCTGGGACGTTTCATCAATGAACCGGACACTGACCCTGCCCTGCTGCACAACCGCGAATGGGCACTGCAGGCACTGGCCACGGATCCCGGCGCGCCGGTGAACCAGGAGGTCTCGGATCCTGATGTCATCGACACCGCCGTGGAACGTGCCCGGACACTGGCTGAGGGCTGGTCCCAGCGCAGTGGTGCCGAGCGTGCCGAGGTTCTGGATCAGATCGCGGATGCCCTGGCGGATGCCCGCGGGGAGCTGATTTCGGTGATGGCGCATGAGGCCAATAAGGCGGTGGATCAGTCCGATCCGGAGGTTTCGGAGGCCATTGACTTCGCCACCTACTACGCAGAGTCCGCCCGGGCCCTGGATGCTGCGCATTCTCGGTTCACCCCGCACCGCGTTGTGGTGGTCACCCCACCCTGGAACTTCCCCGTGGCCATCCCGGTCGGCGGGATGCTGGCTGCGCTTGCTGCGGGAGCCGCGGTCATCGTCAAGCCTGCGCCGCAGGTGGTGCGTTGCGCCGAGATCGCGGTGGACGCCATTCACCGCGGCATGGATGCGGCCGGGGTGGACCCGGATCTGCTGCAGCTGGTGCGCGCCGATGAGGGTGAGGCCGGGCAGCGGTTGATCACCCATGAGCATGTGGATTCGGTGATCCTGACCGGCGCTTCGGAGACCGCGAAGCTCTTCCGTTCCTGGCAGCCGGAGCTGCGTCTGAATGCGGAGACCTCGGGCAAGAACGCCATCATCATCACCCCGAGTGCGGATCCCGATCTGGCGGTGGCGGATCTCTTCAAGTCTGCTTTCGGGCATTCCGGACAGAAGTGTTCGGCTGCGTCCCTGGCCATCCTGGTGGGTTCCCAGGGGGAGTCCAAGCGTTTTCTCAACCAGCTTCTCGACGCCGTGAAAACCCTCAAGGTCGGTCCTGGCACGGATATCTCCACCACCATGAATGGTCTGGTGGAACCACCCTCTGAGAAGCTGATGCGGGGTTTGACCGTCCTGGATCCGGGTGAGCGCTGGTTGATCAAGCCGGAGCAGCTCAATGAGGAGGGCACCCTCTGGTCCCCGGGTGTCCGGGATGGGGTGCAACCCGGTTCCTGGTACCACACCAATGAGTGCTTCGGCCCGGTGTTGGGCATCATGCACGCCAGCACCCTGGATGAGGCGATCGAATGGCAGAACTCCACCGGATATGGCCTGACCGGTGGCATCCACTCCCTCAACAATGATGAGATCGCGCACTGGATGGACCGCGTCGAGGTGGGTAACGCCTACGTCAACCGGGGTATCACCGGCGCGATTGTGCAGCGTCAGCCCTTCGGTGGCTGGAAGAACTCCACCATCGGCAATGGTGCGAAGGCTGGCGGCCCGAACTATGTCGCCCAGCAGGGCACCTGGGCCGATGGGGAGCTGCCGGCCCGGGATGTTTCGGTCCGACCCGCCGTGGCCAAGGTGCTGCGCGATGCCGCCTCCCGATTCAGCAAACAACTGGATGAGGCCGACATCGCCTGGCTCTGGCGTGCCGCCGAACTGGATGAGCTGGCCTGGCGGAAGGAGTTCGGTGTGGAACATGACAAAACCGCACTGAGCGCCGAGGCCAATATCTTCCGTTACCGCCCCCTGGGCGAACCCCTGCGGATCCGCCTGGGAGATGGTTTCCACCTCCGTGACCTGCTGCGACTCCAGATCGCCAGTCATCGCACTGGGGTGGCGGTGGATGTCAGTGCCGCCCAGCGGATCACCCGTGGGCTGAAGGAGATGGGACTGACCGTCCGGGAGATCTCCGATGATGCCTTCGCGGTGGAGATCGAGGATGCCCCCTCCACCAGGGTGCGCACCATCGGTGAAGTGGACAGTTCACTGCGGGAGGCGGCGGTGGAGTCGGGTTCCGTCATCCTCGATGAGCCGGTCCTGGCTGATGGCCGTCGGGAGCTGTTGCACTTCCTGTTGGAGCAGGCGCTTTCCGTGACGATGCACCGATTCGGCATCATCCGCGAAGTGGGACACCTGCAGCGCACCTGATTGCCAGGTAGCCTGCTTTTCCAGGAAGATTTTCCGGGAGCTTTTCACCGGGTGCTTCATTTAAAGACCCTGAAAACTGGAGGAAACATGAACGAGCGCCCTGATAGGGAGAAACGCGGTCTCGATGATGGGGTGCCGGATGAGGTGACCCACACGGAGAGTGTGCGGGCGGAGAACTCAGGGGAGCAGTCCGAGCCGGCTGCCCTGGAATATGGCGAGCAGGCCATCGAAAGAGATCTGCCCGGGATTATCTCCTATGCCGTGGAGGGCACCGAGGAGGTCTTCGACGACAAGGACAACCCGAGGACCATCGACCGGGCGGCCGTCATCGGCCGGGACGGTCGTTGGGTGGCGGGCTGGGCCTTGCGTTTCATCATCATGGTGATCGCCGCCTGGATCTTCTGGCAGGGTCTGTCCATCGTCTGGGCCGGTCTGCTGCCGATCCTGTTGGCACTTTTGGTGAGCACCGTGCTCTGGCCGGTGACCAAGTTCCTCCGTGACCATAAATGGCCCGCGGCTCTGGCTGCGATCACCACCATCCTGACCTTCTTCCTGGCCCTGGGCGGCATTTTCACCGCCATCGCGCCGAGTGTGGCCTCCCAGTCCCAGGAGGTCTACCAGCGGGCCTATGAGGGTATCCAGTCCCTGATGGATTATCTCCAGGGGGAACCCTTCAACCTGAACCTCAGTCAGGTGGACGGTTTCCTGGCTGATGCCACCGCCTGGCTGCAGGATCAGTCCTCCAATATCGCCTCCGGTGTGTTCAGCGGCTTCTCGGCCGCCACCACCATCCTGGTGACCATTGTGGTGATGTTCGTCCTGACCTTCTTCTTCCTCAAGGACGGCGTCAAGTTCCTGCCCTGGCTGCGCAAGTACACCGGTGAAACCGCCGGCTGGCACCTGACCGAGGTGCTTTCCCGCAGCTGGAACACCCTGGCGGGTTTCATCCGCACCCAGGCTCTGGTTTCCTTTGTGGATGCCGTGTTCATCGGTGTGGGCCTGCTCGTCCTCCAGGTTCCGATGGCCCTGGCGCTGGCCGTGATCACCTTCTTCGCCGGTTTCATCCCGATCGTGGGTGCCTTCACCGCCGGTGCCCTGGCTGTGATCATCGCTCTGGTCACCAATGGTTTCACCAATGCTTTGCTGGTGCTGGGCCTGATCGTTCTGGTGCAGCAGATCGAGGGAAATATTCTCCAGCCCTTCCTCCAGGGCCGGGCCATGCAGATGCACGCCGCCATCGTGCTGCTCTCCGTCACCGTCGGCTCCACCCTCTTCGGTATCCTCGGTGCCTTCCTGGCGGTTCCGGTGGCCGCGGTCTTCGCCGTGTGGTTCCGCTATCACGCCGAGATGGTCTCGCTGCGTTCCGGTGAGATCACCGTCGATGACATCAAGATCGAAACCGCCCGTGGGGCCGGATCCTCCACCTCCGAGTCCTTCACCGGGGTCCGGGACCGGCTCATCAGCATCGGCCGCCGTAAATCCTCCAAGACGGCACCGGGTGCCCCGGAGGAGATCGCGGAGCGGGAAGAGAAGAAGTAGGTTCTTCGCTTTTAAGGTGGGGCACCACCCCAGGGGACAGGTTGTTCCCCCTGGGGTGGTGCTTTTGTCTCTCCAGGGGGGCCACAGCTATCCCCCTGCTGAATCCCTGAGGGAGCCCTTGCTCACACTGGCCCGGAAACCCCCTCTGAGCAGCCTAGAATGGAGGATGGAAAGGCTTCATGATGAACATCTTCAACAGGCCCCGACCCAACAACAGCACCCACCTCCCGGTAGGCCATAAACACCACCGGAGCATCAATTTTCCCGGGGACCACAAGGTCCAGATCCAGAGCTATTTCATTGCCGTCGTTCTGCTGGCAGTTGCTGTTGCGCTGCTCTTCGAACTGCCGATCAGCTCCGGTTGGCACCCCGGCATCGTCATTGCCGTCACGATCATCGCCGCCCTCATCTACATGGCGTTGCACGAGGCAACCCATGGCATTGCGCTGCACATATTGAGCGGGAAACCCTCCTCCTATTCCCTCCGCCTGCCGTTCCTCAGCACCGGAAACCAGAGTTTTTTCACCCAGCTGAGTCTGGTGACTGCCGCCCTGGCACCAGTGGTGCTCCTCGGTGGACTCCTCTTGGCTGCCCTGCTCCTGATGCCGGCGGATTTCCGGATGACCCTCTACATCCTGTTGTCGCTCAACTTCGCCGGTTCCGCCGGGGACTATGTCGAGAGTGCCATCGCCCTGAAACAGCCGAAGAATGCGCTGCTCCGGGACAATGGGGAGGACCTCGAGGTCTACCTCCCGGTCTGAGTTTCCGGGTTGTTTTCCCCCAGTTCCCGCGCCACGCTGAATCTCCCGCCCCCGGCCTCGAACTCGGCCTTCGCTTCCTCGGCCAGGGCCGGTTCCGCAAGGATGTCCAACGCCACCTGGGCCAGACCCGCCGCGGAGTCCACCACCCCACGTAAAGCCTCATCCCCCACCGAATAACTGGCGAAGGCCTCGGTGTGCAGGGCCACCCCGGAGGGTGCGATCTTCACCATCGGATGGATGGCGGGCACCAGGTGGGAGACATTACCGAAGTCCGTGGAGGCCGCCAGGGATTCCGGCACCACCCCGGCCGGCAGGGCTCTGCGGTCCCGCAGCCCCTGGGTGTGCGCCCAACGCCCCGCCAGCACCTGGTTGTTCCGGATCGGCAGGGTCACGGGGTGGACATCCCATTCCTTGTGCACGCCCACCCCGGCCATCAGGGCAGCACCCTCCAGCACCTCATCCACCCGCAGGGAAAGATCCCGCAGGGTGTCGGTGTAGAGCGAACGGACGTAGATGCTCATCTCAGCGCGGTGGGGAATCACGCTGGGGCGTCCCCCACCGTCGGTGATCGAGGCGTGCAGGCGGTCACTCGGGGGCATCTGCTGCCGCAGCAGACCCAGTCCCTGATAGGCCAGGGTGGCGGCGTCGAGGGCGTTGCGCCCCATGAAGGGTTGGGCGGAGGCGTGCGCGGCCACACCTTCAAAGACGACCTTGAGGGTTCGTCGCCCCACCCAGACATGGCTGGCGATGTCATAGCTGAAGGGGTGGATCATGATGGCGAAATCAATTCCCTCCAGGGCCCCACCCCGGATCATGTACTCCTTACCGGAATGGCCCTCCTCCGCCGGAGTGCCCAGCAGCATCAACCGTCCCTGCAGATCCCCCTTCCGCAGCGTATCGACGGCCGCGAGAAAGGCCCCCACCCCGGCGGCGGCGATGACATTGTGCCCACAGGCGTGCCCGATGTCGGGGAGGGCGTCATATTCGGCCATGATCGCGATGGTGGGGTGGACTGTGGGGTCATGGCGTGGGGTCTGGAACTCCGCACGCAGGGAAGTGTCCACCCCATGCACACCCTGGGCCACCTCATGGCCATGCTGTTCCAGTAGCGCCGTGATCCGGGCCTGGGCGTAGCGTTCCTCGAAGGCCAGTTCCGGATTCTCGTGCAGGTCACGCAGGAGGAAGTCCAGTTCCGGGGCCAAGCCCTCCACCACCTGTGCGATATCCGCCCAGATCCGGGCCTGACCGGGGAAATCCTCCCCCGGGATGGGTTCCTTCGGTTCCGCCTCAGCTCTCCGGATCCGCTGGCGGATTCCTTCGGTGGCATGGTCCAGATACGAGGTCGAGGGTTTGGAGGGCTTCATGATCACCTTTCTACCTGGGTTCAGGGGGGGGTGGGGCAGTGGGATCCCCGGGGTCAGGACAGGAAGATGGCGGAACCCGGGCCCAGGGGCAGGTCCACGAAGAACCAGACGGCCAGCAGAATCACCCAGGCGATCCAGAAGGGAATCACGAAGGGCACCAGGCGGGACATCAGGGTGCCCAGGCCGGCTTCCGGCTCATAGCGCCGCAGCATGGCCAGCATCACGATCATGAAGGGGTTCAGCGGGGTCATGATCTGGGTGGCGGAATCACCGACCCGGAAGGCAGCCTGCACAAAGGAGGGTTCATAGCCGATCAGGGCGAACATCGGCACGAAGACCGTGGCCATCAGGGTCCACATGCCGGAACCGGAGATGATCAGCAGGTTCAGGCAACTGGCCAGGATGATGAAGGCCAGGATCGCCGGGAAGCCGGTGAGCCCGATCGCCTCCAGGCCGGCCGCACCCTGCACCGCCGTCCAGGTGCCGATGCCGGTCCAGGAGAAGAGAGCCACGAACTGGCCGAGGATGAAAGCCAGCACCAGGAAACTGAGCATGTCCTTCAGCGCGCTCATCATCATGTCCACCACATCAGTGGAGGACTTGATGGTGCCGGTGTAGAAACCGTAGACCAGGCCGAGGACGATGAAATAGGCGAAGACCACGAAAACAATGGAGTCCAGTGCCGGGGACTCCGGCAGAAAACCACCCGCCTCATTGCGCCAGGGGGATCCCGGCAACAGCACCACGGCCACGAAGACCACGGTCAGGATCAGCGCCGCCACCAGGGAGGCGACCAGGCCCCGGGACTCCTCCTTGCTCAGGGTGGTGGAAAGCTCATTGCCCTGTTCATCACGGTCCCCACGCTGGGAGGCATCCTCATCTTCCAGGGACTCCTCGGTGGGGACGTTCTGCTTGACCATGCGTGGTTCCAGCACCCGGTCGATGATGAAACCACAGATGACGCCCAGCACCAGGGCGGAGGCGATGTTGAAGTAGTAGTTGGAGAGCGGGTTGACCACCGTGTACTCCAGGTCCGGCAGGGAATCCATCACCGCATTGGTGATGCCCGCGAAGAGGGCATCCAGGCTGGTCGGGAACAAAGAGGTGGAGTAACCCGCACCCACAGCCGCGAAACCACCGACCAACCCGGCCACGGGGTGACGCCCGGCGGCCTTGAACACCATGGCGGCCAGGGGTGGAACAACCACCCAGGCGGCATCAGCCATCACCGAGGCCGTCACCCCGACCACACCCACCGCATAGGGCAGGATCCACTTCTTCGCCGAGCCGAAGAGTTTCCGGATCAGCGCCGAAAGCATGCCGGTGCGCTCCGCGATACCCACACCCAGCATGATCGGCAGGACCGTCACCAGGGGCGGGAACCCGATGTAGTTCTCACCGAGCATGGTGGTCAGCCAGACCATGCCCTCACCGGTGAAGAGTCCGTTGATCGCCAGTTCCTCATCGGAACCAGGCACCTGGACGCTGACATCCAGCCACTCCATGACCGTCGAGATGACACCCGTGATCAGGAAGAGGATGAGGAAGAGAGCGAAAGGTTCGGGGAGCTTATTGCCCACCCGCTCCACCCCGTCAAGAAAACGTTCACCCAGGGAGCGGTGGCCCTCCCCCGCTTTCCCCGCCTTCACATCGGCAGCGCTGCTGCCAGCCGCATCCTGCTCTTTGGTGCTCATCTGCTGTCCCCTCCGAGGTCATGCGACCCCTTCTTCCCGGTGTCGCTGAAGTCAGTTCCGTGAGCTCTCAAGCCCCTTGAGTATGGCCCAGAACACTACAAGCCGGGAGGAGATTTTTCCCGGCAAGGGGGAAGGTCTTAATGCAATCGTTATCCCTTTGGCAGTCACTCACCGGGACCTCTCCTGAAAAGCGGCCTCAACTTCACCCCCCAGCAAGCTGATCAATTACTGAGGTCCAGCGATCCGGAAGCTGAAAATTCCAACCAGATCAACATTCCCCCTGCTCAGAGCCTTTCCGGGGGTTCCAGCAGCTCGCTGCGGAGCTCGGAAGAAGTAGTTAGGCTGGGCGGCGTACCCAGAACCAACGGCAATCAAGGAGTTCCAAGACATGACTGATCTGAGCAATCGCAAGGTAGCCGTTATCGCCATGGACGGTTTCGAGGATTCCGAGCTGACCAGCCCGGTGGAGGCGGTACGTGGTGCAGGTGCCACCGTCACCATCATCTCCCCCAAGGCGGGCACGATCGAGGGCAAGAACGGCACCTCCGTCAAGGTGGATCTGGAATCCGCCCAGGCAGATGCGGGTGATTTTGATGCCCTCATCCTTCCCGGTGGAACCTCCAACGCAGACAAGCTACGCATGGACGAGGCAGCCGTGAAGTTTGTGCAGGACATCTTCGCCGCCGGCAAGCCCACCGGGGTGATCTGCCACGGAGGTTGGATCCTGACCGATGCCGATGTCCTGAAGGGCCGTACCCTCACCTCCTTCCGCAGCCTCAAAACCGACCTGCAGAACGCCGGGGCCACCTGGGTTGATGAGGAGGTCCACTGCGATCAGGGCTTGGTCTCCTCCCGCACCCCGGATGATCTGCCCGCCTTCAATGAGAAGATCCTCGAGGAATTCGCCGAAGGCCAGCACTAGACAGCATTAACTGACAGCAGCTGGCACCAACGGAAAAAAGGGGGCGGTGCCCATGGTTATCCCATGGGCGCCGCCCCTTAGCTGTGTTAGATCTGCTTCCTCACGGAATCCGGAGAAACAGTGGGTCTGCGCCACAACGTCTCCCACCGCCTCAGGACCGTCCACCGAGGGGAGGAACGGAGTTCCGGCCCTTAACGCACCACCTTGAGCAGGGCCTTGCCCAGCTCCATCGCCCCGGCATCCACCGCAGCCGCCCAACTCTTCGGGGCCTCTTCATCAGCCCGATCACTGACCTGCTTGAGCAGGGTCACCGGGATGTCGTACTCCCGGCCGATCCAGGCAACGATGGCGCCCTCCATCTCCACCAGATCGGCATTCCCCGCCAACCTGGTCCGCAGCTCAGAGTCATTGACAAAACGGTCACCGGTGGCCAGGCGGGCAGTGGGGAAAGACCCACTGACCTCCACCAACATCCGGTTGGGGCAGGGCTTGGCGGTGATCTGCTCCAGGATATCGCTGTCAAAATCATGCTTGTACACCGAGGAGATCTCGAAAATACCGTTGAGCCCGTTCTTCAGGGCCCCGGCAGTGCCGAAGTTAACCAGGCGGGAGGGTTTGCGTCCCTCACCTTCCGCCTGGGTGAGGGCACGGGTGAGCCGGACTGCGCAGGCGACGGTCCCCATCCCGGTGATCAGAAGCGGTAAGTCCGCCGGGGCGTAGCGTGCCTCTTCCTCAGTGGCACAGACCAGGAGCGGGGCACCGTCGATAATGTCCATGCCCACGATCCTAGCCACTGCCCTAAAGAACCTCAGCAGCAACCAGATCCTGCGACAGTCCGGACATGGCAGAGGGGGCCCCGGAACTCTCCGGGACCCCCTCATTCTTCTCCGCTGGTGGCTAACGGATCCGAGCCCTGACCACCGGGGAATCGGCATCCACCTCAGGTTCCTTCCCCGAGGGTGATTCCCCCTCCGGATCATCAGACTCATCATCCTCCCCCGGCTTATACGACACACCGGTGACCACATCCACCTGGGAGGCATTGACCTTGGCGCGGCGATAACCCAGGATGGAGAGCCCCACGCCGATCACCGCGATGAGCACCCTGAGAATATTGACCCAGACATCATCAAGCCCGAACAACCCCACCACCTTCGGCAGGTTGAGAACCACCAGGGCGGTACCCACAATCCCACCCAGGGCCGCCGGATTCAGCTTCGTCACCATCAGGGCGGCGATCGGGGCAGCAATGGTACCGCCGATCAGCAGCGCAGCCACAGCAGCGAGATTATCCACCAGATCCTGCCACATCCCGATCGCAAAACCCAGGGTCGCAGCGGCGGTGACCAGGAACTCGGCGGTGTTGACGGTACCCACCACCCTGCGGGGCTCCGTACGTCCCAGGGACAGCAGCGTGGAAGTGGTCACCGGACCCCAACCACCACCACCGGTGGCATCCACGAAACCACCGAAACTACCCAACCCCGCCAGGAATCCGGTGTGATACTCCTTGCCGGAGTACTCCCGGCGGACCTTGCCCCGCGAAAAACGCCACATCAGGTTCATGCCGATCGCCGCAAGAATCGCAGCGGTGACCGGGGCAGCCGCCTCAGTGGAGATATTGGAGAGCAGAGTCGCACCGAGGAAGGCACCCACCGCGCCGGGCACCGCGAGGCGGACGACGACCTTCCAGTCGACATTGCCGAAACGCCAGTGGCTGAAACCGGATACCAGGGTGGTTCCCAGCTCTGCGGTGTGCACCACAGCACTGGCCTGGGCGGGGCCCAGTCCGGCGAGGATGATCAGGATGGTGGTGGAGGTCGCGCCGAAGCCCATGCCCAGCCCACCGTCGACGAGCTGTGCGGCAAGCCCCGCTATGGCGATGAGTATCAGTGTCTTCATGACGGTTTCCTTGGGTCTGGATTAGAGGGAGGTGGCCAGGGTGTCCTGGGCCTGCTGGTAACGCTTGACGACGACCCCGGCAAGATCCACGCCGAGCGGGGCGCTGGCGGTGAGCGTCGCGCCCGTCGCCAAGCTGATTTTTTCCAGCTGGGTGCTGACCTTCTCCAACAGCAGTCCCTCGGCGACGAACAGTGGCAGCAGATGCACACTGCGGTGTTGCAGGGAGATCTCGATGAGTCCGGCGCCTCCGCGGCCCGGCCCTCCGGTGGCGGGCAGCACCTCAATGCTGTGTCCGGTCCGGCGGCCGACATCCTGTGCCAGGTCGACGACATCCTGGTTGGCGGCCATATTGGAGGAACCCACGGAGTAGAGCACCACATGGGAACCGGCCGGGGCTTCAGCCTGAACCTTCGCGGCCAGTACCTCCGCCACCTCCGGACCGGTGTCCAACCCACGTGCGAGGTGCAGTTGCAGGCCGGAGCTGGCCAGTGCCTCCGCGAAGACCATGGGCACATCGAGTCGGGCGTGGAAGGCCCGGGTGAACAGCAGGGGCACCACCACAGCCTCGGTTTCCCCCACCGCGGCCAACTGAATGGCTGCGGTGGGTAGATCCGGGGCCGTGAAGTCCAGGTGGGCGGCCATGGTGGGCACGCCCAGCAGGGAGCCAGCCGCCTCAGTCAATTTCCGGACCACGGGTTCTGCGGACTGGTGCCGCGAGCCGTGCGAAAGCGTGATCAAGGCGGTCATGGCGCTGCTCCTAACGCAGGCGGTGGCCGGCCAGGCCGGCCGCCAGGGTGTTGCCGCTGGACTGGTCGATCAGCAGGAAGGAGCCGATCGCGCCGCGGGCTGCGTAGTTCTCGACGGGCAGTTCGGAGGCGACGTCGATGCGGACATGGGCGATGTCGTTGAGACCGAAGGTTTCCGGGGTCTCCACGTCGGAGACACCGTCAATGTCGAGCAGCCGCTCGATGGCGGAGACACGACCCCGGACCAGCTGGGCGCCGTAGCGCACCTTGACCGGGGCACCGGCCTTGAGGGAACGCTCGGTCAAGCCGACGACGGTGGCGTCGAAGCTGCGGACATCCTCGGGGCGGTCCGCACCGGCGATGAGGTCACCGCGGGTCAGGTCCACATCACTGGACAGTCGCAGCACCACGGACTCACCGGGGCCGGCGGTCTGGAGCTCCCCGTCCGGGGAGTCGATGCCAGCGATGGTGGAGGTGCGGCCCTCACCCAGGTGGACGGTGTCGCCGACGCTGATCTCACCGGCATCGATACGCCCGGCGTAACCCCGGTAGTCGGAGGCGTGCTCCCGGATGACGTACTGGATGGGGAAACGGAAGCCCAGGTCATTGGCACGACCCCGGGAGACCTCGATGCTCTCGAGGATCTCGAGGACGGTGGGGCCTTCGTACCAGTCCATGTTGGTGGAGGGTTCGACGACATTATCGCCCAGCAGTGCGGAGATCGGGACGACGCGGACATCATCGACACCCAGTGCGGATGCGGCGGTGGTGAACTCGGACTCGATGCCGCGGAAGACTTCCTGGGAGAAGTCGACCAGGTCGATCTTGTTCACTGCCAGCACCACGGTGCGCACACCCAGCAGGGCGGCGACGTTGAGGTGGCGGCGGGTCTGCTCGACCACGCCGTGGCGGGAATCCACCAGCAGCACGACCACCTGGGAGGTGGAGACACCGGTGACGGTGTTACGGGTGTACTCGATGTGGCCGGGGGTGTCGGCGAGGATGAAGGAGCGCTTGTCGGTGGCGAAGTAACGGTAGGCCACGTCGATGGTGATGCCCTGCTCGCGTTCCGCGCGCAGACCATCCACCAGCAGGGAGAGGTCCAGGCCTTCGAAGCCGCGGTCCGCGGAGGTGCGCTCCACGGAGGCGAGGGTGTCGGCCAGCACGGACTTGGTGTCGTGCAGGAGACGTCCGACGAAGGTGGACTTGCCGTCATCCACGGAACCGGCGGTGCACAGGCGCAGGGTCTCGCGGTGTGCCAGTTTCTGGGTGGCGGTGTCGAGGGTGGAGAGGGTCATCAGAAGTAGCCTTCCTTCTTGCGGTCTTCCATGGCGGATTCGGAGAGTCGGTCATCGGCCCGGGTGGCGCCGCGTTCGGTGAGGGTGGAGGAGGCGATCTCGGAGATCACATCATCGATGGTGGTGGCATCGGAGAGGACGGCACCGGTGCAGGACATATCGCCCACGGTGCGGAAACGCACCTGCTTGGTGACGAGCTCCTCGCCCTTCTTCGGCCCGCCCCATTCCCCGGCGGTCAGCCACATGCCGTCGCGCTCGAAGACCTCACGCTCATGGGCGAAGTAGATGGGGGGAAGTTCGATGCCGCGGGCACCGATGTACTCCCAGATGTCGGCCTCGGTCCAGTTGGAGATGGGGAAGACACGGATGTTCTCACCGGGGAGGTGACCACCGTTGTAGAGGCTCCACAGCTCGGGGCGCTGGCGGCGGGGATCCCAGCCACCGAAGGAGTCACGGACGGAGAAGACACGTTCCTTGGCTCGGGCGCGCTCCTCATCACGGCGGGCGCCACCGAGGACGGCGTCATAGCCCTGCTCGGCGATGGTCTCCACCAGGGGGACGGTCTGCAGCGGGTTGCGGGTGCCGTCGGGACGTTCCTGCAGGTCACCACGGTCGATCCAGTCCTGGACCTTGGCCACCCGGAGACGTGCTCCGGTGCGCTCCACGAGGTTGTCGCGGAATTCCAGCACCTCGGGGAAGTTATGGCCGGTGTCCACGTGCAGCAGCTCGAAGGGAACGGCGGCCGGGGCGAAGGCGCGGCGTGCCAGTTCATAAACCACGACGGAGTCCTTGCCGCCGGAGAAGAGCAGGCCGATCTTGTCGAACTGGCCGGCTACCTCGCGAAGGATGTGGATGGACTCGTTCTCGAGGTCCTTCAGGTGCGGGGAGAGCACGGTGTCGGTCTTGGTGTTCAAAAGGGTCATCAGTGGAGTCCGCATTCTGTCTTGTTGGAACCGGCCCAGCGGCCGGCCCGGGGGTCTTCACCCTCGGCGACGGGCAGGGTGCAGGTTTCGCACCCGATGGAGGGGTACCCCTGCTTGGTCAGGGGGTGGATGATCAGCTGCTGCTGCTCGATGTAGTTCTCGGTGTCCTCCAGCGACCAGGTGATGATCGGGGAGATCTTCAACCGGCCGGTGGCATCCAGGCTCAACGCCGGGGCCTGGGCCCGGGTGGGCCCGTCCACCCGACGCAACCCGGTGACCCATCCTGCGTAGGGCGAGAGGTTCACCGCGAGCGGCTCGACCTTGCGCATCCGGCAGCAGGCGGTCGGATTGTTCTGGTACAGGTTCTTCCCGTACACCGAGTCCTGTTCCGGACGGCTCAGGAGCGGCAGGGCGGTGACCAGTTCCTGGGGATAACGCTGATCCACCTGCTGGGCCACCTCAAGGGTCTCCTTGAAGTGGTAGCCGGTGTCCAGGAAGAGGAAGTCGGATTCCGGGAGGTACTTCGACGCCAGTTCCGCCAGCACGGTGTTCTCCATGGACAGGGTCACCGCGATCTTGCCGGGAGCGTGCTCGGCGGCCCACTCCAGGATGGTTTGTGCGTCAGCGTCGTAGAGCTGGTCTGCCCACTCCTCGACCAGCTCGGCGTTGCGCTTTGCGACGTCCATGGGCAAGGGGGTGGTGCTGTTCGGCCCCTCCGGGCTCTGCTCCGGGTCTCTCGTGGCCCTGTCACCGGGCTGGTTGCCCAGGGCGTTGATCTGGATGAAAGTCATGGAACTAACTCGCGTTTCCTGTGTCTTCGGCAATATCGTCACTGCCTGCTTTACTACGTTCCAGGCTGGCCCGCAGCGCGTCATTGGTGGAGAGGGACTGTGCGGGGGTGTGCTTGGGGGCGTTCTGCCCGTGGAACATCACGGAGAAGACCCGGGCGCATTCCTGGCAGGCCCATGCGAACTCGGTCTCCTCGTCCGGGTAGAGGTCCTCCCCGGCGCAGTAGGGGCAGTACTGGGGATGATTCCGGTTCGGGTTGGGCTTGCGGCGGAAACTCACTGCAGCTGCTCCTCCGGTGCGCGCTGGACCCACTCGCGGAAGAGCTCACCTTCGTTGCGCTCCGTCTTGAAGTTGGAGACCACCCGGGTGACGTAGTCACTGACGTCATCGGCCAGCACCTTGTGGCCCTTGAGCTTGCGGCCGAAGTTGGCGTCGATGTTCATGGAGCCACCGAGGTGGACCTGGAAACCCTCCACCCGGTTGCCCTCCTCATCGGTGACGGTCTGGCCCTTGAACCCGATGTCGGAGACCTGGGTGCGGGCGCAGGAGTTGGGGCAGCCGTTCAGGGCGATCTTGATCGGGGTGTCCAGATCACCGATGCGCTCCTCCAGGTCATCGACCAGTTCGATGGCCCGGGCCTTGGTGGTGGTGTGTGCCAGTTTGCAGAACTCGAGGCCGGTGCAGGAGATGATGCCGCGGCGGAACTCGCTCGGCCGCGGGTAGAGACCGACGGCGGAGAGCTCCTTCTCCAGGGCCGGGACAATCTCCTTGTCCAGGTCCAGGAAGAGCAGTTCCTTGTCCGCGGTGGTGCGGATCCGCTCGATGCCGAATTTCTCGGCGATCTCGGCGATCTCGATCAGCTGCTCACCGGTGGTGTGACCCACGGTGGGCTTGACACCCAGGTAGAAGCGGCCGTCCTTCTGCTGGTGCAGGCCGATGTGGTCGCGGTCCCCCGGGTTGATGGGCTGGTGCGGGCCGTCGGGAAGCTGGTATCCCAGGTACTCCTCCTCGAGCACCTCACGGAACTTCTCCACACCCCACTGGGCGACCAGGAACTTCAGGCGGGCACGGTTGCGCAGGCGACGGAAACCATAGTCACGGAAGATGCCGGCGACACCGGCCCAGACCTCAGGCACCTGCTCCAGGGAGACCCAGGCCCCCACGGACTGGGCGAGCATCGGGTTGGTGGAGAGGCCACCGCCGACGTAGAGCTCGAAACCGGGGCCCAGCTCGGGGTGCTCGCTGCCGATGAAGGCGACGTCCTGGATCTCGTGGGTGACATCCTGGCGGGCGTTGCCGGAGATGGCGGACTTGAACTTGCGCGGCAGGTTCTGGAATTCCTCCGCACCGATGTAGCGACGCTGGATCTCCTCGATCGCCGGGGTGCCGTCGATGATCTCATCCGTGGCCACACCCGCCACCGGGGAACCCAGGATCACGCGCGGCACATCACCGCAACCCATCAGGGTGGTCAGGCCGACGGACTCGAGCTTCTCCCAGATGGTGGGGACATCCTCGATGCGGATCCAGTGCAGCTGAATGTTCTGGCGGTCGGTGAAGTCCGCGGTGCCGCGGGCGTAGTCCCGGGAGATCTCACCGACGGCACGAAGCTTGGCCGGGGAGGCGATGCCCCCGTCGAAGCGGATGCGCATCATGAAGTACTTGTCGGAGAGCTCATAGGGCTCCAGCTGGCTGGTCTGCTCGGTGCCCAGGTTCTGCTTGCGCTGGGTGTAGATGCCCAGCCACTTGAAGCGCTTGAGGACGTCCTCCTCCGGGATGGAATCGAAACCTTCCTTGGAGTAGACGTCAATGACCCGCTGCTTGGCGTTGAGGGCAGGATCCTCCTGCTTGACCTCTTCATCGCGGTTCAGGGGAGCAGTGCCGTCGATCTTCCACTGACCCTCCGGCTTCTTGGCGCGGGCAGGACGAGCAGGACGTCCCTTTTGCTCGCTGGGGACCGTGGTGGATGCCATTACTTCTCCTTGACTCAAAAGTTCTCTTGCTCTGATCCGACTGGGCCCGGTGACGGACCGAAGCCTTGAACCGAGCGGTCTACTTTCCGGCCTCTCCTTTTCAGGGGATCTGACCGAAAGCCTTCCGGGTGCTGCCTCACTCTACAGAGCTCGGCCACTGGCAAGAACCTAACCATACCGAGCAGTCTGCAACAAGAGTTACTTTCACCTCCAGAATCTTAGGGCAGGCTAATTTAATCGAATATAACAGACTTGAACTGGGGATTCTTCAAATATTCACGATGAATATAATAGACAGAACGGTCTACACTCAGGAAAATATTGTGAATATAAATACCCCCGCTCCTTGGCATGGCCGGGAAACAGTGATAGCTTTCCAGACCAAGCGGTCTACGAGATTCGTACTACTGCGACTTCTTGTCGGTTGGCACGCACCTCATGTGAGATGCATCCCTGAGCTGCCGCCGGTGAGAATATTCCGCCCTGAGAAAGCGTTGGAACCTGCTAACGGGGTCCTTATTCACCAAGGACCCAAGGTTCTGGGATGGATCCCTCACCCCGAGGCCCTGAAAAGAGCTGTGGTGGATCCCGAGAACTCCGGGCAGTCCCACCCCCTGGCCCCCCCCCGGGGGAATCCCCGGGAACCGCCCATTAGAACCTGATCGAATCCGACCGAAACCAAGAACCGAAAGGTAAAACGCAGTCATGACTGAGATTTCCCGCCCCCTGCGCGTAGCCGTCATCGGTGCCGGCCCCGCCGGCATCTACGCCTCCGACCTCCTGATCAAGTCCGATCTGGATGTCCACGTTGACCTCTTCGAGCAGATGCCGGCACCTTTCGGTCTGATCCGCTACGGCGTCGCCCCGGACCACCCCCGCATCAAGGGCATCGTCAAGTCTCTGCACAATGTGCTGGACAAGCCGCAGCTGCGCCTGCTCGGCAACATCGAGGTGGGCAAGGACATCACCGTCGATGAGCTACGCCAGTACTATGACGCAGTCGTCTTCTCCACCGGTGCCGTCGCGGACCGCGACCTGAACATTCCGGGCATCGACGCCGAAGGTTCCTGGGGCGCCGGCGAATTCGTCGGTTTCTATGACGGCAACCCGCGTTTCGAGCGCTCCTGGGATCTCTCCGCCAAGTCCGCAGCCGTGATCGGCGTGGGCAATGTCGGCCTGGACGTGGCCCGCATCCTCGCCAAGACCGGCGAAGAGCTCAAGGTCACCGAAATCCCGGACAACGTCTACGAGTCCCTGAAGAACAACCAGGCCACCGAGGTCCACGTCTTCGGCCGCCGCGGCCCCGCCCAGGCCAAGTTCACCCCCCAGGAACTGAAGGAACTCGACCACTCCCCCACCATCAACGTGGTGGTGGACCCCGAGGACATCGACTACGACGAAGCCTCCGAGGAAGCTCGCCGCTCCTCCAAGTCCCAGGACCTGGTCTGCCAGCTCCTGGAGGGCTACGCCATGCGTGAGCCCAAGGACGCCCCGCACAACCTCTACATCCACCTCTTCGAATCCCCCGTCGAGGTGCTGACCGAGAACAACCAGGTCGTGGGCCTGCGCACGGAGCGCACCAAGCTGGACGGCAAGGGTGGCGTTGTGGGCACCGGCAAGTTCACCGACTGGCCGGTCCAGTCCGTCTACCGCGCCGTGGGCTACAAGTCCGACCCGATCGAGGGCGTGCCCTTCGACGAGGCCAAGCATGTGATCCCCAATGATGGCGGCCACGTCCTGCAGGCACCGGCAGCCGACCCGGTTCCGGGCCTCTACGCCACCGGCTGGATCAAGCGTGGCCCGATCGGCCTGATCGGCAACACCAAGTCCGACGCCAAGGAAACCACCGACATGCTCATCGCCGACGCCAACGCCGGCAAGCTGGCCGCCCCGGCACACCCCGAGCACGAGGCCATCACCTCCCTGCTCGAGGAGCGCGGCATCGCCTACACCACCTGGGAAGGCTGGTACCGCCTGGACGAGGCGGAGCGCGGTCTCGGGGAGCCTGAGGGTCGGGAGCGCAAGAAGATCGTCGACTGGGAAGAAATGGTCAAGTACGCCAAAGCCGTGCCGGTGCACGCGCAGTAATTAGCTTCGGAGCTAAAGCCTGCTTCCCAAAACCGCCCCACTCCCCCTGCCCTGGGGGTTGGGGCGGTTTTCTTGTGCCGGGGGGTGGGAAGTCTGGCCAGGGGAGCAGGAGGTTTGAGGAGCAGGGAAATGTAGAAGGCACATCCAGGGTGATATTCACCCGTTTTCACACCCGCAAGGGCATAAATGCGCCTGCTACATTGCGTCGCACAACGTACAGGCCCCTGGGCAAGAGCTACTCCATCAGTGCCCTTATCTCATCGATTCCCAAGCCATCTGCTTCGACGCTGCCACCGCCTTCCAGGACCAGATCGAAGAGGGCTGCCTTGGTTTTCTTGAGTTCCATGACCTTGGATTCGATGGTGTCCTTGGCCACCAGGCGGTAGACCATCACCTGCCGAGTCTGGCCGATCCGGTGTGCCCGATCCACGGCCTGAGACTCCGTCGCCGGGTTCCACCAGGGGTCGAGCAGGACCACATAATCCGCCTCGGTCAGGTTCAAGCCGAAGCCGCCTGCCTTGAGGGAGATGAAGAACACGGAGGAGTCACCCTCCCGGAAGTCATCGATCAGCTTCTGCCTGCCTCTGGTCTTGCCGTCCAGGTAGAGACTCTCAATGTCAGCCTCGTTGGCAGCCTCTCGGGCTTTTTTCAGAAAGCGGGTGAACTGGCTGAGTACCAGCACCCGGTGCCCCTCGGTGGCCGCCGAGCTGAGCAGCTCCGTCAGGACATCCAACTTGGCTGAAGGCGTACTCTCCTCCGCGGCCAACTCACTGTCCAGGGCAAGTTGACGCAGCAGAGTCAGGGAACGGAACACCTCAAAGCGGTTGTTGTCCAGATCATCAACCAGACCGAGCACCTTCTGGCGTTCTCGCTGGAGCCGGCGGTCATAGATCCGTCGGTGCTTCGGATAGAGCTCCACCTCCAGGACATTCTCGGTCTTCTCCGGCAGATCTGCCGCCACCAGTTCCTTGGTGCGCCGGAGCAGGAAGGGCCGCATCCTGCGCTGCAGCAGCTCGAGCTTCCCGGTGTCCTTCTCCTTCTCGATGGGAGCGCGGTAGAACTCAGTGAAATGGGTCTTGCCGCCGAGCAGCCCGGGGCTGGTCAATGACACCAGGGACCACAGCTCCATGAGGTTATTCTCCATCGGGGTGCCGGTGACAGCCAACTTGAACGGTGCCTCCAGCATCCGGGCGCTCTTATACGCCTTGGAGTTGTGGTTCTTGATCATCTGCGCCTCGTCGAAGATCACCGCAGACCAGTTCTGCTCGGCATAGGCCTCGAATTCAAGTCGGAAGAGGTTGTAACTGGTGACCACCACCCGGATATCTGCGGCACTGCTGAGCATCTCCGCCAGGGAGATGCCCCGCTTCTTCTCCGTCCCCTCAATCATCAGGGCATGGAGATCCGGGGTGAACTTCTGCACCTCGCGGACCCAGTTACCCACCACGCTGGTGGGGGCGACGACCAAGAAGGGAGCACCGTGTGGATCCTCCTCGGTGGCGGCCGCGATCATGGCGATGACCTGCAGCGTCTTGCCCAGCCCCATGTCATCGGCCAGCACCCCACCGAGATTATTACGTCTTAAGGTCTCCAACCAGCGATACCCTGTTTTCTGATAATCGCGCAGTTCGGCATGCACCGCAGCGGGAACCTCAATCTCCGCAGCCGTCTCGATGCGTCCCGGGTTCTGTACCAGGCTTTGCACCCGGGACCACCACTCATGTTCCTGGGCGTCAACGATGCCGGTCTCCACCAGTTCCTGCCAGAGATCCACCTGATAGCGGCTGACCTTCAGTGCGTCCACGGTGGTGTCGTTGAGAGTCTTGGCTTCCTCGATGATGCGCCGCAGCTGCTCAAGTTCCGGGATGTTCAGGTCGAAGTAGGTGCCTGAGGGCAGCACGAACAGTTCCTGCCCCTGGCTGAGCGCTGCAAACAGTTCACTGAACTCCACTTTTTCACCGCCGACCGCCACCTGTACCTGCAGGTCAAACCAGTCGGTTTCACCGGCGCTGATTCCCACTGTCACCTGTGGGGTTTCTTCGGCCAGGCGGAACTTCGGCGTTTCCTCAGTCAAGTTGACCCTGACGTGCTCCAATTCCATCAGCTGCGGCAGAACATTCGCCAGGAAGGGTACCGCGCGGTGCTTCTCCAGAACCTGGTTCGCAATGGTGGCGCCAGTGGCCTCTACTGCCCTGCTCACGGAAGACTCATGCTCAGGGTCCACCTTTCCCCACGACCCACGATCCCAGGACCACTGCAATCGCAGCTCCTGGAGTCCCTCCGGCTTCTGTATCAGCGGTGTGGCATCGATCTGGAGGACGGCCGGGCGTGGTTGAGGTGCGTGATAAGAGTCATCAGGGGACTCCAGACTCATCAGCCGCTGCAGCCGGGGCAGGTACTCCTCCTCGAAGTCCTCCACTTCAGCAGAACCCACTCGCAGTTCCTCATCCTGATGGTGGAGCATCAGGAACTCCCGGCTCAAAGGTTCGACAAAACGTTGCAGCCGGATCTCCTGGGTTTTCTCATTGTGGTACTGGATTTCAGCGAGCACTGTCGGGGGCGCACCGAGCAGGAGCTGGGTGTGGTGTTCCCGGGGAAGTATCGGGGTGTCATCCTGACATAGTTCCGGCTCCAGGACGAGATCACCGTTTTTCTCCTGCCGGACTGTGATCCGGCTCCGGAGTAGGTCAGGGCTCAGCTCCACTGGGCGTCTGCCCTCCCAGGTCAGCATGGCCACCCCGTTGTATTTCAACTCCATGAGGATCTCCCCCAGCTGGAGGGTGGGCAGCTCTCCCAAGGGGAGCCATTCCATCTGATAACCACCCCAGCCATAACCATAGTGGTGGCGCGCGGTCTGCTGATAGCTGAACTGATGGAGCTGTTCCAGAAGTTTTCGCGTCCTGGTGCTGCACTCCAGATTATAGAGGGAATCCCATTTGGCTTTCCCTTTGATCCATCCTGTCTTACCCCGTTCACCTGGCCGGATCCCCAACTGATCACGCTGAGTATGAAAAAAGAGACAGATATTTTCCCGGCCTCCCTCTTCCTCTGGAATGGGCGGCAGCACCTCATCGAATGCTCTACGCCAGCTCGGCCGCCGGGAATGCCGGTCTGCCGACTTCCCGATATGCAGGTTTCCCCTGTTCACAAGATAAAGAATCGCGGCGGCTTCATGGGCGCAGGGGATATCAGGGCAGGTGCAGTCACTGTCGAGCTGCCCATCATCTTCCACGTACACACTGGTCTGCACCATCCGGTTCTTTCCCGGTACCTCCCGCACATAGAAGTCAAAGACCATGGCACCGTCCAAATGAGGGCTACCACTGAGAAACACCGACTTATGGCGGAATAGCTCCAAACCTTTCTTCAACGCCGCAGCGGAAGTGTACTGCTGGATGAATTGCAGGGCTTGAGCGGGGAAAGTTTGTGTCTCCATAAAATTATTCTTCCATTTACTCCGGGACAGGGCTGCTTTTACCAGGTAATCACATTCTCCATCCGATACTCCTGCACCACTGCATATTCCCGCACCTCGGCCACGAAACCCTCATCATGGCAACTAAGTAGCAGGGCACCACCCCGGCGCAGGAACTCGGCCAACCCCCGGTGGAAAAGCACCCGACCAGCTAGATCAAGCCCCACATCCGGCTCATCTACCAGCAGTACCGCCGGTTCAGAGGCAAGTTCTGCAGCGAACTGTGCCAGTCTCAACTCCCGCTGGCTCAGATCCAGGGGATGCTCCTCCGGATCAAGGCCGAACTGTGCTCGCCAGGCCGCGTCAGGAACCATCCTATGACTCGGAGCGCAGCACGTTGCTCTCCTTGATCACTAAGGCGGAGAAAGAGCTGGCTGACGCCCGGGAGACCCGGGAAGGCAGGGAGAAGAAGGTCCGGGAGGCAGCAGCAAAGAAAGCTGCGGCGGCAGCAGCCTCGGAACGTCGTGAACGGGAAAAGCAGAAGCCGAACAGAAACAGAAGGAGCAGGAGGAAGCCGCGGAAAAACAGCGTCAGGCCCGGTTCCAGCAGCAACCGGAAACAGCAGCCCCAGCCCCCGCAGTGCGGCCAGCTCCCGCACCTCAGCCGGCACTGGCTCCTCAACCAGCATCCCCTTCCGGATATGACGGTTACACCGGGTGCCGTGCCTATGGCGGAAATTATGCGCTGACCTCGGTGGACGATAAGGGTCGCCCCTACGCCAAGATCGACTGCACCTCCAAGGTCCAGATCGGGTAGTCGCACTGCCCCAGAACCCGGTCTCCCAGCCTCAGCATTAGCTCTCCCAGGATTTCCCACCCGTCTAATCTGTGACTCATGGCCACCACCCCTGACCGTGATCCACAGACCGGTCACCCGGATGCAGCCCCCGCGCACCCCGCCCGCCGCAGGGTGCTCACCGGCCTGATCTTCGCCCAGGTGATGATCGGTCTGTCCAATGGCATCACCTTATCCATGGGCAGCCTGCTCGCCGCCTCCCTCGCCGGCCCGGTGTGGGGCGGTTCAGCGGCGACCCTGACCACCATCGGTGCGGCGATCTTCGCGGTCCCCCTGGCACGGATGGTGCAGCGCCATGACCGTCGTACCTCGCTGAGCACCGGCATGCTCATCGGATCCCTCGGTGCGGTGCTCTCCATCATCGGTGCCCAGTTCAGCATCTTCCCGGTGGTGCTGCTGGCTTTCCTCTTCCTGGGGGCGATGAGCGCGGTGAACCTGCAGGCCCGTTTCGCCGCCACCGATGTAGCCGGGGAGAAAACCCGGGGTAGTGACCTTTCCCTGGTGGTCTGGTCCACCACCATCGGCGCGATCGCCGGGCCGAACCTATTTACCCCGAGCGCACGTTTCAGCGCAGCCCTCGGCCTGGAGGAACACGCCGGCGCCTACCTGTTGTGCCTGGTGGGCCAGTTGATCGCCATCATGGTCTGGTGGTTCACCCTGCCCCGTGGCCTCAAACCCGCCCCCGACACAAGTCCCGCCCAAAGCCCGGTTGCCCGGCTCACTCCCCTGGCCCGGCGCGCCATCACCTCCATCGCCATCGCCCACTTCTCCATGGTCGGCCTGATGTCCATGGCGGCGGTCCACATGCAGGGCCACGGCGCCGGATTGACCCTCATCGGCCTGACCATCAGTCTGCACGTGGCGGGCATGTACGCCCTCTCCCCGCTCTTCGGTGTTCTCACGGACAAGGTGGGGCGCAGTTACACCATCTTCCTCGGTTTCGGCATGCTCCTGGTCGCCGCCTGCTCCCTCATCTTCTTCCCGGAATCAGAGCGGGGGATCATCACTGCGATGATCTTCCTCGGGCTGGGCTGGAACGCCACCCTGGTCGCCTCCTCGGCACTGCTTAACGACGCCACGCCCACCCGCCACCATGCCCGCACCCAGGGTCGCAGTGACCTGGTGATGAACCTCGCCGGGGCCAGCGGCGGGCTGCTCGCCGGGCCGGTGATCGGGCTGGCGGGGATGCCAGCCTTGGCGGGTCTGGTGTTTGTGGTGGTGGCGGTGCAGGCCGGGTTGATGGCCCTGAGTATCCGACGACTCGGGACGAAGAAAACCCCTTAAAAGACACCTGTGCCCGTTAAAAAGGGTGCGGTGGTCTTATTTCCCGGAGGCACAACCCCCAGGTTATGGAACTGTTAGCCGAGAAATTTCTTTCCCCACCCCACCGGAAAGGAGATCCCCGTTACACTTGTTCTAAACCCAATGAAAGGAGAACGAGATGCGCGGAAGCGGATTGATTTGGACCATCGTAGGTATTTTGGCCATTATCGCCCTGGCCATCTGGATCTTCTCGGCAATGTAGTATCGCCGAGACCAGGGAGGGTTCCCTCCTTCCCCGGCCACCTTCTCCCACCAGCTGATGAGGCCTGATCTTCACAAGGCCCGGCGGGTAGAGAATGTGGTGATTACAGGATTGCCTACTCTGCCGGATAAGAAAGATCCGGCATACCTGGTCTGCCAGGGTTGTGCTGCTGAAATATTACGGCGCGACCCGCAGGCCAGGTTTTTTCATGCGCCCCCTCGTGTCCTTCCCCCAAGCAGCACGCCGAGAAAAGCCGAAGACCGGCACCCTCCTGCTGTTATGACAGGAGATGCCGGTCCTCAAGCTGAAACCGGGGATGAATCAGGCGGTGGCGACACCCACCAACGGCTTCGCCGCGCTGCTCTCCGCATCCTCACCGAGGGTGAAGCCGGTGTATCCGGCGGCCGCGATCTCATCACAGAGCTGACGGTAGGTGTGGAGACCACCGGCGTAGGGCATGAACACCCTGGGCTTGCCCGGGATATTGGAGCCCATGTACCAGGAGGCTGCCTCCGGGTAGAGGGTCTGGGCCGCAATGGCGTTGACCTTGGCCACCCACTCCTCCTGAGCCTCAGCGGAAGCCTCGATCCGCTCGATGCCCCGCTCCTCCAGATCACTCAGCAGGGTGGAGATCCACTCCACATGCTGCTCAATCGAGGGGATCATGTTGGTCAGCACCGAGGGGCTGCCCGGGCCGGTCACGGTGAAGAGGTTCGGGAAACCTGCGACCGACAGACCCAGGTAGGACTTGCCGCCCTCATCCCAAGCCTCCTTCAGGGGCAGACCCTCCCGGCCCTTGATGCCCAACCGCAGCAGCGGACCAGTGATCGCATCATAACCGGTGGCCATGACCAGGATGTCGCACTCATATTCCTGACCATTGACCACAGGCCCCTTGGCACCGATGCGCTCGATGCGATGCTCGCGGACATCCACCAGCTCCACATTCGGGCGGTTGTAGGTCTCGTAATAATCCGTGTCCACACAGATGCGCTTGGTGCCCACCGGGTAAGACTTCGGGGTGATCAGCTCGGCCCGCTCCGGGTCCTTGACGATCTCCGCGATCTTCTCCCGGACATACTCGGCGGTGATCTCATTCGCCTGCCGGTCCGACATGGTGTCGGTGAAGGCGTTCATGAAGGTCGGGCCACCCTGGGCCCAACGGCTATCCAGCTCAGCCCGGATTTCCTCCGCAGGCAGCTTCAGGGCAGAACCGATCGGCGGCTTGACCATCACACCGGCCGGAGTCTGCTTCAGCTTCTCCCGCAGGGTCGGATAAACCGCCTTGACTAGTGCCATCTCATCCACACCGAGCGTGCGGTTGCGCGCCGGGACGGTGTAATTCGGGGTGCGCTGGAAGATGGTGACCTGATCCGCCTGCTGGGCGATCACCGGGATGGCCTGGATGCCGGAGGAGCCGGTGCCGATGACGGCGACCTTCTTGCCGGCGAAGTCCACGCCCTCATGGGGCCAGGATCCGGTGTGATAGAGCTCGCCCTGGAAATCCTGGAGGCCCTCGAACTGCGGCATCTGGGCCGCGGAGAGGCAACCCACCGCGGTGATGACGAAGCGGGAGGTGGTGGACCTGCCCTCGGCGGTGGTGGTGGTCCAGAGGCCGGCGGCATCATCCCACTCGATGGAGGTCACCTCGGTGTTGAAAGCGTAGGACTCCCGGACACCGAGCTTATCGGCCACGAAGTTGGCGTAGTTCAGGATCTCCGGCTGGGTGGCCCAACGCTCCGACCAGGTCCACTCCTGCTGGATCTCATCATCGAAGGAGTAGGAGTAGACGATGGACTCGGCATCACAACGAGCACCCGGGTAGCGGTTCCAGAACCAGGTGCCGCCGACCCCGGAGCCCTTCTCGAAGCCCTGAACACTAAGACCATTCTTGTTGCGCAGCAGGTGGGTGGCGTAGATGCCCGCGAAGCCGGCACCGACAACCACGACATCAACATCAGTTTTCATGATTAGCGGACCTCCTCGGTGACAGCAGCACGCTGCAGGACCTGCTCCGCGATGCGGCTGATCAGCTGTGCGCTGGCGGGCAGGATGTTGAACATGGAGATGAAGCCGTGCATCTGGCCCGGGAAGAGCTCGGTCTCAACCTTCACGCCCTCCTCCGCCAGTCGCTTGGCGTAGGCCTCACCCTCATCGCGGAGCACATCATGCTCGGCGATGGCGACATAGGCGTCGGGCAGCCCTGCCAGGGATTCGGCGCGGATCGGGGAAGCTTCCTGCTCCCCGCGCTTCTCCACCGGGGCGTAATGATCCCAGAACCAGACCATGGATTCGGTCATCAGCATCAGCTGGTTCTCCGGGTCCAGGTAGCTGGGGCGGGTGAAGTCGGCGTCGGTGACCGGGTAGACCAGCACCTGGAAGTCGATCTTGGGGCCAGCCAGCTCACGGGAGCGCAGGGTCATGGCGGCAGCGAGGTTTCCACCGGCACTGTCTCCACCGATAACCAGGGGTGCACCCTCTTCGGCCAGCTCGGCGCGGTGCTCCTCCACCCACTGCAGGGCAGTCCAGCAGTCATTGGGAGCCGCCGGGTAGGCGTGTTCCGGGGCCTTGCGGTAATTGACCAGCACCACGGTGTAGCCGGTCTCCTGGGCGAGCTGGCGGCCGATAGCGTCATAGGCGACGATGTCGCTGACCACCCAGCCACCGCCGTGGAGGTAGATGAAGATGCCCTTGGGCTGCTCCGTGGGCTTGAGTACGCGTACCTCGAAGTCCGCGTCCTGCTCGGAACTCTTCAGCTTGAGGTCCTGAACCTCGGCCATGTCCACACCGGGGCCGATCAGGTCCAGGGTGGCCAGGGCGCCGGCTCGGGCTTCCTCCGGGGTGGAGAGGTGGATCGGCTTAGCGTCGGGGTTCTCCCCGGCCTGTGCCAGGAACTGCTTGGTTGCCTCATCAATAGCCATGTCGACTCCTCAGTCTCTAACGTGCCCATTCAAGTGTGATGTAAATCATCTTCTTGACTTGTTAGAGACACTAATCACGGAGCGGGGCCAGGTCATCGGGCACATGGCGAATGATTGTTAAGCAATCAGGGACAATTGGCTAATAGCTGTGATCAAGCGTGAACAGGAGCCCCGTCCAACCTTCGCGCCCCAGAGCTGCCATGCAGGCGATAGAGGGTCAACGCGATCAGCAGCCGGGTGCGTCCGTATATTTCTCGAAGCGGGAAACGCAACACCCCCTCCGCCGCGTCAACGCGGGTGGCCACCGTGTTGTGGTGCAGATGCACCAACTGAGCGGCCTGGCGGATCGACTCGGTGGCAGCTACCGCTTCCAATACATTCAGAGTGTCCGGCGGACCCTTCTCCGCCAACTCATGAATCGCCCGGACATCATCAAGCTCCCGCACATTACGATGGTCCACCGCATCCACCAACACCCGCAGGCAACCCACCTTGGCGATATCCACGACCACAGCGTCAATCACGCGGTGGGGGGCCCGGCGGCTCTTGCTCGGCTGGGAGAAACGCAGGGCGGTTTTCGCCCCCTCCCAGGATTCATGGATCCGTTCCGGCGGCAGGGCCTCCCCCAACCCCACGGACAACCCCTTGGGAACACCTACTTCCTGATGTGGTTCCTCCCGCAGGATGACCGCCAGAACATCGCCCACCCGGGCCAGCAGCGGAGATTGCCCGCCCCCCAAGTCCTGTGCCAGGGCTGCCGCGCGCCGCAGCTCACCGCTGTCACCGGCGATGGCCACGACCGTCAATAAGCGGGATTCAGCCAGGCCGAGACGCTGCAGATTATCGACACGCTGCGCCGGACTGCCCGACTTTCCCAGCAGGGAACGGAGCCGGTCGGCATCACTTTCGACGGCCGTTGTGGCCGGGCCATTGCGCAGAATGATCTTCAGTGCATGGATGAGGCGCTGCTCCACCAGACGGGCCGCAAGATCTGGAAGAGGCGGGGATATCTGGAGAATGATCTCCCCCTCCCCCAAGCTCGACCAGCCCTCGGCGGCCGGGGAAATATCCGGCAACGCCTGTAATTGGAGCCGGAACACACTCCCCTGAATCACCCGATTCAAACACCTTGCCACCGCCCCAAAGAAGTCCTGGAGTGAAACCTCCGATTCCACCAAGGTGTCTATCGTCTCAGAAAATTCAAAGAGATCCTCTGCGAGCCGACCCTCATGTTCAAAGAGCAGTTCTTTCACACGTGTCACCCATCAATGTTCTTTGTGGTGATTTCCCTCACCTGGTGACTGCAGTCTAGCCAGATGGCGGGTGACATAAAATGGATTTCCCGGGCCTTCTTCGGCAGACCCGGGTTCTGTCCCCGGGAATGAGGGCATCCCCCACTTCCCCGGGAAGATTTCCAGGAGATTTCGCAAACCTCACAGTTCAGTAACCCAACCTGATTTTCAATAGATCTGGGATAGCGTACGGGGGAAATCCAGTCCAAGGATAAGCCTTATCCTTGGATTAGACAGGATGATGTTGAAAGATAATCCTTACCCTTCGGAGATATTCCCGGGCGAAAACCTGCCGAAGACCAACGACCCCGGGGGATATCACTCCTGCCGGGAGAGCACCTCGATCGAGTCCCCGACGGTGGCACCGGGATTTTCCTCCTGGTGCTGCTTAGTGGCCTTGGCATCAGTATCGCTGCGCCGGCGGGGTACATGTCCGGTGATCGGATGGCCGACCACCGCAAGCAGCATTCCGCCCAAGGCCAGCAATAAGGCGAGTAAGGCAGATCCGGTGGTGAAATAGATGATGCCCGCCAGGATTACGCAGGCACCAATTCCCAGGGGTAGAAGCCAGTTCTTCATGATGCACTCCCTCTGCGGTACGGGACGCTCGCCCATGACCGCGCTGTCGTGGAGCGAACTCTCATGGCCCGCTCAGCAACAACCCTTCCTACCTTTCCCCTTCGTGTGACCATTTTCAATGGTCTATACCAATCTGCAATCATTCCAGGCCGAGACCACCCCTTCCCTGAACTGCCTGAATACTCCAGGTTCCTCAGGGCAGCGGGAAAAATATTCTCTGGATCTACAAGAGGGTGGCATGCTTCCAGGAGGATGGGAAAACACTCTTAAGGTCGGCAAATGGGAGGTTGAAGATCAACTTTCCCTCCCCCAGTCACAGCAACCCCGGCCACTTCCTTGTCTAAGCCCCCGAAAAGGAGGACATTTCCGGTTAAGATCTGCCCATTATCTCGATTCATCTTCCCCAGAGCTTCAGCGCCATCCATAATGATGGCAGGCTGAAAATTCCACCGGCTGAGAATCTGGATCGAAAAGGGAGTTCCCGATCTTGAGCAATCAACATGGTGTGGCGATGATCATCGCCACCGCAGCCCTGATGGTGCTGCCCGCGTACACGGCCCAGGTAGCTGCCCCCATTCTCAATCCCCCGGCTCCCGAGCCGACCCGATCCGGGCCGAGCTAAACCGTTGGCAGAAGGTCCTGCTGTTCAAGTGCGGTCCGGCTCTTCCCTGTCAGCCAGGCCCTCATCACTTGCTTTGCTGTGCGGCGGCGGGGAATCCCCAGGCTAAGAAGTCATGGGGGTCAGCCGGCTGCCCACCTGATTCATCCGGGTCAGATCACCTGGGGCGGGAGACACCCCTTCTCCCCCAGATACACACCAGCCGTCTATATACCTGCCGGGCTCAGCTGACGGTCCGCCACATGCTCGTGGATCCAGGCCAGGGAGCGGTCCCAGACCTGCGGGGAACCAAGACGGGCGTTACGTTCCTGCGCCAGGGGACCGTCGGGAAGGTGCAGCATATCGGCGGTGGCCAGGGAGGTGATCTGGACTCGGCGCGCCCTGCCCTCCCGGATGTCCTGGTAGCGCTGGCGTGCGGCATCCCAGCCGGAACCCTGTTCCAGGCCTTCCATCAGGCAGTCTGCCAGCACAATCGCATCTTCGATGGATTGGTTGGCGCCTTGGCCGTGGTGCGGGACCATGGCGTGGGCGGCGTCGCCAAGCAGGGTGATCCGTCCGCGGCTCCACTGGTGGAGGGGTGGGCGGTGGAAGAGTGCCCATCGTTCCGTTGCGGGGGCGGCGCTGATCATCTCGATGAAGGCCGGATCCCAGCCCTCGAAGGCTGCCAGGTGTTCATCCTTCTCGGCCGGTACCACCCAGGATTTATCTGCCCAGGGACCGTCGTGACGGCGTACCAGCAGGAAGTTCTGTTCACCGTTGCCGATCGGGTAATGGAGCAGGTGTCCGCCGGGGCCCATCCAGAACTGGATGGCCTCCGGGTCCGGCAGGGAGGGCACCTGCTCCGGGGGAACCATCCCGCGCCAGCCGTGACAGCCGGAAAATTGAGCGTCATCGTAGCCGAGGATTTCCTTGCGCAGCTGGGAGCGGATGCCATCGGCACCGATCACCAGATCGGCCTCGAAGGAGTCGCCGTCGGCGAAGTGGAGTACCGCGGACTGTGGGCCGTCCTCAACGCGCACGCATTTCTTGTTCAGGTGCAGCCCCTCTTCCCCGAGTGCTTCTTTGAGCATCTGCTGGAGGTCCGCGCGGTGGACACCGTAGTAGGGTGCCCCGGCGCGCTCATGGTATTCAGAGCGGGAGAGAACCCTGCCGAGGACCCGGCCGTCGCGGCCATCCCGGAAGATGAGGCCATCGACATCTGCGGCCTTTTCCGCCAGCTGCTCCCCGATCCCGATGCGGTCCCGTAGGAATCTGACTGCATTGGCGGATAGTGCCACTGCGGCACCTACCTCCCGTAGTTCGGCGGCCTGCTCGAAGACCTGTGGTTCCAGGCCTCGGCGGCGCAGTTCCACGGCCAGGGTGAGCCCGCCGATGCCGGCTCCGACGATGGCGATGCGGGTTCCTTGGCCAGTGGCAGAAATCGTGGTCATGGTGTGCCTTCCTCCAGGTGAATGTGTCTGGGCCTGAGTGTAGGAGTGCAGCAACACTGAAAGCATCAGCATTTTGTGCCGCTTGTTCAAGAAATTTTCCGACACTTTGTCGGAATTGGATAGGGTGAACGTCATGGATCAACTCCCCGAACTCGATGATGCGCTCCAGGATCTCTCTGAAACCCTGGGGTGCAGGATCGCGTTGATTGATGAGGCGGGGAAGGTGGTGGCTTATTCCATCCACGAAAGCCCGGAGGACCGCCGCAGGCTTTTCCACCTGCTCACCCACAGTGACTCCTGGCCTGCACCGCGTACCGCCACAGCCCCGTACTCCCTCGAGGAGTTACCCGAGGTCGGTACCGTGTTGTTCATCCGCCTGCTGGATCCGCAGCGTCATATCATCGGGCATCTGCTCCTACCCGCGGTGGCACCAGGGCAGGAGGAAACACCCCTCTCTGCACCCCTTTCGGCAGCCTTGGAAGCCACCGAGCAGCTGGCCGAACTGCTGGGCGCCCGACAGCAGGAAGAGGCCCGACGCGACGCCCGCGCCAACCGCCTGGCGGTGACGCTGGTCAGCGGGGCTGCCGGGGAACGGGAGTCCGCGGCTGAGCATCTCCTCCGCGAGCGTCTCCTGAGTTCCGCCGCCGGGTATTGTGCCGTGGCGCTGGGGGTGGATCCGCGTGCCGCCACCGCACTGGATAATGAGAAGACCTCGCAAGCGGTGGCACGCACCCTGCAGTTTGTGCGGGAAACCTCCACCGCAACAGTGGTGGGCGGCACCCTGAAAAACCACCTTGGTGTCCTGGTATTTCCCCGCCCGGTGGTTGTCCCCCGCCTGAGCCGTATTCTCTCCAGCCCTGAGTTGAGCCCGGTCCGGGCCGGGGTGGGTTCGCTGAGCACACTGTCGGAGATCCACCGCTCCTTCCAGCGGGCGCAATTAGCCTGGCGGGCCTCCTGGTTGGCTCCTGCGGATCATGGCATCGTGGCCGCCTGGGAGCAGGTGGGGCTGGACGGGACCTTGGCCCGGATGCCGGTGGAGGACTTCACCCTGGATGATCTTCCCCCCAGCGCCCGGGAACTACTGGCGGCGGTGGATTCCCCGGACCTGCTGGACACCCTGACGGCTTACCTGGATACCGGCGGGGATGCCCAGCGCACCGCACTTAACCTCCACATCCACCGATCCACCCTCTACTACCGGCTGGACAAGCTGCGTGCCGCCCTCAGCGGGGATCTCCATGACGGTGTCTTCCGCCGGGAGCTGCACACCGGGTTGAGGATCGCCCGGCTGGCGGGGCTGGTGCCGGGTCGGTGATCCTCACCGAGGCATAGTGCAGAGGGGCGGAACCGAAAAGTTTCATGGTCTCGGTTGAATCCCGCCGCGGACCCCTGGCACATGAAGCCGATCTCCCCAGGATGAATATCCCCAGCCAGACCCTGCCCCTCCCCCCGGGCCGGGCAACTCTCATGCACGCTTTCCTGGCCTCCCCGCATAAAAACCCTGCGCAGGCTTAGGCCATGTCCACCCCACCCCCTAAGCTGGGGAACTGACTCTCAAAGCAGCTCTTGAGACCAGCCCATATAACAGCCTTTAGCAAAGGGAACGATTCAAACGTGAGCTCTCTGTTCCTCGCCGCGGCACCGCCGAGCATGAGCACCGCCACCATCGTGCTCGGATTCATCGGCATCCTGCTGTCCCTGCCCGCCTGGGTGCTCTTCATCAAGGCGGTGAGCACCCTCTTCCGGTTCATCACCGCCGGACAGCCCACCACCGTCCCCCGCTTCGATCAGCCCATCAAGCGCCTCTGGACCATGTCCAAGGAAATCTTCGGCCACACCACCATGCTCAAACGCCCCTGGGTGGGTGTGGCGCACTGGTTTGTGATGGTCGGTTTCCTCTTCGGCTCAATTGTCTGGTTCGAGGCCTATATCCAGGCCTTTGACCCGGCCGGGGGTTGGCCCTTCCTGAATTCCTGGCCGGTGTACCACTTCGTGGAGGAGGTGCTGGCGCTCGGCACGATCATCGGCATCCTCTTCCTCATCGGGGTGCGCATGAAATTGGGCCATAGTGAGCGCAGTTCCCGTTTCTACTACTCCCAGAAGCAGGCCGCCTGGGCCATTGAGGCGATCGTCCTGCTGGAGGGACTGGGCATGCTGCTGGTCAAGGCCGGCAAGATCGCCACCTTCGGGGGCGGCCACCCGGTCGCTGATTTCCTCAGCATCCACATCGCCGAACTGCTGCCCGCCAGCCCGGTGATGGTCTCCGTCTTCGCCGTGTTCAAGCTGCTCGGCGGCATGGCCTTCCTCATCCTGGTGGCCCGCAGCCTCACCTGGGGTGTGGCCTGGCACCGTTTCCTCGCCTTCTTCAACATCTACTTCCGCCGCTTCCCCACCGGGGAGCAGGCCCTGGGCAAGATGAAGCCCATGGAGTCCCGGGGCAAGGCCCTGACCATGGACAATGTCGAAGATGATGATGTGCTCGGGGTGGGCACCCTCCAGGACGCCTCCTGGAAGATGCTTCTCGACGTCTCGACCTGCACGGAGTGCGGCCGCTGCCAGGACCAGTGCCCCGCCTGGGCCACCGAGAAACCCCTGAGCCCCAAGAAGTTCGTCATGGACATCCGTGAGGCAGCCGTGGCCAACGCCTCCTACCTGATGGACCCCTCCTCCCTGGATCAGGACAACTCCCATGCCGGGATGGATGTGCTCAAGCTCGCCGGGGAAGGTGGGGTGATCAGCGATGATGTGCTCTGGTCCTGCACCAGCTGTGGTGCCTGCGTGGAACAGTGCCCGGTGGACATCGAACACATCGACCACATCTCCGACCTGCGCCGTTTCCAGGTGCTCGCGGACTCGGAGTTCCCCTCCGAACTGACCGGACTTTTCAAGAACCTCGAGGCCAAGGGCAACCCCTGGGGTCAGAACAACAAGCAGCGCGCCACCTGGGTCGAGGAGGCCCGGCGCGATGGTCTGGAGGTCCCCGTCTTCGGTGAAGACATCCAGGATTTCCAGGACACCGAATACCTCTTCTGGGTCGGTTGCGCCGGCGCCTTCGATGATGATGGACGCAAGACCACCCGCGCGGTCGTCGAACTGCTGCACACCGCGGGCGTGAAGTTCGCGGTGCTGTCCAAGGGTGAGACCTGTACCGGTGATCCGGCCCGTCGCGCCGGCAATGAGTTCCTCTTCCAGATGCTGGCGGCGGAGAATATCGAAACCCTCAACGGCGTTTTCGAGGGTGTGCCAGAGGGGCAACGCAAGATCATCACCACCTGCCCGCACTGCTTCAACACCCTGCGCAACGAGTATCCCGACTTCGACGGCCATTATGACGTCTTCCACCACACCCAGCTGCTCAACCGCCTGGTGCGGGAGAAGCTGCTGACCCCGGTCCCCCGCACCGAGGAAAACCGCAAGCCGATCACCTACCACGACCCCTGCTTCCTGGGCCGCCACAACAAGGTCTTCGACCCGCCGCGGGAACTCCTCAACGTCACCGGCATGGAGGTCCGCGAGATGGACCGCAACCGCAACGAAGGTTTCTGTTGTGGTGCCGGCGGTGCTCGGATGTTCATGGAGGAGAACATCGGCACCCGCATCAACGAGAACCGCACCGCCGAGGCACTTTCCACCGGTGCCGAGGAAATTGCGGTGGGCTGCCCCTTCTGCAACGTCATGATCGGCAATGGTGTCAAGGCACTTTCCGACGCCCCCAAGGCCGAGCAGCCCAAGGTCCGGGATGTCTCCCGCATGCTGCGTGACTCCGTGCTTGTCGACGGCACGCTCCCCGCACCCCGCGAAAAGCAGTTCCTCGAATCCCCCACCCGGGAAGCCCTCAACCTGGGCATTACCCCGAAGAAGAAGGACAAGGCGCTTAACGACGCCCCGAAGACCAACCCCGCACCCACGGCAGGTTCGACCCCGGTCGCACCGCCGGCGGGAGGGGCACTAGGTGCGCCTGCGGCACCGGGTGCGATGACTCCCCCAGCACCGGGATCCACCCCGGTTGCACCGGGTGGAGTTCCCACCCCGCCAGCAGCACCTGGAGGAGCTCCGGCTGCTCCATCGGCACCGGGCGCACCGGGGACTCCTGGTGCAATGGCTCCCGCGGCACCTGGGTCTGCACCCATCGCGCCGGGTGGAGCACCCTTGGCTCCCGGTTCCGCACCTATCGCACCCGGTGCAACCACTCCCGCGGCACCGGGTGGGACGCCCGCTGCTCCCGGAAGCGCCCCAGCAGCGCCCAGTTCTGCACCGGCAGCACCAGGTGGAACACCCACCGCCCCAGGCGGCACACCCGCGGGACCAGGGTCTGCACCCTTGGCTCCCGGATCTGCACCGGCAGCCCCCGGCGCTGCTTCTCCGGCAACCCCTGCAGCACCAGGTGGGGCACCCGGGGGAACCCCTATGGCTCCAGGTTCCGCACCGGCAGCGCCAGGTGGAACGCCTACGGTGCCCAGCGCAGCCACTCCGACACCTCTCGCAGCACCCACCGCGCCGGGCGGAGCACCTGCAGTTCCCGGTTCCGCACCCGCAGCGCCCGGTGCAGCCACCCCGGCAGTCCCGGCTGCACCGGGGTCTGCTCCCACCGCCCCTGGCGGGGTGCCCACCGCGCCGGGCAGAGCTCCCGCAGCTCCCGGTTCCGCACCAGCTGCACCGGGTGGGGCACCCGCTGCTCCTGGCGCAGCCACTCCGGCACCTCCCGCAGCGTCTAGTGGAGCACCCACCGCCCCCGGCGGTGCCCCAGCAGCACCGGGTTCCACCCCGGTCCCACCCGGCGCGGCTGTCCCTGCTCCCGGCAGCGCGCCGGCCGCCCCCGGTGGAGCAGCACCTCAGCCGCCGACCCCTGGTAGTACACCTGTTGCTCCCGGTGCTTCAGCTCCGGCCCCTCCGGGTGGTGCACCAGTTCCTCCGGGTGGTGCGCCCGCCGCTCCCGGTTCAGCGACCCCTCCGGTAGCCAAGCCCACGGAATCTGCGGAGGAACAGTCCGATTCTTAAGCCCGAAACCCCAAGCAGCGTTTGCTTGGGGTTTTGCTTCGCCTGAGTGCCAGATGGATTCAGAAGGAAGAATCCCTTCCGTTTAAGAAACCCCCTGGTTCCTCGCCCCGGAAAATCAGGGAAATCCCGGACAGACACCTATTTTCCCAGGGTCTAGAATTGAGAGCATGAACGTCGACCCTCTCAGTAGCTATAACGTCCGACTCAGTGATGATGAACGCACCGCAGCCATGTCTCAGCTGGGGCGTGCGATGTCCGAGGGGCGTTTGAGCATTGCCGAGTACGACGAACGCTGCCGGAAGGTCGCGGCCGCCCAGACCCGTGGGGAACTCGATGCCCTCTTCCTGGATCTGCCCCAGAAGTTTGTGGCCAGCCAGGTCGGCCAGGAATTGCAGCCGATCTACAGCGCCAAGGAGCTTGAAGAGGCCCGCCATTCAGCTTCCCGCCCGAAGGCCGGCATCCTGGGTCTGACCATCATCGCCTCCATCGGGGCTACGGCGGTCGCGGCCCCAGCCATCAGTGGTTTCTCCGCCCTCTTCCTTCTCTTCATCCCGATGATGGCGATCCTGCTGTACGTGATGAAGATCGGCCCGGCATCCTGGCATGTTCCGAGCAAACGTCAGCTGGAGCGCAACCGTCTCCGGGAGTTGCGCACCTCCGAAAAGATCCGGGCTGCAGAGCTGCGGGTGGAACGCAAGCAGCGTCAGCATGAGTTGACGTCTCAGGCGATGAATGTGGCCAAGAACTTTCTGGACAAGAAGAAGCCCTAACCTGGGGGCACATTGTCCAACCACGCAACCCGTCACCGAGCATTCGTTCCCCCTGGTGGCGGGTTTCGTCTTTCCTATCCTCCCGGAGCTGGTTCCCCGGGGGTCACCATCTGAGAGCCGGGGAGCACTCCTTGTCCTCCCCTACACCCACACCCTCCCCCGCTAATCACCCCCGCCAAATAAGAAATGAATGTCAATTACTCGATTTTAATCCTTGCCCAGCCCTGATCAGCTACCCTATTTCACCTCACTGTGACGTATTTTACTTTCCCAGTGAAAGCCCAGTTCAAACAACATGGAGCACGCGATGCCCCGCTCAATCCCCCCACTTGGGGACTGTTCTCACAGTGAACAATTTAGGTGACGCGGCACATATGGGTGTTAGCATGTCGCTATCCGCCACCGTGGAGTTGAATCTGGCCCTTATATTTCACCCGACCTCTCCATCTCGGAGACTTCGGTTGTGAAACTTCCAGGGGCTTTAACTCACCCCCGGCACGCCCTTTCAAGGCGCCCCGTGCAGTGTTTCAACCCCCAGGCGCGAGTTCTGCCGTCCCACCCTGGATGTTCCCTCAGGAGCGTCCCGGGTTTTTGTGCGCGAGATTTTCCTCGCCGCCTGATCACGAACTAGTGAGGTATCCGATGTCTGCAATTGCTGATTCAGCGGTGAAGACCGGCCGCGTGGCCGGAAAGAGCAATGTTCTTGCCCTGGTCCTGTGCTGGCTGCTGTTGGTTTTCGATGGCTATGATCTCATCGTCTACGGCACCGTCCAGTCCACCCTGCTCGCAGACCCGACCTTCGGCCTGACCAAGGAAAATGCCGGCACCGTCGGTTCGATGGCCTTCATCGGCATGATGGTCGGCGCACTCTTCGCCGGCCGACTCTCGGACGCCTTCGGCCGCAAGCGCACCATGATCCTGGTGACGATCATCTTCACCCTGGCCACCCTCGGTTGTGGCCTGGCCCCGAACGCCACTGTCTTCGGCGCCATGCGCCTGCTCGCGGGCATCGGCCTGGGAGGCCTGGTCCCGGCGGTCATGGCCCTGTCCGCTGAGCTGGTTTCCAACCGCTGGCGTGCTGTTGTGGCCACCGCCATGATGTCCGGCATTCCGCTGGGTGGCAGTATCGCCGCACTGATCGGCATCCCGATCCTGCAGAACTTCGACTGGCGCACCATGTTCTACCTGCCGGTGATTATCGGTCTGCTGATGATCCCCGCCGTGCTCAAGTGGGTCCCCGAGACCCTCGCGGACAAGCCCGCCACCAAGGCCGGTGACACCGAGGAAGCACCGAAGGGTGGCTTCGGCGAACTCCTCCGCCAGCCCTACCTGCTCGCAGCCCTGGCGCTGGTGGTCGGCACCGCCGGCACCACCTTCGCCTGGTACGGCCTGGGCACCTGGCTGCCCACCCTCATGGAGATGAAGGGCTATGACCTCGGTTCCGCCCTGACCTTCTCCCTGGCACTGAACCTGGGCGCCGTCGCCGGCTCCGCCATCACCGCCTGGGCCGGTGACCGCTTCACCCCGATGTCCGCGGGTGCCGTCGCCGCTGCACTGGCCGCCATCTCCCTCTTCGTCATGATGCAGGGCGGTGTCCCGGTCTGGGTCATCTACGTCCTGCTCATCGTCGCCGGCGTGGGCACCCACGGCACCCAGATCCTGCTAAATGCCACCATCACCAAGTACTTCCCGGCCCACCTGCGTGGCACCGCGGTCGGCTGGTCCGTGGGCGTGGGTCGTATCGGCGCCATCATGGCCCCGATGGTGATCGGCTTCCTCCTCTCCACCTCCGCGGGTGTCGACGGCGCGTTCATCGCCTTCGCCTGTGGCTCCGTGGTGTCCGCCGCCCTGCTGTTCACCCTGGTCTTCGTGATGCGTCCGATCCGTGCGCTCGCCCGCGCCGCAGCAGGCCGCGAAGAACTCAACGTTTAAAAAGAACTTATCGACGGGCCCGATCCGCCGCCTCCCCCGCCTGGGGAAGCGGCGGATTTCTGCCTTTAGATCAGGTTGTGGGAGGAAGCGGGTGCCACCCGGCCACCGCGCCGGGTGACCGGGGCGACGAGCATGCCGGTCACGGCGTCGATAAGAAAATAGCCCACACTGATCCAGTCCCCCTCCTGGGTGCCGGCCTCCACCTGTGCCTCATATTCCGCACACAACCCCAACACCATGTGCCCGAGGATCCCGGAACGGGCCTGCAGCACCTTCTCCGGCACCCCCTCAACATGGGGCAGGACCCGCCGCCGCACCTCCGCCAGGGTCTCACTGTCATCGAAGGCGGAATTCATCAGGGGCGCCACCGCTGAAACCCCATGGACCTGATGGAGGAAACGTGCCCGCCAGCTGGGCACCGGCAGCGCCGCCAACTGCTCCACCAACGGCAGGATCCGACAGGCCACCAGATCCCAGAGACCGGCATCAGCAGCCAACCCGGCCACCAGCTCGGCGCGCCGGGACTCCATCTCCGCCAGCTGCCGACGCAACAGGGCCTTGATCAGTTCATCCCGCCCGCCGAAGTGATAGGTCACGGCCGAATGATTGGACGCCCCGGCATGTTCGGTGATCTTTCGGTTGGACACCGCATCGATCCCGTGCCGGGCGTAGAGCTCCTCGGCGGAATCCAGCAATGCCCGCTGCGCCCGCTCGCTGCGCTGTCCCATCAGTGGCCCTCCCTCTTTCTGACTCGAACGGTACCGGAGCCCAACACTGACATATGTTTCCCAGCACATTCCTTGCTCAATTTACGCCAAGTGTCTTAAACTCGGAAAATTGGTTCCCCAACCAGCCCGCCAGGGCGCCTCAGATCCCTGAGAGCGTTCCCCCGGCCAGATCCATCCCACTCACAGGAGCACCTTCTTGAGCAGCACCACCTATCCGCCGGAGCACTCCGACCCCGAAGCCCCAAGTGTAGAAACAGCAGCCGCGGCAGCCGCCAAACGTGAGAAGGCGGAGAAGATCGGCCGTTATGTGGCGATGTTCCTCATGCCGGTGCTCATGGTCGGCATGATGATCACCGGCTACCTGGGCGCCATGCACTCCCCCAGCCCCAATGACATGCCCATCGCCGTCACCGGCAACACCACCGTCACCCAGGCCTTCACCCAGAACCTCGTGGCGAACAACCCCGGCGCGGTGGACGTGGAGGTGGCTGCCGATGAGCAGACCGCCCGGAACATGGTCTTCGACCGTGAGGTCACCGCCGCGGTATCCCTCAGTGGTTCCACCGCCACCCTGTACACCGCCAGCGGAGCCGGCGCCCAACTCGGCTCCACCGTCACCGGCCTGGTGGCCCCGGAGGTGCTCGCCCTCGACCTGGAACTAACCACCGAGGATCTGGCCCCGCTGCCGGAACAGGATATCTCCGGCCTGGCCGCAATGTTTCTGACCACCGCACTGGTCATGGCAGGTTATCTGCCCTTCAGCGTGCTGATCTCCAACTCCCCGGAACTACTGCGCTTTCGCCGTGCTCTGCCGCTGCTGGCGGGTTGGTCCGCACTGATCGCGGCACTTGCCTGGCTGGTCACCGGCCCGATGCTGGGTGTGGTCGGCAGTGAACACACCACCGCGGTACTCGGAATCTCCTGGCTGGGGGTCTTCGCCATCGGCAGCGTACAGCTCTTCTTCACCCGTCTCTTCGGCCCCATGGCAGTCCTGGTGGGCATGCTCTTCCTCATGGTGTTGGGAATGCCGGCCTCCAACATGAGCTTCCCGATCTCGACGATGCCCTCCTTCTACACCCAGCTGCACGCCTTCCTGCCCATGCCGGCCATTGGTGAGGCATTGCGCTCCGAGCTCTACTTCGGTGGGGCGGGAGCAGGCAGGCACCTGCTGGTGCTGGTCTTCGGCGCGATCGCCGGCCTGGGTGCCACCCTGCTTTATGATGTCCTCAAAAAGCGCAAGCACCCGGCACCTAAGCCCATGGTGATCAACATGCCTTCGCTGCACGGCGGCAAGCGCCCCAAGTCACGCTTCTGGCGCTACGCATCCCTGTTCGTCTTCCCTTTCGTCATGGTCTCCATGATGCTGACGGTCATGCTCGGCGCCATGCATGAGCCCAGCCCGAAGGACATGCCGGTGGCCGTGGTGGGCACCACCACCGAGCAGGCGGAACAGACCATCGCCGGCCTGGAACAGAACATGACAGGACTTTTCGATCTGCGTGCCCTGAACAACGAGACGGAAGCCCGGGAGCAGGTGGCCGAAAGAGAGATCGTCGGTGCCCTGATCCTGCCGAGCGCCGAGAACCCCACCGCCACCCTGCTGAGCAACCAGGCTGGCAGTTCCAGCGCCCAGATGGTCATCTCCCAGGTGTTCACCCAGGTCATGGGCGCGCAGCAGATTGAACTCAGCATTGAGGACATCGCCCCGCTGCCGGACTCGGACAGCAACGGCACCTCCACCATGTACATCGCCATGGGCTGGATGCTCTCTGGATTCATGATCATCATCGTCGGCGCCAACGCGGCACCTTCCAGCCGACCGCTGCGCAAACTGCTGCCCATCGCCGCCATCTACGCGCCCTTCATGTCCGCCTTCGTCTGGCTGATCGCCGACCCGATCACCGGCGCCATCGACGGCCACTTCTGGGCCCTGCTGGGCACCGGTGCCGTGGCGATCTTCTGCGTGGCCATGTTCGCAGCGGTCTTTGAACGGCTCATCGGCATGCTCTCGGTGATCCCGGTGATCGGTGTCCTGATGTTCCTGGGTGTGCCCGCCTCCAATGGTGCGCTCTCGATCTACATGGAACCCGAACTCTTCCGGCTCCTCCACAACTACCTCCCCATGCCCGCCGCGGTCGAGACGATCCGCTCCATCCTCTACTTCAACGGGGATGTGGTGGGCGCCCACCTGAGCACCTTCGCCATCTGGGGTGTGGTCTCCCTGGCCCTGGTCTTCATCATCGACCGCATCAAACCGGTGAGCACCTCCACCGACCTCATCGCCTACCTCCCGGCGGAGGGCACCGAGAAATACGGCGAGGATGCCAAAGCCGAGCTCGCCGCCCACATGGAAGCGACGAAGAAAACCACGGAAACCGAACTCGTCAACGCCTGATCCCTTCCCCACAGCGGCGCTTATCGACACCGCACACACAACCACCGCATCCCCCGGCCCGGGAATGCGGTGGTTTTTGTCATTTGGGCGCTTATCCACAGTCGCGACCTGGGGGTTCGCGGTAAGGAAAGGACAAGCCCACCCTGCGCACCCCCTGCGAGGTTCCTCCGACGAACCGGTCATCCCCGAGCTATCAACCCAACGTGGGAGTGCCGGGGGCGAGAAGAAATTTCCCCCTTCAGCTTCCCAAGATTCATGCTTCCTGGTTGGTGCCAGTTCCCCAGAAAGCGGGACCTGCCCCGGGCCTGTCCGCACCTTCCCATGACACGGATTGCTCACCCCATCTACCGATGTGAAACCAAAAGTGGCAAAGTGTTCCTGGTGAGTACAGACACCCAGCAGGTAACCATCCATCACCCGGTCAGCGAGTCGGCCCCGGGTGCAGCCGCCGCAGCCGCCGCCGCGGACGATCTCAAGACCACCAGCGCCGGATCCGCCACCGTCGAAAAGCCCCGGAAGCAGACCCCCCGTCGCGCCCCACGTGTCTTCGACCAGTCCGAGAAGATGAAGAACGTCCTCTACGAGATCCGTGGCCCGGTGGCCGCGGAAGCTGAGCGCCTGGAGCTGGACGGCCACAACATCCTGAAGCTGAACACCGGCAACCCCGCCATCTTCGGTTTCGATGCCCCTGATGTGATCATGCGTGACATGATCGCCGCCCTGCCGACCTCCCAGGGTTACTCCACCTCCAAGGGCATCATCCCGGCCCGGCGCGCCATCGTCACCCGCTATGAGCTGGAGGATTTCCCGGAGTTCGACGTCGAGGATGTCTTCCTGGGCAATGGTGTCTCAGAGCTGATCACCATGACCACCCAGGCGTTGCTCAATGACGGGGATGAGGTGCTCATCCCCGCCCCGGACTATCCGTTGTGGACCGCCGCCACCTCCCTGGCCGGCGGTAAGCCGGTGCACTACCTCTGTGATGAGGAGGATGAGTGGAACCCCTCCATCGAGGACATCGAGGCCAAGATCACCCCGAAGACCAAGGCCATCGTGGTGATCAACCCGAATAACCCCACCGGTGCGGTTTACCCGCGGGCGGTGTTGCAGAAGATCGTGGACATCGCCCGGGAGCATCAGCTGCTGATCCTGGCCGATGAGATCTATGACCGTATTCTCTACGATGGTGCCAAGCACATCTCCATCGCGGATCTGGCCCCGGATCTGCTGACCATCACCTTCAACGGCCTGTCCAAGGCCTACCGGGTGGCCGGTTACCGTGCTGGCTGGATGATCCTGACCGGCCCGAAGCAGCACGCCCGGGGTTTCATCGAGGGTCTGGAACTGCTTGCAGGTACCCGCCTGTGCCCCAATGTGCCGGCGCAGCATGCCATCCAGGTGGCGTTGGGTGGCCGGCAGTCCATCTATGCGCTGACTGCTGAGCAGGGACGTCTGCACAAGCAGCGTGACGTGGCCGTGGAGAAGCTCAATGAGATCCCCGGTGTCAGCGTGGTCAAGCCCAAGGGTGCGCTCTATGCCTTCCCGAAGTTGGATCCGAATGTCTACGAGATCCATGATGATTCCCAGCTGATGCTGGATATCCTCCGTTCCGAGAAGATCCTCATGGTGCAGGGCACCGGTTTCAACTGGCCGGAGCACGATCACTTCCGGGTGGTCACCCTCCCCTGGGCCTCCCAGCTGGAGAACGCCATCGAGCGGCTCGGCAACTTCCTGGTCAGCTACAAGCAGTAGTCCGGCCACGCAGAAAACCCTCAGGTCAGCTGACCTGAGGGTTTTCGCTTATCGACGCCCCCGCTTGGGTCCGGGTGGGCGGGGCGCACCTGCTACGGCGGCAGCGCGATGACCACCGTGTGACAGCAAAAAGCGTGCCCCAGGCGGAGATTTCACCTCTCCTCTACCGCAGGTTCTCCTGTTGGTTGTTCTCAGTGCGTAGGTTCGACTTCGCTAGATACGACACGCCTATCACTTAAAAACGACCACCTATCACTGGTGGAATGCATTGAGGAGAACTCATGAAACACCGCACCATCGCCGCTGCCATTACCGTTGTGCCGCTGGCACTGTCTCTCGGAGCCTGGACCATGCCCTCCCAGCTGTCCTCCTCCAGCTCTTCGTTGTCCTCCTCATCCGAGGACACCACCCCTGTCGTCGATGCTGCAGCGAACCTGCCCCAAACCTTTGACCTGCAGTCCCATCGGGGTGGCCGCGGGGAGTGGACCGAGGAATCCGCCCGGGCCTTCGAGGAGTCGATCGCCCTGGGCGCGACCACCTTGGAGTTCGATATCGTCCTGTCCGAGGACAATGTCCCCGTCGTCTGGCACGATCCCTCCATCCAGGCAGATAAGTGCTCCGATACCGCGCCCGCCACCGCCGATGACCCGGAATTCCCCTATGTCGGCAACCTGGTCCACGAGCTTTCCTGGGCTCAGTTGCAGACCCTGAACTGCGATAAGGTGCTGCCCGGTTACCCGGATGCCGAAGCAGTCGAAGGCAATAAGCTCATCCAGCTCAGCGAGGTCTTCGACATCGCGGAGGGCACCGATGTCCACTTCAACATTGAGACCAAGATCGAAGGCGAGAACCGTGCCGACTCCGCCACCCCGGAGGAGTTCGTCGACGCCATCGTGCCCGTCGTGCAGGAGTACGGCGTGGAAAAGCGCACCATGATCCAGTCCTTCGACTGGCGTACCCTGCCGCTGGTGCGCGAACAGGAGCCGGAAATTCCGCTGGCAATTCTCTGGGATGACTCCACCTGGAAGTCCGGTTCAATGTGGACCGGTGAGGTCGACTATGACGCTGTCAACGGTGATATCTTCGCGGCCGTCGATCAGCTGGATATCGAGGTCCTCTCCCCCGGTTACGCCCAGCCCTATGGCGCCTCCGCCGGGGATGCTGACTACAACCCCGTAGCCACCCCGGAGTTCGTGGCCACCGCACACGAGCGGGGCCTTACCGTGGCACCGTGGACGATCAATGATGCCGCCACCATGCACGAGCAGATTGAGGCCGGTGTCGACGGCATCATCACCGACTACCCCTCCACCCTGGCAGCTGTCCTGGATGAGATGGGCATCGAGTACTAACTCACCGCAGTTCCAACCGTGCCGAGTTGGCACGCTCAGCTGGTTAAAGCCCGCTAATGCACGAAGCCTCAGGTCACCTTGCGACCTGAGGCTTCTTGCTTATCGACGCCCGCGGGAGGCCATCAGGTCCGCTCGATTAATCGATGCGGTACTCACGCCCGCCAACAACATAAGCACGAGTGAACTGCGGCTCACCGTTCTTCCACACGAGACCACCAAGGGTGAAGTCAACCCATCGATAGGTGGCACCACCGGTGGCACAGCTCGGATCGCACGTGAGTTCACGAAGCAGAGCTCGACCTGAAGCTCCGTCAATGCTCCAGGAGTTCCAGGTGATGTCGTTGAGCGCTGAATGTCCATCACCGCAGTAGAGCAAGATATACGTAGGACGTACTTCCTTCTCCCCGAAGCCACAATTATTTAACACCGGGGTCGGCTGTACCACCGGAGCAGGGGCCGGAGCCTGCGGTGCGGGTGCCGGCCCCGGAATGATGCCCGGCAGCGGGTTCGGGATCAGGCCCTGCTGCACTGCCCAGGCCCCGCCTGCCGCGGCTGCCCCCAGCACGCCGGCGACCATGATCCCACCGACCAGAAGATCACTGTCAGCAGAAGAGCCACTGCTCAAAGAACTGCCCTGCCCCTCTTCGTGGGCCAGGTCAGCTGGAGCCTCTGCCATCGGAGGCTCGGGAAGGTCCTGCGCCGCAGCGGGGGTCACCAGCGCACTGATCCCGATGATGCCAGCACAGGCTCCGGCTAAAAATTTACGCACAGCAGTCTCCCAAGAGTTGTCCAGGTAAGTGTCGGGAGGAATCTTATCCCCAAGGGGAGAGCACAACCTTCTTTCTCGCCCCTAGGTTCGAAACCCGGCCAAAGAGACTTTGACCTACCCGTCACCCGAACGATTTACACCATCTTGGATGGGTCTTAATGCGCACGCGCACCAAGCGATCAGGCAGATCATCGCCGTACCCAACAAGACTTTCTCACAGCGTGAACTTATTTACTTCATCAAGCAAAGAATGTTCCCTACCCCCCATGGGGGGAAATGCTACCAATAGGCGAGGTTCAGGACCCTGGGCCAGAAATGTAATAAAGCCAGCTAGGAACGACTTTATGCTTTATATTGTCAGGAAACATTTCTATTAAAACATGATTTTCCCGCATTATTTACTTGCGACTTTGTGGCCTTGTCACATATATTTTTCCTCAGAGAGCACGAGTTAACCTGAAGTTAACCTTCTGCGTTTCTGCTGGCGTGACCTGATACCCGGATTTTGTCCCAGGAAGGATCGCGCCAGCCCCTCATCCCTTTTCACCTTTCTTCAGCGCGCCCAAATTTGCAGACGCGGTGAATTGAAGGGTTCATCTTCAAAGGAAAAATAATGAACAAGCTCGCCAAGGGTTCCCTCGCTGCTGCTGCCGGTACGATCTTGCTGCTCGGCGGCGCCGGCACCTTCATGTCCTGGAATGCCGATGCCACCATCACCGGCGGTGCCGTGGCCGCCGGCCACCTCCGCCTGCTGCCGTCCGAGGGTCCCGCCACCTGGGAAGTCAATGAGCAGAAGGTGGAGGATATCTCTGCATTCCGCATCGTGCCGGGTGATGTCGTGGAGTACACCACCCTGGTCAAGCTGGAAGCTGAAGGTGACAACCTGACGGCTTCTCTGGAACTGACCGACGCTGCCATCACGGCCACCCCAGGTGACTGGGCGAGCGAGGCTCTCTCCGCACATCTGGAGAAAGAGGCCATGCTAGAGCTGACCCCGGAAAGTAACCGAATCACCTCGAATGCTGACGGCACCTATGCCATCAATGCTGGCAGCGGCACCATTGTCGAGGATGTCCTCGTCTCAGTGAGACTGGAATTCCCCTTCGCCGCCGGTACCGCAACGGATGAGGATGCCATGAACGGCTCCGTGGACATCAGCGACATGAGTGTCAAGCTCACTCAGACCAACACCAACAATCCGCAGTAGAAAATCACAGTAAAGGGATCCCCACACATGACATCGTGGTCATCACGTCTCCTGATGACTGCCGCCGGATTGGCCGGGGTGGTTCTCCTCACTGTCAGTGCCGCCGGCGGCACCCACGCGATGTGGAGCTCCGATGTGGTGATCCCCGGGGCGGTGCTCACCGCGGGCAACGCAGATATGGATATCCAGTCTCCAGAAGCTCTCGCTCCCACCCCGCTGTTTCCCGGACAGACAACATCCGTTCCGTTTAGCGTGCACAACACCGGCACCGTGGCTCTCGGATTGGCGGTGGATACCCTGACCTGGAACACTGCTGCGACCGAGGTAGAGGCACAACCCTCCTCCGCGCAAGAGGAATTCGCTCAAGCATTGATCTTCAACCTCTGGCCAGACTCCGGCAGCGGATGCGAGGTACCGGCCCCCGGATCTTCCTGGCAGGGCACAGCACCTTTCAGCAGCGGTGACCTGGGAATCACCGTAGCTCCGGATGCCATCCAAAAGATGTGCCTGGCCACCACCTTGTCTCTCACTGCCCCGAATTCCGCCCAGGGTGCCAGCCTCGATTTTCAGCTCACCCTCGAAGGGATCCAGCAGTGAAACACGCCACCAATATCAGCCGGATTTCCACC